>NZ_JBHUSG010000009.1:57303-248169 GCF_042673745.1 Kitasatospora sp. NPDC057015
ACTGGGGGCGTGGCCGCGGGGGGGGCGGGGGGGCCCGGGGCGGGCGGGAACCCGGGGGGGGGGGCCCCCTGGGGGGGGGCCCCCCCCCGGCGGCGTTCCGGGGCCCGTGGGGCGCGCGGTCGGGCGCAGTTCGGCGAACGCGTCCGGAACGGGGGCGCAACGGCGCCCGTACGGGCCCGCAACGGCCGGTGGCCGGACTCCCCGAGGGGAGCCCGGCCACCGGCCGTCGTCGTGGGCCGTCAGGCCGTCACCAGCTCCTCGCTGGGCAGCTCGACGTGGGCGCCGAGGTCACGGAGCTTCTCCATGAAGTTCTCGTAGCCGCGGTTGATCAGGTCGATGCCGTGCACGGTCGAGGTACCCTCGGCGGCCAGCGCCGCGATCAGGTACGAGAAGCCGCCGCGCAGGTCGGGGATGACCAGCTCGCCGCCGATCAGCTTGGACGGGCCGGAGACGACCGCCGAGTGCTGGAAGTTGCGCGCGCCGAAGCGGCACGGGGTGGAGCCCAGGCACTCGCGGTAGAGCTGGATGTGCGCGCCCATCTGGTTCAGCGCGCTGGTGAAGCCGAGCCGCGACTCGTAGACCGTCTCGTGCACGATGGACAGGCCGCTGGCCTGGGTCAGCGCGACCACCAGCGGCTGCTGCCAGTCGGTCTGGAAGCCGGGGTGCACGTCCGTCTCCAGGGCGATGGCCTTGAGCTCGCCGCCCGGGTGCCAGAAGCGGATGCCCTCGTCGTCGACCTCGAAGGCGCCGCCGACCTTCCGGAAGGTGTTGAGGAAGGTCATCATCGGGATCTGGTCGGCGCCGCGGACGTAGATGTCGCCCTTGGTGGCCAGCGCCGCGCAGGCCCAGGAGGCGGCCTCCAGGCGGTCCGACAGCGCGCGGTGGTTGTAGCCGCCGAGCTCGTCCACGCCGGTGATCAGGATGGTGCGGTCGGTGCCCAGCGAGATGATCGCGCCCATCTTCTGCAGCACGCAGATCAGGTCGACGATCTCCGGCTCGATGGCCGCGTTGCGCAGTTCGGTGACGCCCTCGGCGAGGACGGCGGTGAGCAGCACCTGCTCGGTCGCGCCGACCGACGGGTACGGCAGCTCGATCTTGGTGCCGCGCAGTCGCTGGGCGGCGACCAGGTAGGTGCCCTGCGGGTGCTTCTCGATGGTGGCGCCGAACTGGCGGAGCACCTCGAAGTGGAAGTCCACCGGCCGGCCGCCGATGTCGCAGCCGCCCAGGCCCGGGATGAACGCGTGGCCGAGGCGGTGCAGCAGCGGGCCGCAGAACAGGATCGGGATCCGCGAGGACCCGGCGTGCGCGTCGATGTCCGCGACGTTGGCGCTCTCCACGTGCGAGGGGTCGAGGATCAGCTCGCCGTCCTCGTCGCCGGTGCGCACGGTCACGCCGTGCAGCTGGAGCAGGCCGCGCACGACCTTGACGTCACGGATGTCCGGGACGTTGCGCAGCCGGCTGGGGCCCTGACCGAGCAGGGCGGCGACCATGGCCTTGGGGACCAGGTTCTTCGCACCCCGGACCCGGATCTCGCCTTCGAGCGGGTTTCCGCCGTGAACCAGCAGGACGTCGTCGGTCATCGTTCTCGCAATCCGGGGTGCCAGAGGTCGGGTCCGGGCTCCGCGGGAGAGCCTGGCGTGGTGGGGTCGTACGGGCGGCTGTGGGGCCCGGGCGAGCGAGTTTCCGCCGCGAAAGGGCGTCCACCATCAGTAGATGGTAGTAGGCGTGTGAATGGTTCCCGTCTGCTCCTGTGGTGATGGTGCTCTCTCCGGGTGGTGCCGCGCCCGCGTACTGGGCCGTACGGGTGTCCGGCGGGCCCGGCGGGGTTTCGTGTTGAGGTGCCCGTGGCGGGGTCTCCTGCGGGATCATGTGAGGCATGACCGCGGCGCAATCGCACACCGGCCGGCTGCTCGTGGCGACTCCCGTGCTCACCGATCCCAATTTCGCCCGGGCCGTCGTCCTCCTCCTCGACCACGACGCCGAGGGGGCGCTGGGCGTCGTCCTGAACCACCCGACGCCGATCGAGGTGGGGGCGGTGCTGGACGGCTGGGGCGCGATGGTGGGGCAGCCCGCCGTGGTCTTCCAGGGCGGCCCGGTGGCGCTGGACGCCGCGCTGGGCCTGGCCGTCGCGCCGGGCGAGCCGGGGCAGGCGGAGCCGCTCGGCTGGCGGCGGGTGCACGGCGCGATCGGCCTGGTCGACCTGGAGGCGCCGCCGGAGGTGCTGGCGGGGGAGCTCGGCGGCCTGCGGATCTTCGCCGGGTACGCGGGGTGGGCCCCGGGCCAGCTGGAGACGGAGATCGCCGAGGGCGCCTGGTACCTGGTCGACTGCGAGCCGGGCGACATCTCCAGTCCCGAGCCGGAGCGGCTGTGGCGCTCGGTGCTGCGGCGCCAGCGCGGGCCGCTCGCGCTGCTGGCGACCTATCCGGAGGACCCGACGCTGAACTGAGCGTGCCGACCGGCCCGGCCCCGCCGCCCGCCCACGCCTGCGGGCGCGCCCGCGCCGCCGCGCACCGGCCCGCGCCTGCGCACACTGGCCCGGTCTCGCGACGCCCCCATAGACTTGGCACTCATGAGCACTCTTGAGCCCGAGCGCGGCCTCGGCACCGGCACCCTGGTCGAGCCCGTCCCGCAGGTGTCCCACGGGGACGGCGACCACGAGCGCTTCGCGCACTACGTCCAGAAGGACAAGATCATGGAGAGCGCGCTCTCCGGGTCTCCCGTGGTGGCGCTGTGCGGCAAGGTCTGGGTGCCGGGGCGTGACCCGAAGAAGTACCCGGTGTGTCCGATGTGCAAGGAGATCTACGACGGCATCGGCCAGCCCGCCGATGGCAAGGGCGGCGGCAAGGACAACGGCTGACCTGCGCAGATCAAAGGCGGATCGATCCTGCGGCCCGGCCGAATCGATCCCACGATTGGTCTATGCCATTTGGGTTCGGCGGGGCAGGATGGCGGCATGGACCTCATCCCTGCCCCGCTGAGTTCCGTCCGCCTCGCGGACCAGGACTTCCCCCTCGACCAGGACACCACGCTCGCCTCCGCGCCCGGCCTGGAGTCGGTCGAGCAGTGGCTGCGCACCGCGCTCACCGGCGCGACCGGGCTGGCGCTGCGCCCGGCGCCGGCCGGCTCCCCGGCCGGCATCGAACTCGACCTCGACGACAGCCTGGACGCCGAGGCGTACCGGATCTCGGTGCGCCCCGGCCGGGCCCGGGTCACGGCCGGCGGCCCCGCCGGGGCGCTCTGGGGCGCGCAGACCCTGCGCCAGCTGCTCGGCCCGGACGCCTACCGGCGCGCCCCGCTGCGCCGCACCGGCTGGGTCCTGCCGGGCGGTGACGTCGAGGACTCGCCGCGGTTCGGCTGGCGCGGCGTCCTGCTGGACGTCTCCCGGCACTTCCTGCCCAAGTCGGACGTGCTGCGGTTCCTGGACCTGATGGCCGTCCACAAGCTCAACGTCCTGCACCTGCACCTGACCGACGACCAGGGCTGGCGGATCGAGATCAAGCGCCACCCGCGCCTCACCGAGGCCGGGTCCTGGCGGGAGCGCTCGATGACCGGCTACCGGGCCGGCGAGCGCCGTGACGACCGCCCGCACGGCGGCTTCTACACCCAGGACGACCTGCGCGAGATCGTCGCCTTCGCGGCGCAGCGCCACATCACCGTCGTCCCCGAGATCGAACTGCCGGGCCACGCCCAGGCCGCCGTCGCCGCCTACCCGGAGCTGGGCAACACCGACGTGGTGGACACCGCGGCCCTCGGCGTCTGGACGGACTGGGGCGTCAGCCCCAACGTCTTCAACGTGTCGGACGGGACCCTGCGCTTCCTGGAGGAGGTGCTGGAGGAGGTCCTGGAGATCTTCCCGTCCGAGTACGTCCACATCGGCGGCGACGAGTGCCCCAAGGAGCAGTGGCGGGCCAGCGCCGCCGCGCAGGCCCGGATCAAGGAGCTCGGGCTGGCCGACGAGGACGAGCTGCAGAGCTGGTTCGTCCGGCACTTCGACGGCTGGCTGGCCGAGCGGGGCCGCCGGCTGGTGGGCTGGGACGAGATCCTGGAGGGCGGGCTGGCGCCCCGCGCCACGGTGTCCTCCTGGCGCGGCTACGGCGGCGGGGTGGCGGCCGCGAAGGCCGGGCACGACGTGGTGATGTGCCCCGAGCAGCACGTCTACCTGGACCACCGGCAGGCGCCCGGCGACGACGAGCCGATCCCGGTCGGCTGGGTGCGCTCGCTGGAGGACGTCTACCGCTTCGAGCCGGTGCCCGCCGAGCTCGACGAGGACGCCGCCCGGCACGTGATCGGCACCCAGGCCAACCTCTGGACCGAGTTCATGGACAGCGCCCGGGACATCGACTACCGGGCCTTCCCCCGGCTGGCGGCCTTCGCCGAGGTGGCGTGGTCCCGGCTGCCGGCCGATCCCGCGGCCCGCGACTACGCCGGCTTCGAGCGGCGGATGACGGCGCACCTGGCCCGGCTGGACGCCCTCGGGGTGGAGTACCGCCCGGCCGCGGGCCCGCACCCGTGGCAGCGCTGGCCCGGGGTGATGGGCCGCCCGATCGAGGGCGCGCCCCCGCAGGTGTGACCCGGGTGGCCGCGGGCGTGACCGGCCCACCCCGGGTGGGCCGGTCCACCGCGGCCGTCACCCGGGGGCACCGCGGGTGTCACCGGGGCGCGGCGGGTGTGACGCCCGGGCAGGGAACTTCCACCCGGTCGTCGTGCGTCAAGAAAAGGTGAACAATCGGCTCCGGTTCGTACCGGACCGGAGCTGATACCGGCTGGTTTCGGCCACAATCGGGCACACCCGTCCACCGGCCCAGAAGTGATCATTGAGCATTGTGTGCCAGAGTTGCCCAACCCTGCCCGATCGCCCGTACCCTACGGGCCAGGCCGTGCTGCCAGACGGGGGCGGGTCGTCGATGAGCAAGTGGAGCACGGTGGGACCCAGGTGAACCGGACGATCATGCTGCCGGCCTCCCTCGACGAGGCCGTCGAGGCGCTTGCCGCCACCCCGGCCGCGGTACCGGTGGCCGGCGCCACCGACCTGATGGAGGCCGTCAACGCCGGACGGCTGCGCCCCGCCGCCCTGATCGGCCTGGGCCGGATCACCGAGCTGCGCGGCTGGCGCTACGAGGACGGCGGCACCGCCGTCCTCGGCGCCGGCCTCACCCACGCGCGGATGGACCGCCCCGACTTCGCCGCCCTCATCCCCGCCCTCGCCGACGCCGCCCGCACCGCCGGCCCCCCGCAGGTGCGCAACGTCGGCACCCTCGGCGGCAACATCGCCACCGCGTCCCCGGCCGGCGACACCCTCCCGGTGCTCGCCGCCCTGGAGGCCACCGCCACCCTCGCCCGGCCCGGCGCCACCCGCGAGGTTCCGATCAGCCACCTGCTGACCGGTCTCGACCCGCTGCGCCCCGGCGAACTGCTCACCTGGGTGCGGGTGCCGCTGCTGCACGCCCCCCAGGTCTTCCTCAAGGCCACCGGCCGCAGCGGCCCGGCCCGGGCCACCGCCTCCGTCGCCGTCGTGCTGGACCCGGCCCGCCGCGCCGTGCGCTGCGCCGTCGGCGCCGTCGCCCCCGTGCCGCTGCGCCCGCTGGAGGCCGAGACCTGGGTCGCGAGCTGCATCGACTGGGAGGGCTCGCGCGAGATCGACCCCGCCGCGACGGCCGCCTTCGGCGAGTACGTGGCCGCCGCCTGCGTCCCCGACGGCTACGCCGCGGAGGGCCCCTGGGAGGCCGTGACCGAGGGGCCGACCGCCGCCGCCGTCCGGCTGCGGCGTACCGTATCGGTGCTGGCCCGCCGGGCACTGGGAAGGGCGCTGAAGTGACCACCGAATCTCTCGACTCCGGCCCGCTCGACCCGGCCCCGCCGGTGAGCGCGGAGATGCGCCCGTGCGCCTCGTACACCCTGCGGGTCAACGGCTTCGAGCGCCCCGTCACCGACGCCTGGATCGGCGAGAGCCTGCTCTACGTGCTGCGCGAGCGGCTCGGCCTGGCCGGCGCCAAGGACGGCTGCGAGCAGGGCGAGTGCGGCGCCTGCTCGGTGCAGGTGGACGGCCAGCTGGTGGCCGGCTGCCTGGTGCCGGCCGCGCTGGCCGCGGACAGCGAGATCAACACCGTCGAGGGCCTGTCGGCCGGCGGCGCCGCCAGCGACGTCCAGCAGGCGCTGGCCGAGTCGGGCGCGGTGCAGTGCGGCTACTGCACCCCCGGCATGGCGATGGCCGTGCACGACCTGCTGCAGCGCAACCACCGCCCCAGCGACGTCGAGGCCCGCCAGGCGCTCTGCGGCAACCTCTGCCGCTGCACCGGCTACCGGGGCGTGCTGACGGCCGTCCAGAGCGTCGCCGAGGCCCGCGCGGTCGAGGCCGAGCAGGCCGAGGAGAGCACGGAGCAGGCCGAGGAGGGCGGCGCCCAGCAGCCCGCCCCGGCCCCGGTGGTCACCGAGCAGTCCGCGGCCGACGTGCCGCTGGCCGGCGAGCTGCCGGTGTACGCGGACTCCGAGGCCTGGGTGGAGCACGACCCGCAGCCGCTCGTCCAGGCGCCGCACCCGGTGCCCGACGGGCAGCCCGGACCGGCCGCCCCGGGCCACCCGAACGGTTCTTACGGCATCGACCACCAGGCCCGGCCCACCGCGGCCGGCACCGGCCTGGGCATGGACCTGGGCGCCGGCCCCGGCCCGGCCTACGGCGCCCCCGGCGAGGGCCGGCCCGGCGCGGCGTACGACAGCAGCGTGTACGACACCGCCGTCATGCCGCCCGTGCCGTCCATCCCCGCCCAGCAGGGGACCACCGGCCAGGGCGCGGGCCAGGGCTACTTCCACCACAACGGCTTCGCCGAGACGCCCTACCCCGGCACCCCGGCGCACGGGACGTACGCGCCCGGCGCGCCCGGCTACCCGGGCGCCGGCTACGAGGGCGCGCCCTACCAGGCACCCGCGGCACCGGACCCCGCCTACCCCGGCCCGGCCTACCGCAGCGGCGAGTACGACACCGCGGACTTCGAGCACGCCCCGTACGACGGGCCGGTCTACGAGAGCACCCCCGCCCACGGCATCGCCTACGACGGCCCCGGCTACGACGGCACCCCCGCCCAGGGCACCCCGTACATCCCCACGCCCCCGCACGGCGTCCCGACCGACGGCGCCCAGGCGGGCCACCCGTACGGCGGCGACCCCGCGCACGGCATCGTCCCCCAGCCTTCGGGGACCTCCATTCCCGAGGACCGCCACGCATGACCTCGCCCAGCGACATCGCGGCAATGCCGCCGGCGGACAGCGCCCGGCCGGACGGCGCGGAGAGCGAGCAGCCCGAGCCGTTCGGCCTCGGCAGCTCACCGCTGCGCACCGACGCGCTCCCCAAGGCGCTCGGCATCTACCCGTACGCCTCCGACCTGTGGGCCGAGGGCCTGCTCTGGGGCGCGGTGCTGCGGGCCCCGCACCCGCACGCGCGGATCGTCTCGATCGACACCTCCGCGGCGCTCGCACTGCCCGGCGTCCGCGCCGTGGTCACCGCGGAGGACCTGCCGGCCGGGCCGGACGGCAGCCGGGACGGCGCCCCGCACGGCCCGGTGGTCGCCGACCGCCCGATCCTGGCCGCCGGCGTGGTCCGCCACCACGGCGAGCCGGTCGCCGCCGTCGCCGCCGAGCACCCCGACACCGCACGGCTGGCCGCCGCCTCGATCGTGGTCGAGTACGAGCTGCTGGAGCCCGTCACCGATCCCGAGCAGTCCTTCACCGCCCCGCCGCTGCACCCCGACGGCAACCTCTTCCGCCACCTGCCGCTGCGCACCGGCGACCCGGAGGCGATCGGCGAGGTCATCGTCGAGGGCCTCTACCAGGTCGGCCGGCAGGACCCGGCCCCGCTCGGCGCCGAGGCCGGCCTCGCCGTGCCCCGGCCGGACGGCGGCGTCGAGCTGCACCTGTCCTCCACCGACCCGCACGGCGACCGCGACCGCACCGCCGCCTGCCTCGGGCTGGAACCCGACCGGGTGCGGCTGGTCGTCACCGGCGTCCCCGGTGCCACCGCCGACCGCGAGGACCTCTCCTTCCAGGTCACCCTCGCCCTGCTCGCCCTGCGCACCGGCCGCCCGGTGAAGATGACCCTCACCCGCGAGGAGTCCTTCCACACCCACACCACCCGCCACCCGGCCCTGCTGCGCTACCGCCACCACGCGGACGCCGAGGGCCGCCTGGTCAAGGTCGAGGCGCAGATCCTGCTGGACGGCGGCGCCTACGCCGACGTCTCCGCCGAGGCGCTGGCCGCCGCCACCGCCTTCTCGGTCGGCCCGTACGTCTGCCCGAACGTCTTCGTGGACGCCTGGGCGGTGCGCACCAACAACCCGCCGGCCGGCCGGATGCGCGGCGAGGGCGCCCTGCAGACCTGCTTCGCGTACGAGTCCCAGCTCGACCAGCTCGCCGTCCGCCTGGGCCTGGACCCGGTGGAGATCCGCCGCCGCAACGCGCTCGCCACCGGCGACTCGATGCCCACCGGCCAGGCCGTCACCTGCCCGGCGCCGGTCACCGCCCTGCTGGACGCCGTCGCGGCCGAGCCGCTGCCCGCCCTGCCGGTGGACGACCCGGACGCCGACTGGCTGCTGCCGGGCGGACCCGGCGGCGCCGGGGACCCGGCCTCGGTGCGGCGCGGCATCGGCTACGCGGTGGGCATGGTGCACATGCTCGGCGCCGAGGGCGAGGACGAGGTGTCCACCGCGACCGTCCGGGTCAGCGGCGACCACGCCACCGTGATCTGCGCGGCGGTCGACTCCGGCCAGGGCTTCTCGACCCTCGCCCGGCAGATCGTGCAGAGCGTGCTCGGCGTCAGCGAGGTCTACATCGCGCCGGTCGACAGCGACCAGTCGATCGCCGGGCCCTCCGCCCGCGGCCGGCACACCTGGGTCTCCGGCGGCGCGGTGGAGCGGGCCGCACTGATGGTCCGCCACCAGCTGCTCCAGCCGATCGCCGCGAACTTCGGCATGTCGGTGGAGCTGCTCTCGATCGCCGACGGCAAGATCACCTCCTACGACGGGGTGCTCGGCATGCCCGTCGGCGAGGCGCTGGAGGGCAAGGAGCTCTGGGCCACCGCCCAGTGCCGTCCGCACCCGACCGAGCCGCTCGACGAGGCCGGGCAGGGCGACGCCTTCGTCTCCATCGCCTTCTGCGCGATGCGGGCCGTGGTCGACGTGGACATCGAGCTCGGCGCCGTCCGGGTGGTGGACGTCACCGTCGCCCAGGACGTCGGCCGGGCGCTCAACCCGCGCCAGATCGAGGACCGGATCGAGGCCGGTGTCGCCCAGGGCGTGGGCCTGGCCCTGCTGGAGGACCTCCGCACCGAGGGCGGAGTGCTGGTCAACCCGTCCCTCACCGGCTACCGGCTGCCGACCGCCCTGGACACCCCCGAGGTACGGATCGCGGCCCTGCTGGAGGAGCGCGACGTGGTCGCCACCTTCGGTGCCAAGGCCGTCAGCGCCGCCCCCGCGGTGGTGGCTCCCGCCGCCGTCGCCGCCGCCGTCCGGGCCGCCACCGGCCTCCCGGTCGGCCGGCTGCCGATCCGCGCCGAGGACGCCGTCAGCGCCTGACCCCGCGAGCGCCGGGGCCGGGCCGCCGGGTCCGGGTCGAGCGCGGGCCGGGTCGCTGCCGGCGCGGGCCGGTGCCGCCGCCCCGGTGTTCGCGGGATCGGCCCGGTGTTCACCCGTCCGGGGGAGCGGGCGTCGGAGCACCCGCGCAGTGCGGTGAATTACCCGGCCGGAATTCGGAAATTGCACGACGAATTGCCGGTCGGCGTGTTTCTGCCGACCGGCAATTCGGTGTGGAGGCCATGACGGGAATCGAACCCGTGTAAACCGCTTTGCAGGCGGTTCCCTAAACCACTCGGGCACACGGCCGTGGGGGTGACGAGGGCTCAGCCCGTCGTCGGGGGAGGAAAGCTGCGCTCAGGCGCAGGGACAGGGGCGACAACACCGGGGAGCGGCACAGGTGCGGGGCGCTGCGAGGGCCACCGGCTTCCTGTTCATGTCCAACTCCCGTCGTCGCGCTGTCTGGTGAATTCATCTTATGCGGACCGGGGTGGGGTGCGTCAATATCTATTGTAAATTCCGTGTGGCGGCTTCGGCGGCGGTGCGTGCTACGGTCGAAGACAGGCGAGCGATCGCCCCGGACGAGCGCGTCGTACCCGGCACGACAAGACGGCGCAGGACAGCGGCAACCCGGCCGCTGGTCACTGCGAAGGATCGGTTCCGTCATGGCCTGGCTCGTGCTCCTCGTCTCCGGCGTCCTGGAGACCGTCTGGGCGGTCGCCCTCACGAACTCCAAGGGCTTCTCCCGCCTCGTCCCCACCGTGGTCTTCGCCGTCGCCCTGGTGCTCAGCATGGGCGGCCTGGCGTACGCGATGCGCTCCATCCCGATCGGCACCGGTTACGCGGTCTGGGTCGGCATCGGCGCGATCGGCACCGCCCTGTACGGGATGACGGCCCTCGGCGACGCCGCCACGGCGGCCCGGATCGGCTGCCTGCTGCTGATCGTCTCCGGTGTGGTGGGCCTCAAGGTGCTGCACTGACGGCCGCCCGCGGGCACCGCGGGACCTAGGTCCCGCGGCGTATGCGATCAAGGACGTTGGTCAGGGGTCACAGCCCTCGTCGCGCCTTACGATGGCGGGTATGACCACAGCCTCCCCCACCTCGGTCGACCCTGCCCCCGACCGGCTTCCCCCCGGTACGAACGACTCCGACGGAGTCATGGGCGGCCGCTACCGGGCCCTCACCCTCGGCATCGTCTCGGTGGTGCTGCTGCTGGCCTTCGAGGCCACCGCGGTCAACACCGCGATGCCGGTGGCCGCCCGCGAGCTCGACGGGCTCGGGCTGTACGCCTTCGCCTTCTCCGGGTACTTCACCACCACGCTGTTCGCCCTGGTCGTCTCCGGCCAGTGGTGCGACCGGAGCGGGCCGATGCGGCCGCTGTTCACCGGGATAGCCGTGTTCGCGGCCGGCCTGGTGGTGGCGGGCGCGGCACCCGGCATGTGGCCGTTCGTGGCGGGCCGCGCGGTGCAGGGCCTGGGCGGCGGGCTGGTGATCGTCGCGCTGTACGTGGTGGTCGGCCGGGCGTACCCGGAGCGGCTGCGCCCGGCCGTGTTCGCCGCCTTCTCCTCCGCCTGGGTGCTGCCCTCGATCGTCGGGCCGGTGGTCTCCGGCGCGGTGACCGAGCACCTCGGCTGGCGGTGGGTCTTCCTGGCGGTCCCGGTGCTGGTGCTGCTGCCGCTGGCGGTGATGGGCCCGGCGCTGCGCCGCTCCGAGAAGGAGCAGTCGGCGGCCACCGGGGGCTCCTTCGACCGCCGCCGGGCCGGCCTGGCCGCGATGGCCGCGCTCGGCGCCGGCCTGCTGCAGTACGCGGGGCAGCGGTTCGACCTGCCGGCGCTGCTCCCGGCCGTGGCCGGGGCGGCGCTGCTGCTGCCCGCGGTGCTGCGACTGCTGCCGGCCGGCACCCTGCGGGCGGCCCGGGGGCTGCCGACCGTGATCCTGCTGCGCGGTGTCGCGGCCGGGGCGTTCTTCGCCGCGGAGGCGTTCATCCCGCTGATGATGGTCACCCAGCGGGGGCTGTCGCCGACGATGGCCGGGCTGACCCTGACCAGCGGCGGCCTGTCCTGGGCGCTGGGCTCCTGGCTGCAGGGCCGGCCGGGGGCGGAGCGCTACCGCGAGGCGATGATCCGGGCCGGTTTCGTGCTGACGGCGGTGGCGATCGCGGGCGCGGCGCTGGTGCTCGTCCCGGCGGTGCCGGTCTGGGTGACGGCGGTGGCCTGGGCGGTCGGCGGGATCGGGATGGGTCTCGCGGTGGCGAGCATCAGCGTGCTGATGATGAAGCTCTCCACCCCCGAGGAGGCCGGGGCCAACTCGGCCTCGCTGCAGATGAGCGACGCGCTGGGCAACGTCCTGCTGGTGGGCCTGGCGGGGGTGCTGTTCTCGGCGCTGGGCGGCGGCTCGCCGGTCGCCGCCCACGAGGCCGCCGAAGGCACCGGCTCGGCCGGCGCCTTCGCGGTGATCTTCCTGACCATGACCGGGGTGGCCCTGCTGGGCGCCCTGGTCTCCGGCCGGACCCGCCCCCGGGCCCAGGCCGTGTCCGACCCGGCCTGAGGCCGGTCGGCCGAGCGCTCAGCCCACGGTCGCGGGCTCGGCGGCCGGCGGTGCGGGCTGCGCCGGCGGTGCGGCCGGGGTGCCGAGGAAGGCCTCCCAGCCGCCGGCCGGGGTCTGGCCGGGGTTCAGCCCCTGGAGCTTGCGCAGGACGGCCGGGTCCTGCGCCTCCAGCCAGTTGACGAGCTGGCGGAACGACACCAGCCGGACCTCGGGGCGGGCGGCGATGGTGGTCAGCACCTCCTCGACGGCGTTCATGTAGATGCCGCCGTTCCACTGCTCGAAGTGGTTGCCGATGTAGAGCGGTGCCCGGTTGGTCGTGTACGCGCGCTCGAACCCGGCCAGGTAGGCGTCCCGGGCCTGGGCCTGCCAGGCGGGGTACATGCCCGAGTCGCCCTTGGTGTTGTTGCCGGACTGGTTGTACATGATGTTGTAGTCCATCGACAGCACCTGGAAGCTGTGCCCGGGGAAGGGCACGGACTGCAGCGGGAAGTCCCACAGCGCGCCGCCCTGGAACTTCTGCGGCCAGACCTGGAGCCCGCCGGGGCCGCTGCTGTCGTACTTCCAGCCGCGCTTGGCGGCGGTCGGCAGCAGCCCGCGCTGGCCCTCCAGGCACGGGGTGCGACCGCCGATCAGCTCCTTGCGGTAGTCGAAGGGCAGTGCGGGGAGGTCGGTGAAGCCGGTGTTGGTCTTCCAGTTCATGACGAAGGCCATCGCCTGCTCGATCTCGCTGTCCCACTCCTCGGGGGACCACCTGCCGCCGCCGTTGGCGCCGCAGAAGTGCCCGTTGAAGTGGGTGCCGATCTCGTGGCCCTCCAGCCAGGACGCCCCGATCTGCTCGATCGTGTCGTGGATGTGCTGGTCGGTCAGGTAGCCGATGTCGGAGGCGCCGACGTTGTGCTGCGGCGGGTGGTAGAGGTTCTTCTTGCCTTCGGGCAGCAGGTAGATGCCGCTGAGGAAGAAGGTCATCGAGGCCTTGTGGTCCTGGGCGAGCTTGCGGAACCTGGTGAACAGCCGGTTGTCCAGCTCGCCGGCGCCGTCCCAGGAGAACACCACGAACTGCGGCGGGCGCTCACCCGGCTTCAGCTGCTCGGCCTTCGGCTGGTTCGGCTGCGGGCCGGTGTCCGAGGTGGAGCCGTCGCCGATGGCGGTGGCCGGCGGCTTGGGGACGGCCGTGGGGCTCTCGGTGCGCGCCGCCGGATCCACCGGGACCGGCGCCGGGGCCGCCGCCTGCCCGCCGTCGGAGCCGCTGCCGGAGCAGCCGGCCGCGAGGGTGGCGGCAGTGGCGGCACCCGCGGCCAGCAGGGTCCGACGGGAGAGCGCGTCCATGGTCACTCCGTTCATGAGGCGGTCCGGACGTCCAGTCCGACAAATGGGGTGATAGGCCTTCGGGGCCGATGTGGGCACAGCATGGCATGCCGTCCGGTCGCCACGGCGCACGTGTCGCGCGATCCCCCGGCGGGGGATCGGGTGATCGCCCGATCGGAGCAGCAGGCGGGCGAGCCGGACCGGGAAAAGCGATGAAACGGCGTCATATGGGATAAATCGCCGCGCCCTCCCGCTGAGCGGCAGTCGGCTCGACGAGGGGGGACGCACGCATGTGGCAGGCGGTGCTCGACGCGTACCGGGAGCGGATCATCGACAGCGGCCGCCAGCCGCTCTTCCTGCTGCTGGTCGGCCTGATCGGCTCCTTCCTGTTCATCCGCTTCAGCGTGCGGATGATCCGCCGCGGCACCAGCTGGTGGCCCGGCAACGTCACCCCCGGCGGGCTGCACATCCATCACGTCGTCTTCGGCCAGGCCCTGATGGTGATCGCCGGCATCGGCTCGTTCACCGTCCGGGGCTGCGGCGAGGCGCCCTGGGACATCCTCGGCCTGGCCTTCGGCATCGGCTGCGGACTGGTGCTGGACGAGTTCGCGCTGGTCCTGCACCTGGAGGACGTGTACTGGAAGGAGCAGGGCCGCAAGTCCGTGGACGCGGTGATCATGGCGGCCGCCTTCATCGGCCTGCTGCTGGTCGGCGAGCTGCCGCTGGGCGGTTTCCAGCGGCACCTGACGGTCGGGCAGCTGATCGTCGCCGCGGTGCTGCTGGCGCTGGTCGTCGTCAGCCTGCTCAAGGGCAAGCTGTGGACCGGCCTGATCGGCCTGATGGTCCCGCTGCTGCCGCTGGTCGGCGCGATCCGGCTGGCCCGGCCGCAGAGCCCGTGGGCGCGCTGGCGCTACCGGAGCCGGCCCAAGCGGCTCGCCCGGGCCGAACGCCGGGACGCCCGGATCCACCAGCGGATCGTCCGGTTCAAGACCTCCGCCTACAACGTGCTGGCCGGGGCCCCCGACCGGGCCCCCGGGAGCGAGGTCCCGCCGGCCGCCGCGGCCGCGCCCGTACCCGTACCCGCACCCGTACCGGCGCCCGGGCCGCTGCCCGAACCGCCGTCCGCGCCCGCGCCCGAGCCCGAGCCGGGCCCGGCTCCCGAACCCCTGCGGCCGCTGCCGCGCTGGCGCGCCCGCTGCGCCCTGGCGGCCGAGTGGTACCTGCGGGCGGCCGCGGTGCTCAACCTGATCGCCGCCCCCGTCGCGCCGTTCCGCGACCGCGTCCAGCGGGTCAACTCCGGCGAGTACTTCACTCCGGTCCTGATGACGGCCGGCTTCACCGCCGCGCTCTTCGCCGGGCTGCTCGCCGTCATGCTGCGCCGCCGCAAACGGGCCGCCTGGATCGTCGCCACCACCGTGGTCGGCCTGTACACGGCGATCTTCCTGCTGGCGATGGTGCTGCTGCCCGAGGACCGCGCCCACCCGTTCAACTGGATCTCGGTCGTCCTGAGCCTCGGCCTGCTGGTCGCGCTGGTGCTGGGCCGGCCGGCCTACCGGGTCCGCGGCCAGCACGGCAACGTGGCGCTCGGTCTCTGGGTGCTGATCGGCGGCTCGGTCGTGGTCACCGCGCTGGGCGCCGTCCTGGTGCGGCTCGCCTCGCCCGGGCAGACGCCGCCGAGCTGGGGCGCGAGCTTCCTGTACGCGTCGCTGCGGCTGTTCACCGTCTCCGGCATCGTTCTGGACACCGGCATCGACCTGGCCGGCTGGGTCGACCTCACCCTCAACATCCTCGGCGCGGCGCTCTTCCTGCTCGTCCTGCGGGTGTTCTTCCGTTCCCCGCGCGGCCGGGTCCGGATGGGGGACGAGGACGAGCACCGGCTGCGCGCCCTGCTGGAGCGGCACGGCGAGCGCGACTCGCTCGGCTACTTCGGGCTGCGCCGGGACAAGTCCGTCTGCTGGTCGCCCTCGGGCAAGGCGGCGGTGCTCTACCGGGTGGTCTTCGGGGTGGCGCTGGCCTCCGGTGACCCGCTCGGGGACCCGGAGGCCTGGCCGCAGGCGATCGAGGAGTGGCGGGCGCAGGCCCGTGCGAACGCCTGGGTGCCGGCCGTCACGGGGGCGGGTGAGCAGGCCGGCACCGTCTACCGGCGGGCCGGACTGAAGGCGCTGGAGTTCGGTGACGAGGCGGTGGTCGAGGTGGCCGGCTTCAGCCTGGAGGGCCGCCCGATGCGCCCGCTGCGACAGGCGTACAACCGGGTCCGCAAGGCCGGCTACCGGGTGGTGGTGCGCCGGCACCGGGAGATCCCCGAGGCGGAGCTGGACGGTCTGGTGCGGCTGGCCGACGCCTGGCGGCACGGCCGCACCGAGCGCGGCTTCTCGATGGCGCTGGGGCGGCTCGGGGACCCGTCCGACGGCGACTGCCTGATGCTGGAGTGCCGGGACGAGAACGACCGCGTCTGCGCGCTGCTCAGCTTCGTGCCCTGGGGCGCGCACGGGCTCTCGCTCGACCTGATGCGCCGCGACCGGGAGTCCGACAACGGGCTGGTGGAGTACCTGGTCACCGAGCTGCTGCTGCGGGCGGGGCGCGGTGAGCTGCCGGTCGACCGGGTCTCGCTGAACTTCGCGATGTTCCGCTCGGTGTTCGAGCAGGGCGGGCGGCTCGGCGCGGGGCCGGTGCTGCGGCTCTGGCGCTGGGTGCTGCTGCTCTTCTCGCGGTGGTGGCAGCTGGAGTCGCTGTACCGGGCGAACGCCAAGTACCAGCCGAGCTGGTACCCGCGGTTCCTGCTGTACGAGCGCTCCACCGAGCTGTTCGCGATCGTGGCCGCCAACGCGGCCGCCGAGGGCTTCCTCACCCGGCCCCGGCTGACCCGGCCGAGGATGCCCTGGCAGCGCGACTGACCGGCCCGGCCCCGTTCGGCGCAGCCCGGGGGAGGGTTCGTCCTGCCCCGGTCGCACCCGCTCTGACCTGCGGTGACCTACGCCCTGCGGGTGCCGGGCCGCGCCCCGGTCGGCGTGCTCCGGGCGGTGCCGGGCGGCCGCTCCCGGTTCACTGGCCGCAGCGCGGCACTACCGGAGCGGCCGGGAGCGGTCGGCCGGGAGTGCGGTCGTGGAGCGCTCGGTGGAGCGGTCGGCGGAGCGGGAGCGAGAGGGGCAGCGGGGTGGGCGGGCAGAACGGCAGGAGCCCCTGGCCGGGGACCCTCGCGGTGGGCGCGGCGCTGGTGCTCGGCGCCTGGATGCTGCACGACGGCGGCCGGGTGCTGCCGCCCTCCCCGGGCGCCGGGCAGCGGCTGGCCGGCTTCGGGCCGGTCTCGATCGTGCCGCCGCTGGACGCCTCCGCGCCGACCCGGATCCGAATCCCCAGGGTCGGGCTGGACGCCCCCGTCACCGGGCTCGGCCTGGACGGCGCCGGACACCTCCAGGCCCCGCCGGAGGAGGACCGCAACCTGGCCGGCTGGTACCGGGGGGCGGTCACCCCCGGCCAGCGCGGCACCGCGATCCTCGCCGGTCACGTCGACACCCGGCGCGGCCCCGCGGTCTTCTACAGCCTCGGGGCGCTGCACCAGGGCGACCGGATCGAGATCGCCAGGGCGGACGGCAGCACCGCGGGCTTCCAGATCTACGCCGTCGAGGTCTACGACAAGCGGGAGTTCCCCGACGACCGGGTGTACGGCCAGGCGGGCGACGCGCAGCTGCGGCTGATCACCTGCGGCGGGGGCTTCAGCGAGCGGGACGGCTACCAGGGCAACGTGGTGGCGTACGCGTTCCTGGTGGAGACCGCCGGCGGCAAGCGGGCGTGACGGACCCCCGTCCAACGGGGCGCCGTGCCGGGATGCGGTCGCGGGCCGGGCCGTGGCCCGGCCGGTCAGCGCAGCAGCTCGGCCAGGGCGCGGTCCGGGTCCAGGTGGTGGTGCTCCTCGCCCTCGGGGACCAGCAGCAGGCTGCGGTCGAGGAAGTCGCGCAGCTCGGCGGTGTCGAACCGGAGCAGGGCGACGCCCTCGGCGGCCCGCAGCTCGACCGCGGTCAGCGGGCCGGCAGCAGGCCGGACGTGGACGTCACCGAGGCCCGTCGGCTGGTCGAGGCCGGCGGCGAGCAACTGCCGGGCGAACACCCACTCCACCTCCTGCACGGCGGGTCCGGTGTCCGGGGCGCCGGCGTCCAGCGAGTACTCGGCGGGGAAGAGCATCCGGACCGCCAGCGGGTCGTCGGCGCGGTAGCGCAGGGTGACGCGGAGCAGCGCCGAGCGCCGGGTGGAGAGGACGAGGCGGGCCTGGACGACCTGCTGGACGGCGAGGGTGGACACGGGGGATGCCTCCGAGGGTGCGGGTGAGGCCCGGGTGACGGGTGGGGCGGTGGCCTCACCTCCGGTGAGAGTCCCCGGGGCGCTCGGGATTTCCTCGTTCCACCCGACGGGCCCCGTGAACCCGGTCACACCGTCGAGCCGAAAAGTGGTACCGCCGTGGCCCCACATTTCGTACCGTTCTGGTATGGCGATGAATCTGCGACTGACCGAGGAACAGCAGGAGGCCCTGCGCGAGCGGGCCGAGACGGAGGGGCGCAGCATGCACGCGGTGGTCGTGCGGGCGATCGAGCGCTACCTGGACGAGGGCACCGACCGCGAGGCCGTCCGCAGGCTCGGCGCCAAGTACGCGGCCCGCCACTCCGACCTGCTGCGGAGGCTGGGGGAGTGAAGTACCTGACCGTCCTGGAGATCCTGGAGCTCGCCGAGTACGCCTGCCAGGGCCAGGAGGTCGGCGTCCGGGACCTCGGACTGCTCTCCTCCGCCGCGCACCGCCCCGCGTCCCAGATGTTCGGGGTGGAGGCGTACCCCGGGCTGTTCGAGAAGGCGGCCGCGCTGCTGCACTCGCTGGCGATCAACCACCCCTTCGTCGACGGCAACAAACGCACCGCCTGGATGAGCACGGTGGTCTTCCTCGACCTCAACGGGGCCGAGATGGCCGGCATCGACCAGGACGACGCGTACCTGCTGGTGGTGGGTGTCGCGGCCGGTGAGATCGGCGACGTGGACGCCGTCGCGGAGCGCCTGCGCGCCCTGTACGAGGGGCGGTCCTGACCCCTGCCGGCCCTCCGTGTCGGGCGCCGCTCCGGCGCCCGGCCCGGTAGGCTAGGCGGGTTGTCCGACCGCCGCCCGACCGTGGGCCGGGGCCGCAAGAGGGCCCCTGACCTGCGACGATCCCCCTCGGAGACCGTGAGTACTGCCGCCGCTTCCGCTGCCATGTCGCCCCTGTTCTCCGACGCGGCCGAGCCGCACGCACCGGTGCGCCCGGCTGCCGCGCAGGGCCCGTCGCACCACCTCTCGCCGGCCTTCCCCGGGCGTGCGCCCTGGGGTACGGCGGGCAAGCTGCGGGCCTGGCAGCAGGGCGCCCTCGACCGGTACGTCGAGAAGCAGCCCCGGGACTTCCTGGCCGTCGCGACCCCCGGCGCAGGCAAGACCACCTTCGCGCTCACGCTCGCCTCGTACCTGCTGCACAACCACCTGGTGCAGCAGATCACGGTCATCGCCCCGACCGAGCACCTGAAGAAGCAGTGGGCCGAGGCGGCCGCCCGGATAGGCATCCGGCTGGATCCGGCGTACTCCTCGGGGCCGCTCTCGAAGGACTACCACGGCATCGTGGTCACCTACGCGGGCGTCGGCGTCAACCCGATGCTGCACCGCAACCGCACCGAGGCCCGCAAGACCCTCGTGATCATGGACGAGATCCACCACGCCGGCGACTCCAAGTCCTGGGGCGAGGCCTGCTTCGAGGCCTTCGAGCCGGCCGCCCGGCGGCTCGCGCTCACCGGTACGCCGTTCCGCTCGGACACCAACCCGATCCCCTTCGTCCAGTACGAGGCGGGGAGTGACGGCATCCGCAAGTCCGTCGCCGACTACACCTACGGCTACGGGCACGCCCTCGCCGACCACGTCGTGCGCCCGGTGATCTTCCTCTCGTACAGCGGCAACATGCGCTGGCGCACCAAGTCCGGCGACGAGCTGGAGGCCCGGCTCGGCGAGCCGATGACCAAGGATCTGATCGCCCAGGCCTGGCGCACCGCGCTGGCCCCCCAGGGCGAGTGGATCCCGAACGTGCTGCGGGCCGCCGACAAGCGGCTCACCGAAGTCCGCAAGGCCATCCCGGACGCGGGCGGCCTGGTCATCGCCACCGACCAGAACGCCGCCCGCGCCTACGCCAAGATGATCCGCGAGATCACCGGGGAGGGCGCCACCGTCGTGCTCTCCGACGAGGCCGAGGCCTCCCAGCGGATCTCCGACTTCTCGGCGGGCGACTCCCGCTGGATGGTGGCCGTCCGGATGGTGTCCGAGGGCGTCGACGTGCCCCGGCTCGCCGTCGGGGTGTACGCCACCTCGATCTCCACCCCGCTGTTCTTCGCGCAGGCCGTCGGCCGGTTCGTCCGGGCCCGCAAGCGGGGCGAGACCGCCTCGGTGTTCCTGCCGTCCGTCCCGACGCTGCTCGGCTTCGCCAACGAGATGGAACTCCAGCGCGACCACGTGCTCGACCGCCCGAAGAAGGAGGGCGACGGCCTCTTCGAGGAGGAGGACCGGCTGCTCGCGGAGGCCGAGCGGGCCAACGACGGCCCGGACGGCGCCGGCGGCGACGAGTTCTCCTACGAGGCGATCGGGTCGGACGCGGTCTTCGACCGGGTGCTCTACAACGCCATGGAATTCGGCATGCAGGCGCACCCGGGCAGCGAGGAGGAGGACGACTACCTCGGCATCCCCGGCCTGCTCGAACCCGACCAGGTGCAGATGCTGCTGCAGAAGCGCCAGCACCGGCAGATCCAGCGCAGCAAGGCCAAGCCGGCCGACCAGGCCGACCTGCTGGAACTGCCGGCCGATCAGCGGCCGGTGGTGACCCATCAGGAGCTGCGCGACCTGCGCAAGGAGCTCAACGGGCTGGTCGCGGCCTGGCACCACCGGACGAACCAGCCGCACGGCACCATCCACAACGAGCTGCGCCGCCAGTGCGGCGGGCCGCTCACCGCGCAGGCGACGGCCAACCAGCTCAAGGCCCGGATCGCCATGGTCAAGCAGTGGGCGGCCTGACCGCCCGGCGGCACGGGTCGTCCGACCGGACCTGAGGCCGGACCGGCCGGCGGACCTGCGTGCGGGCGGCCGAGCCGCCCGGCGTGCGGGCAGCCTGACGGAGCGTGCGCACGCCCGCACGCCCGCATCCCCACTGCGCCCGCCCGGCTGTCCGGTGCGGAGCTCAGCCCTCGGTGGACTGCAGCAGCAGGGCGAGTTCGCGATCCAGGGCGGCGGTGCAGGGCTCCTCGCCGAACGGGACCAGGCGGTCGGTGCGCAGCAGCACCGCGTGCAGGGCCGCGGCCGGGGCGAGCAGCTCGGCGGTGCCGCCGGGCGAGCGCAGCAGGATCCGGACCAGGTCGGGATCGTGCTCGTGCGGGCTCACCTGCACGTCCCCCTGGCCGGCGGGTGCGTCCAGACCGTCGAGCAGCAGGTCCCGGGAGAGGGCCCAGGTGACGGGGGCGCCGTCCGCCATGTCGAAGGTGAGGCGCAGCACCATCGGGTCGCGCGGGCGGAAGGCGAGGCCCACCCGGAGCCGCACGTCCGGGCCGGGCGCGCAGGACAGGTCCATCGGTATGTGGGCGTCGATCCGATCACCCGCGTCGGGCGGGCCGAGAAAACGCATACTGTCCCCTGTCGATCATGTGCCACTCTGCACGATCAGAGTCCAACCTTCCCGGAATGGATACATCCGCCGGAGGGAGGGGACTGATTTAAGCCTTTATGGTAGTAAGAATCAGGCCGTTGGGCGGTGGACGTAAAGACTTGGTCAATGCTAAAGGGGCGTCGGTGCGCAGAGTCGGTCCTCCCCGGGCGCTGCTGCCCGTCCTCGCGGCGGGGGCCGCCGTGGCGTGGTCCTGGCACCGGGTCAGGTCCACCCGGGCCGCCGCCGAGGCCTACCGCGAGCAGGGCAGGCTGGAGGAGCGCGGGCAGGTGGCCCGCGACGTCCACGACACCGTCGCCCAGGGCCTGACGGCGATCACCATGCTGGTGCGCGCCGCCGAACTCGCCCTGGCCCGCGCCGACGACGGTGCGTCGGTGCGGGAGCGGCTGGCCGCCATCCGGGCCGTCGCCGCGCTGAGCCTCGGTCAGTCCCAGGACCTCGTCCACGGCGTGGCCTACTCCGAACTGGCGGCCGGCGGTCTGGAGCCGGCCGCCCGGACCCTGGTCGCGCTCACCACCCGCACCCTGGAGGCCGGCGCCGACCTGCAGGCCGAGGCCGAGACCGAGGCGGACGGCCGGTGGCCGGCCGGCGCGGGCCGGTGGCGGCGCCCGGAACTGGCCCTGCGCACCACGGGCGAGCCGCGCCGGCTGGAGCTGGCGGTGGAGAGCGCGATGCT
Organism: Kitasatospora sp. NPDC057015; assembly: GCF_042673745.1. Lineage (NCBI taxonomy): Bacteria > Bacillati > Actinomycetota > Actinomycetes > Kitasatosporales > Streptomycetaceae > Kitasatospora > Kitasatospora sp. NPDC057015. The sequence continues at coordinate 79,091 of NZ_JBHUSG010000009.1, forward strand.
GCGGATGATCCAGGAGTCCACCTCCAACGCCGTCCGGCACGCCGGCGCCGCGGACGTCGTCGTCGAGCTGGCCTTCCTGGCCGACCGGGTGCGGGTCACCGTCACCGACGACGGCGCGGGGCTGCCCGGCGCGCTCGGGCCGGACGGCGCGAACGGCGCGGGCGTGGGGCTCGGACTCGCCGCCCTGTCCGGGCGGGTGCGGGGGCTCGGCGGGCGGCTGCTGGTCGAGTCCGGGCCGGGGGCGGGTACCGCGATCACCGCCGAGTTCACGGACCGGGACGGCGCCGTGGGGCCCGGCGGGCGCCGGCGGCGGGCCTGACCCCGGCCGGCCCCGATGGCCGCCCCGGGTGCGCCGCCGTCCGCCCGGACCCGCCCGCCGGCGGCGGCCCGGCGGGACCGGCGACGCGATGATCTACCCTTCAGCCGGGCCGGATCCGGGCCGCGGTCCGCCCGTCCGCCCGCTCCTGACCGACCCTCGGGGACGCCGGGGGCCGGCCCGACGAAGGCGGTTCGACCAGGTGACGGGAGTGGCATGAGCAGGTGGGTACGGGGCTCGGGGAGGGCCGGCGGCGCGCGTCCGCGACGGTGGTCGGACCATGCCTGAGCTCGGCGCCGCATCCGTCCGGGCGCCGGTCGCGGCGGTGTCCTGTACGGCCGCCGGCTGCTCCGCGCCGGCTCCCGGGCCCGCCCCTCGGGCCACCCCCGCCGCAGGCCCCGGGCCGGCGGCGCCGATCGCGGTGATGGTGGTCGACGACCACCCGGCGATCCGGCTCGGGGTGCGCGCGATGCTGGCCGGCCAGCCCGACCTGCGGGTGGTCGCCGAGGCCGGGACGCACGAGGCGGCGCTGCGGACGCTGGCCGAGCTGGCGCCGGAGGAGCGCCCCGACGTCGTCCTGCTGGACCTGCACCTCGGGGTGGGGGTCTTCCAGGGCGTGGACCTGATCCGCGGTCTGGTCGCACTGGAGCCGCCGCCCGCCGTCCTGGTGCTCAGTGCGTACGCCACCGAGCAGGACGTGTTCGCCGCGATCGACGCCGGCGCGAGCGGCTACCTGGGCAAGGAGACCGCCGCGGACGGGCTGCTGCCCGGCATCCGGGCCGCGGCCAGGGGTGAGTCGGTGCTCGCGCCGGCGGTCGTGAGCGGTCTGCTGCGGCGGATGCGCGGTGGCGCCCCGGTGCTCTCCCGCAGGGAGGAGGAGGTGCTGCACCTGCTGGCCGACGGCCTGTCCAACCGCCAGATCTCCGCCCGGCTGTTCATCAGCGAGGCGACGGCGAAGAGTCATCTGACCAACATCTACGCCAAGCTCGGCGTGGAGAGCCGGGGTGCGGCGGTGGCGGCGGCCAGGCGCGAGGGGCTGCTGCGGGTCCGTTGAGCGCGCGGCGGGAGTCTCGCCGAGGGGGAGTGACGGGCCCGGCCGGCCCGCGGGTTGACGGACCGTCGGTCGCCGACGGTGACGGGCGGCGGGCGGCTTCGCGGCGGAGACCTGCGCCGAGGGTCACGGACCTGCTGACGGAGCGTAGCCGGATGGTCATGTGCGATTAATGGATCCGCGAAGAATTCGTGGAGACAGCCGGTGTGATCATCCGCTAGTGTTCCGCGTGCTACGCCGCCACGGGGGGACCGCCACGGCTTCGGGCCGTCACGGGCGGCCCGCCGGGGGCCTGTCGAGACCGGCGTCGCACCCCCTTCATCTCGAACGCTCCGTCCGAGCGTTCTGCCGGTCGTCGGAGACCTCCGTCGGCCGGCCATGTCGTCACAAGGAGCAGAACGAACGTGTCGTACCCCGAGAACACCGCCCAGCAGTCCGACAAGTCGAAGGTCGTCGCCGGCGTCCTGCAGATCTTCCTCGGTGGCTTCGGCGCCGGTCGCTTCTACACCGGCCACACCGGGATCGCCATCGCCCAGCTCCTGACCTGCGGCGGCCTCGGCTTCTGGGCCCTGATCGACGGCATCCTCTTCCTCACCAGCAACGACCGCACCGACGCCCAGGGCCGTCTCCTGAAGAGCTGAGCCATGAGCTCCTCGCGCCCCGCGCGCGAGCCGCGTGCCCCCCGCCCCGGTGACCGTACCCGGGGCGGGGGCTTCGCCGTTCCCGCGGCCGGGCGGCTGCGCACGGCGGCCGGGCCGCTCGGGCTGGCGGCCCTCGGCGCGGCCGGGGCCGGCTACCTCTGGTCGCGCGATCCCCACCTGCCGGGGCAGGCGCTGCCGTTCTGCCCGTGGCGCAGGCTGACCGGCCTGCAGTGCCCCGGCTGCGGGGGCACCCGGATGGCCTACGACCTGCTGCACGGCGATCTCGCGGCGGCCTGGCACGACAACGCCCTGCTGCTGCTCGCGCTCCCGCTGGTGGCCCTGCTGTACGGCACCTGGCTGCGGCACGGCCTGGCCGGGCGGAGCTGGCGGCCGGCGCTCGGGCCGCGGGGCACGGCGGCGGTGCTCGGCGTCGCCGCACTCTGGACGATCACGCGCAATCTGCTCTGATCCGGCATTCCGGTTGGGCCGAGTGTCCGAAGTCCGGACTGTGATCGAACTGATGCCCTCCGAAGCCCTGGTGTTATGGGTGCCTTTGTCCGCTGTTGTCGGGATTGATCAAAACGATCATGACCGAATTTTGGACAAGCACTTCCCCAGTGAGCATCTCCTTCACTACCTTTCCCACACGCTCACTCGCCAGGCAATCCCCGCGAGGCGGGCACCCCCGCAGGGCCGTGCGCCCGTCAACGACGACGGCAACGGCGTGCCCTGGCGCGGCCCACCCAACCTGCGCGCGACACCCCCACCCGGTCCGGCCACGCCGAACCGGTGACCGCCGCGGAAAGGAATGCGCGTCGTGACTGCCGAGACCTCCCAAACCCTGGACCGAGGAGTACGGGTCCTCAAACTGCTCGCCGACTCCGAGCGCGGGCTGACCGTCACCGAACTGGCGGCCCGCCTCGCGGTCAACCGCACCGTCGTCTACCGGCTGCTGGCCACCCTGGAGCAGCACGGACTCGTCCGGCGCGACATCGGCGGCCGGGCCCGCGTCGGCCTCGGCGTGCTGCGCCTGGCCCACCGGGTCCACCCGCTGCTGCGCGAGGCCGCCCTGCCCGCCCTGCGCAGCCTCGCCGAGGACCTCGGCGCCACCGCCCACCTGACCCTGGTGGACGGCAACGAGGCGCTCGCCGTCGCCGTGGTCGAGCCCAGCTGGACGGACTTCCACGTCGCGTACCGGACCGGGCTGCGCCACCCGCTGAGCGAGAGTGCGGCCGGCCGGGCCATCCTGGAGGCCCGGGGCTTCCCCGGTCAGCGCAGGCCCGAGGACGGCTTCGTGATCACCCGCGCCGAGGAGCAGTCCGGCGCGTCCGGGGCGGCCGCCGCGCTGGTCGGGCTGAGCGGGATCGAGGGGAGCGTCGGCGTGGTGATGCTCAACGGGCTCGTCCCCGAGCGGGTCGGCCCCCGGGTGGTCGAGGCCGCGACCGAGGTCGCCGACGCGCTGCGCTGACGGACCGGCGCGGCCCGGGCCCGCGCCCGGGCCCGCGGGGCGCCCCGGTGTGTTTGGATGCCTCTGTGCCCGAGCCGAAGCTGCCCCCCGCCCTGACCGCCCCCCGGACGCGCGCGCTGACGCTGTGCGGCGTGCTCGTCGCCGCGCTGTTCGGCGTGGCGGCCTTCGTGCCGCTGCCGTACACGCTGACCTTCCCCGGCGTCACGGCGGACACCCTGGGCGACTACGAGGGGCGGCCGGTGATCACCATCACCGGCGCGCCCGTCCGCCCGACCGACGGCCAGCTGCGGATGGTCACCATCTCGGCCACCAACCAGGACGAGCGGACCGACCTCTGGCGGGCGCTGCAGGCGTGGGCGGACCCGGACGAGGCGGTCCGGCCGACCGACTCGGTCTACCCCAAGTCGGATCCGGTGAAGTCCGAGCAGGTCAACGCCCAGCAGATGACCGAGTCGCAGGACAGCGCGACCGTCGCGGCCCTCGACTACCTGCACCTCTCGCCGGCCCAGGTGAAGGTCAGCATCGACCTCGGTGACATCGGCGGCCCCAGCGCCGGGCAGATGCTGGCCCTCGGGATCATCGACAAGCTCGGCGGCGACGGCGGCAGCCTCACCGGCGGCCGGATCATCGCCGGCACCGGCACCATCGACGACCAGGGAAACGTGGGCGCGGTCGGCGGCGTGCCGCTGAAGACCCAGGCCGCGGCGCGGGACGGTGCCACGGTCTTCCTGGTGCCCAAGGGCGAGTGCGCGGACGCCAGGGTGAACACCCCCGAGGGGCTCCGACTGGTACCGGTGTCCACGCTCGCCGAGTCGGTCTCGGCGCTCAAGGCGCTGCGGGACGGCGGCGAGGTCCCCGGCTGCTGACCCCCGGGGTCGTTCCCGCCCGGTGCGGCGGCCGGCCCGGTGGCGGGAGCGGCGGGCCTGCGGTAGGGGCCGGGCGCATCCCCGTTCGCCCGGCCGGCGGGCCGCTCCGCACTCCGGTCGCCCGGGGGCGCGGGAGCGGTGGAGGTCAGGGCGTCAGAGCCCGAAGGCCACCGAGGCGAAGTCCTCGCTGAGCCTGGTGCGCAGTTGGGCGGCGATGGCTGCTAAACGGTGCGCCTGGGCCATCGGCAGGGACACGGACACGGCGGCGATCCCCTTGCCCGCGACGATCGGCACGGCGGCCCCGGCGGTGCCGATCGCGTACTCCTGGTACTGCGTGATGGGCGTCGCCCGCTGCGGCCCCTGGCGGGGCAGCATCGGCAGGTGCTCGGGCTCGCGCAGGGTGTACGGGGTGAGCGGGACCATCGGGTAGCGCGCCAGGTGGGACCGGCGCTCCTCGGCGGACATCAGGGCGAGCAGCGTCTTGCCCGCGGAGTGGGCGTGGGCGGCCGTGCGGAAGTTGCGGTGGTCGATCAGCGGGGCGCCGGGTGCGGGCACCGAGGCGACCAGGTCCACCTCGCCCTGGCGGTACCAGGAGAAGTAGACGGCGGCGGACAGCTCGTCCGACAGCATGGTGAGCAGCCTGTCGAGCCGGTCCCGGCCGGCGGTCGGGCTCTCCGTCCGGCTGAGTCCGGCGACCGCCGGGCCGGTCCGGTAGTGGCCGTCGAGGCGTTCCAGGTAGCGATCGTGCACCAGGGTCCGCAGCAGGTGGTAGGCCGTGCCGAGGGCGAGCCCGGTGTCCCGTGCCAACTGCTTGGCGGTGGCGCCGTTCGGGTACCGCGCTGCGGCCTCCAGCAGGCGCAGCGCCCGCTGGGCGGAGGCGATCAGCGTCGGTGCGGCGTCGGTGTCGGTCGCGGGTGTCGTGGTGGCACTCATCGGGCGGCCCCACGAGCGGCCCGCGGGACGGCGGGAGGGGATGCCGCGGCTGTTCCGGGAGATGACGATGCGTTCATGCAAGGGATCTTTCCTGCACGAGCCATTGGCATATGCCTGGTTTACGGCCGGTCGCGGGCCGGGGTCGTCCGCCCGTCCGTCCGCCGTCAGGCCCGTTCGGCCTCAGGCCTCCTGAGGCCGGCTCACTCCGTCGCGGCCTGGTCCACCAGGGGCAGGATCCGGTAGGGCACGGGGTTCTCCAGGGCGATGGCGGTGGAGGACCGGACGATCCCGTCGAAGCCCACCACGCGGTCGATCACCCGCTGGAGGTCGGCGTTGGAGCGGGCCACGATCCGCACCATCATGTCGCCGTGGCCGGTGATGGTGTGCAGCTCCAACACCTCGGGGACGGCCGACAGGTGCGCCCGCACGTCGGCGCCCTGGCCCTGCGAGATCTCCAGGGTGGCGAAGGCCGTCACGGGGTAGCCGAGCGCCGCCGGGTCGACCTCCGGGCCGAACCCGCCGATCACCCCCTTCGCCTGCAGCCGGTCCAGCCGCGCCTGCACGGTGCCGCGGGCGACCTGGAGCCGGCGCGAGCACTCCAGGACGCCGATCCGCGGCTCCTCGGCCAGCAGCCTGATCAACTTCCCGTCCAGGGCGTCGATCGCGTCGTTGGCGGTGCCGGCCGGGCGGGCGAGGGGACCGGCCGTGCCCGGCGCGTCGGCCGCTCCGTCGGGGCCGGGGGAACGGGGGGAGGTGGCGGGGGACATCACGGCTCCGTCCGGATGGGCATTCTGTACAGCTGCACCGCCAATTCTCCGGCCCGGCCGCGCACCTTGACCAGGAGGAATCGGAACAGTTGCGCATCGGTGTGCGGGACGCCACCCTCCAGCAACACCCCGCGGGGCCGGCCCCCACCGCCCGACGGGGCGCGTACTGGTCCGCACGCCCACCGGGAGGGCTCGTCATGACCGAAACCGCCGCCGAACACGCCGTCGTCCACACCTTTCCGCACCGCACCCGAAGCGACCGGTACGGGGGCGAGGGAGTCGGGTACGACCCGGCCCGGGACGGCGATCCGGGCGCCGGGTCCCGCCCCCGCCCCGGACACGACGCCGACACCGGCCGCCGGTCCGCCGGACGGGCGGCGGCCGACCCGGCGGCGGAGGAGCCCGGCGGGCCGCTGCCGGCCGGCCGGACCGACGCGGTGGTCTTCGTGGTCCGGGACGCCGAGCGGGCCGCCCTGCGCTACCTGAAGCTGCTCGGCCTGCGCTGTACCGCCTACGCCGGGCCGGACACCGGCGAGCCCGAGACCGTCTCCTACGTGCTGCAGGGCCCCGGCAGCAGATTCGTCCTCACCTCGGTGGTGCAGGTGATCGGCGAGCGCGGAGCCGCGCTGGCCGCCCACCTCGCCGCGCACGGCGAGGGCGTGGTCGACCTCGCCGTCGCCGTCCCCGACGTCCACTACGCGTACGACTTCGCGGTCGACCGGGGCGCCTGCTCGTACGCCGAGCCGTACGAGGTCCACGACCGCCACGGGACGGTCGTGCTCGCCGTCATCGGCGCCCCGGGCGGCATCCGGCACACCCTCGTCGACCGCTCCCGCTACACCGGGCCCTACCTGCCCGGCTACGTCGCCCCCGCGGCCCGACGAGACGTCAGGAGCACGTCCGCAAGCACCGACTGACGAAGCATCAGCGAACGACGGTCTGCACGTCCGGCTCGTGCCCGTTCCAGGTCACGAAGACCGAGTTCGCCTGGCCGTCCTTGGAGAAGTCGATCCGCATCCACTGGTCGCCGTGCCACACCTGCATCTGCCAGCCGGCGTCGGGCGTCGCGGAGACCAACTCGGCGCTGGTCGGCCGCAGATCCAGCGCGACCCGGCCGCCCGGCACCAGGAAGCTGCGCACCGAACTGGTCGGTGTCGCCGCCTTGCGGGTCGGGGCCGCGGCGGGGGCCGGGGGCGGCGAGGATGTGGCCGGGGCGGCGGCCCGCTGGGTCGCCGTGCCGAGCGCCGCCGTCGGAGTGGACTCCACCTTGGCCGTCGAGGGCGACGGCGAGGAGGAGTCCGACTCCACGGCGGCGACCTCCTTGGCCGCCGGGGACGGCAGCGGCAGCGCCGACGGCTGCTCGAAGGCCGCGCCGGTCAGCACCGCGTGCACGCCGAGCCAGGACAGCGCCACCGCCGCGCCGGTGGCCGCCGCCCAGGCGCCGAGTTGAACCAGTCCGTTCCGCATTGCCCGCTCATCCTGCCGTACCCAGAGGAGCACCAGCTCAGCACCCCTCGCTATCGGAAGGGAACTTGCACAAACCACCCGGACCCGATCGGGATCCACCTGGTATCCGTCCGAGACCCACCGTGCTCCGCACCCGAACCCCGCCCCGGACCCCACTCCCAACTCCACCCCGAGGTACAGACCACCTGACCTCGATGGCGTACCGTGCTGGCCCATGGCAACAGTGCTCGTGGTCGAGGACGACCCCTTCGTACGCTCCGCCCTCATCCGGCACCTGTCCGACTCGGGGCACGCCGTCCGCAGCGTGGGCACCGCGCTCGAAGCCCTGCGCGAGGTCGCCCAGGTCGGTTGCGACCTGGTGATCCTCGACCTGGGTCTGCCCGATCTCGACGGCAGCGAAGCGCTCAAGATGATCCGCGGACTGACCAACGTCCCGGTGATCATCTCCACCGCCCGGGACGACGAGGCCGAGATCGTCCGACTGCTCAACGACGGCGCCGACGACTACCTGGTGAAGCCCTTCTCGGGGGAGCATCTCTCCGCCCGGATGGCCGCCGTACTGCGCCGGCTCGGCAGCAGTACCGCCCCCGCCGCCCAGGTCCTGCGGGTCGGCGGCCTCGCCATCGACCTCCAGCGCCGCGAGGCCGTCCTGGACGGCCGCACGCTCGACCTGACCCGGCGCGAGTTCGACCTGCTGGCCTTCCTGGCGGCCCGCCCCGGGGTGGTCGTCCCCCGCAAGGAGATCCTCGCCGAGGTCTGGCGGCAGACCTACGGCGGCGACCAGACCATCGACGTCCACCTCTCCTGGCTGCGCCGCAAACTGGGGGAGACCGCCTCCAACCCGCGCTACCTGCACACCGTGCGCGGGGTCGGAGTCCGGCTGGAGGAGGCAGGCCAGGCGCCGGGGCCGGCCGGTGCGGAGCACCGGAGGTGAGGCGGGCACCGGGTGGGCGGGGGGCGCCGGCCGAGCGGCGCACCGGACAGTCCCTGCGCTGGGCGCTGATCAAGGCCGCCGTCGCCGGCACCACCATGGTCGCGCTGGCCTTCCTGATCCCGCTCGGCCTGATGGTCCAACAGACCGCCCGGGACCGCGGCTTCACCGCCGCCGAACGCCAGGCCGCCGCCCTCGGCCCGGCCCTGGCGATCACCACCGACCAGGACGCCATCGCCCGGGCCGTCGCCAGCACCGACGCCGGCGCCCAGGGCCGGATGGTCGTCCACCTGCCCGCGGTCGGCGCCGGCGTCACCGTCGACGCCACCGGCGGACCCGTGCCGACCCCCGGCAGCTCCCGCCCGCCGGCCTACTGGGGCGCCTCCACCGGCACGGTCGCGATGGGCCCGAGCATCGGCTCGGCCCGCGCGCTGGACGCGGACGTCGCCACCGCCGCCAGCCAGGGCCGCGCCTACACCGTCCACGTCCCCGGTGGGTACGCCCTGCTGCAGCCCGTCGCCGTCGACACCGCCCGGGTCGCCGTGGTCGAGGTCTACGTCGACGACGGCGACCTCACCCGGGGCGTCTCCACCGCCTGGCTGGTGCTCTCCGCCGTCGCCCTCGCCCTGGTCGCCATCTCCGTCCTGGTGGCCGACCGGATGGGCGCCCGGATCGTCGCCTCCGCCCGCTCGCTCGCCGCCGCCGCCCGCTCGCTGGGCGGTGGGAACCTCGCCGTGCGCGTCCCGGTGGCCGGCAAGCAGGCCGACGGCAGCCCGGAGGAACTGCGCGAGGCGGCCCACGCGTTCAACACCATGGCCGACCGCGTCGTCCACCTGCTCGCCGCCGAACGGGAGCTGGCCGCGGACCTGTCGCACCGGCTGCGCACCCCGCTGACCGTGCTCCGGCTGAACGCCGCCTCCCTCGGCGAGGGCGACGCGGCCGACGCCACCCGGCACGCCGTCTCCCAGCTGGAGCGCGAGGTCGACCAGATCATCCGCTCCGCCCGCCGCGCACCCGAGGACGCCCCGGCCGTCACGGTCGGCTGCGACGCGGCCGAGGTGATCCGCGAACGGGTCGGCTTCTGGTCCGCCCTCGCCGAGGACGAGGGCCGCCGCTGGCAGTTGGCCGGGGCCGAGCAGCCCGCCCCCGTGCCCGTCCAGCGCGGCGACCTGGCGGCCACCGTCGACGCGCTGCTCGGCAACGTCTTCCGCCACACCGTCGTCGGCACCGCCTTCTGCGTCGACGTCCTCGCCACCGACAGCTCGGTGATCGTCCTGGTCGGCGACGCCGGACCGGGCTTCGCCGACCCCGACGCCGCCCTCGAACGCGGCCAGGGCCACGGCGGCGACGGCTCCACCGGGCTCGGCCTGGACATCGTCCGCAAGCTCGCCGAGGCCACCGGCGGCGACCTCGCCCTCGGCCGCTCCGCCGTCCTCGGCGGCGCCGAGATCCGGCTGCGGCTGCAGACCCGGCCCGACGGCAGCAGCCCCGCCCGGGCCAGTCGCCGCCGTAGTCGCGGCGCGTTGTTCCAGAAGTGACGCAAGGTCAGGATGCTTGCCCGGCGAGGCTTTCGGCCGCGGTGGCGGGGTGGACCGCGGTCCTCCGCCTCCCGGTCGGCCCGGAGCCGCGCGGTGCGGTCCAGGCCGGCCCGGAGCGGCCCGACCGGCCTGCGTGACCGGTTCGCCCGCTCGATCCGCAGAGCCCGATCCGCGGGGCCCGATCCCGCAGGGCTCGATCCGCAGGGCCGCCGATCCGTGCGAGTCGCCCGATCCGGGCGAGCTGATCGGATGTCCGGATGCCTGGACGAAGGCTGCGGGCGGAGTTTTCTTAACTGCGCCGTAAGGGAGCTGTTCGCCAGTCTGAGCAGGCCGGAACGCCCCCTGCGGCACCGATAGCGTCGGCCTCGCCCGGGCCGGACGGCACAGTCGTACGCCTCCCCCACCCGACCCGGGGCCCTCTTCCCTCGGTCACCCTCGCGGAGGTACGCCCACCATGACGACCCAGCCCACCAGCCGTACGGGCCACCACCGACGCAGCCGCAAGGGCATCGTCGTCGGAGCCTCGGTGGTCGCCGCCGCCGTCGTCGCCGGCGCGGTGGTCGCCCTCGCCTCCTCCGCCAGCGCCGCCTCGGTGGGCGCCGCCTACAGCCGCACCAGCACCTGGGACGCCGGCTACACCGGCCAGTACGTGGTCACCAACCCCGCCACCAGCGCGATCGACGACTGGACCCTCAGCTTCGACCTGCCCGAGGGCGCGACCATCAGCTCGCTCTGGAACGCCGGCTTCACCGCCGCGGGCCGGCACATCACCGTCAAGCCGGAGTCCTGGAACAAGCACCTCGACCCCGGGAAGAGCCTCTCGGTCGGCTTCGTCGTCCAGGGCTCCGGCGCGGCCCAGGCGGAGCCCGCCAACTGCCTGATCAACAACGTCTCCTGCAAGGCCGGCGACGGCACCGTGCCCACCCCCTCGGGGCGGCCCACCGGCACCCCCGTCCCGTCTCCCTCCGCCACGGCCACCGCCGCGCCCACCAGTGCCGCGCCCAGCCCGACGGCCACCGCCACCCCCACCAAGACGCCCACCGGCGCACCCACCACCGCGACGCCCTCGCCCACCCAGACCGCCGCCCCGGTCACCGGCGCGGGCTTCGCCCCGTACGTCGACACCTCGCTCTACCCGCCGTACGACCTGGTCGCCACCGCGAAGGCCACCGGCGTGAAGAACTTCAACCTCGCCTTCGTCGTCTCGGGCGGCGGCTGCACCCCCAAGTGGGGCGGCGTCAGCGACCTCGCGACCGACGCGGTGGCCGCGCAGATCGGCGCGCTGCGCGCGGCCGGCGGCGACGTCCGGGCCTCCTTCGGCGGCGCCAACGGCACCGAACTGGCCCTGGCCTGCGGCACGGTGGCCGATCTGACCGCCGCCTACCAGAAGACCGTCGACGCGTTCGGCCTCACCAAGGTCGACTTCGACGTCGAGGGCGGCGCGATCGCCAACGGCGCCGCCAACACCCGCCGGGCGCAGGCGATCGCGCAGCTGCAGAAGACCGCCGCCGCCAAGGGCCGCACCCTGGACGTCTCCTACACCCTCCCGGCGCTGCCCACCGGCCTCACCCAGGAGGGCGTCGACCTGGTCGCCGACGCCAAGAAGAACGGTGTCGCCATCGGCGCGGTCAACATCATGGCGATGGACTTCGGCGACGGCGTCGCCCCCAACCCGCAGGGCCAGATGGGCAAGTACGCCATCGCCGCGGCCACCGCGACCCAGGCCCAGGTCAAGAGCGTGCTCGGGCTGAGCGACAGTGCCGCCTGGGCCAAGGTGGCCGTCACCCCGATGATCGGCGTCAACGACGTCTCCACCGAGGTCTTCACCGTCGCCGACGCCAAGCAGCTGGCCGACTTCGCCAAGACCAAGCACCTGGCCTGGCTGGCCATGTGGTCCGGCACCCGGGACAAGGCCTGCGACGGCGGCGCCAAGCAGTACGCGGACGCCTCCTGCAGCAGCATCGTCCAGCAGCCGCTGGACTTCACCCGGGCCCTCGGCGCCTACACCGGCTGACGCCCCACCCACCCCCACCCGTCCGGCCGCGACTCCCGCCAGGAGCCGCGGCCGGTCCGGTTTCCGCGGGCCGGGCGGCTCGGACGACCCTGGCGCGCCGGGGGAATGACGTGCGGTCAGCACGCCGGCGACGGCCCGCCCGGCGAGGGCGGTCGCTCCCGGCCGTCCACGTCCGGGTGTTCGAGCGGTGGGCTATTTTGGGGGCAGAGCGCGCGGCGTCCGGCCCGCGCGACGGGGGACGGCCCGCCACGGCGGGCGGTGAACGGGGGTGTACGGACGATGCCGATCGACGCGAGCGGCGGCGGTTCCGGGTTCGAGGTGAAACCGGAGGTCCTGGAGAGCGCGGGGCAGAACGGACGGCGCACGGCGGCCCGGATCCCGGACGAGGCGAAGGGGGTCCTGGCTCCGGCCGACGCGGCCCAGGGCGCCCTGAAGGGCTGGCAGAGTGGCACGGCGCTGAACCGCTGCACCGACAGCTGGAAGGCGGCCCTGGACTCCACCGCCGCGGACATGGACCGCTGCGGGGACAACCTGGTCAGGACGGCGGCCAACTACCGCGCGGCCGACCAGGCGAACGCCGGCACCGTGGCCGCCTCCGGCGACACCACCGGTGTCCTGGCCACCATGGCCGCCACCGACCTGGACGGCGCGCACACCCTGCCGTACCCGGCGCCGCCCCGCAGCGGGAGCGGCCCGGACGCGGTGATCCTGCCCTACCCGGACCGGCCAGGCGCGGAGGGCCCCCCGTTCGGCGGGCCCTTCACCCCGGGGGGTCGGGACCCGATCGAGCCCGGTACCGGGCACCCGGTCGCGCCCGGTGGCCGGGACCCGATCGCACCCGGTCGGCCCGGGATCGTCCAGCCGACCTGGACCGGCCCCGCACCCGCGGTCGTCCACCCGATCGCGCCGGGCGGGCCCCGGCCGGCCGCGGTCACGCCGATCGACTGGATCACGGCGCCGCAGCCGGCGGACGTCATGCCGGTCTTCGTGCCGGGCCCGGTCACCGTCGGGCCCGCGCCGGCCGAGCCTGACCAGCCCTTCGAGATCCACTACTTCGACCCGCCGACCGAGGAGGACAAGGAGCGGCTGCGCCGCGTCATCCTCGGCGAGGGTCCCGCACCGGAGGGGCTGTGACCATGGACTTCCGATCACTGCGCGAGGCCGACCCGCGCGCCCTGGAGAGCGCCGCACAGGCGTACGCCAAGCTGCACGACTCGCTCCAGGAGGACCAGCGCGAGTGGCGCGGCGGCACCGCCGACCCGGTCGCCCACTCCGGCTGGCAGGGGCCCGCCGCCTCCGCCGCCAACGGGTCCGTCGGGCGGACCTCCCGGAAGCTCGACGACACCACGACGGGCCTCGCCCCGATGAGCCGGCTGCTGAACCAGGGCGCCGCCGACATCCGGGCCGCCCAGAACGACCTCCGGCAGACCCTGGACGAGGCGACCGCCGCCGGCCTGGTGGTCGGCGAGGACGGAAGCGTCTCCTGGGAGGCGACGCAGACCGCCTACACCGACGAGGCCACCGCGGCCCGGACGGACGCCGAGCACAAGAAGCAGGCCGAGCAGACCAGCGCCCGGATCAACCACATCCTGGAGCGGGCGGCCGACACCGACCGGGCCCTCACCGGGCAGCTCGACGCCGCCGGCGCGACCGCCCGCGGCCTGGCCGCGCAGGCCCGCCCGGCCTGAGGCCCGCCCGGCCTCCCGGCCCGGCCGACCCCCGGCGCCGGCGCCCGCGGCGGATCACCGCCCCGGGTGCCGGTCCCGTCGCCGGCCCGGCGCTCCGCCCGGGCCACGGCCCGGGCCGGCCCCTCACCCATCGGGTAGGGTCGATCGTTGGTCGAACGGCGGACGGAGCTGACAGTGACAGCGGTGCAAGACGAGCACAGGGCGGCGCAGGCCGTGCCGGGCCCGCATCCCGCCGCCACCTCCGCCCGGGCGGCGGCCGCGCTGGCGGCCCCGGTCCGCGCGGTGCGCGAGGCACCGCGGCGGCCCATGCTGATCGCCGGCGCCGTGGCCTTCGTCTCACTCCTCACGTACGCCGTCGTCCGGCACTTCGTCGGGACGTCGATGGTCGACATGATCGTCTACCGGGCGGAGGGCTCCGCCGTGGTGAACGGCGGCGACCTCTACGGGTTCCGGGTGACGGAGTGGAGCCTGCCCGCCACCTACCCGCCGTTCGCCGCGATGCTCTTCGTCCCCACCACCTGGTTCGGGATCGGCTTCCTGCGGGTGGCGATCACGGTCGGGAACGTCGTCCTGCTGGGCCTGCTCGCCCACCTGTCCTTCAAACTCGTCGGGTGGCCGCGCCGGGAGCTGCGCCCGGTCGGCGTGGTGCTGATCGCGGGGTGCGGCGTCTGGCTGGAGCCGGTCTTCACCACCCTGCGGTACGGGCAGGTCAACCTGGCGCTGGCCTGCCTGATCCTGTGGGACCTCACCCGCTCCGACGCCCGGCTCGCCAAGGGCGTCGGCATCGGCATCGCGGCCGGCGTCAAGCTGACCCCCGGCCTGTTCGCCGTCTACCTGCTGGTCACCGGGCGGGTCCGCGCGGCCTTCGTGGCCGGCTTCGCCTTCCTCGGGACCTTCCTGCTCGGAGCACTGTTCCTGCCCGACGCGACCTGGGGCTACTGGACCAAGTACCTCTTCGACTCCACCCGGGTCGGCAAGACCGAGATCGTCGACAACCAGTCGGTACGCGGCGCCGTCGCCCGCCTGCTGCACACCCCCGAACCCGGTCTGCCCGCCACCCTGGCCGCCGCGCTGGTCGCCGTCGCCGGGATCGCGATCGCGGCCTGGGCGTTCCGCAGCGCCCGGGTGCTCCCGCGGGCCGAGGCGTGGGGCGTCTGCTGCGCGGCGGTGACGGCCGTCCTGGTCTCGCCGATCAGCTGGACCCACCACTGGGTCTGGTGCGTCCCGGTGCTCGTCCTGCTCGCGGCGGAGGCGGCGCACGAGGCGTCCCGTCCGGCGGCCGTCCGACGGCTGCGCTGGCGGCCGATCCTGGTGGCGACGCTGATCGCCTTCTGCTCCTTCGGGATGTGGCTGGTCCCGCACAAGGGCGACCTCGACCAGCACCTCAGCCCGCTCAGCCAGCTGCCGGCGGCCGTCTATCCGCTGGTCGGACTCTGCTTCCTGCTGGTCGCCGCGCTGCGGATCCGCTCACGCCGCCGTGCCGCGGGCCTGCCGCTGCTCGGCCTGCCCGCCCGCTCCGCCGCGGACCCGGCGGCCGCATCCGTCCCCGCGGCACCCGCACCGGAGCGTCAGCAGGCCCCCGCGGCCGGCTGACGCCTCGCGGCGGCGCCGCCGCCCGGCCGTGCGGCGGGTTCGTCCGGCCGTGCGGAAGCACCGCGCGGCCCGGCCCGGCCCGCTCACGCCAGCAGCTCGGCGAGCGAGCCGTCCATGTCCAGCGCCGCCAGCTCGCTGCCCGGCGGCACCAGCCGGTGCGCCCGCTCCAGCCAGGCCGCGACCACCGGCAGCGGCGCCTCCAGGAGCGCGTCACCGGCGGGCGAGCTCAGCGCCATGCACAGCACGCTGCGCCGCCCCGAGGGCACACCCGCGACGGTGGAGTGGGCGACCGCCGGCCAGATCCGCACGTCCCCCTGCCCGCAGGGTCGGAACGTGCCCTCCACCAGCAGCTCGCGGGCGAACACCCAGGTGACGGGCGTCCCGGTGTCCAGGTGGAAGGTGATGTGCACCGCGAACGGGTCGTGGCTGCCGTACGACAGCCGGGCCGGGACGGGGACGCTGTGCTCGGGGGAAAGAACCAGGTTCAGTTCGAGTTCGTGCTCGACCACGCTCGTCGAGTGCTCCATCGTCGCGTTCCTCTCTGCTCTGCCTTCGGTCCGGGCACGGTCGGTGCCGGGCCCTTCCACCGTTGAGAGCGCGCACCGCCCGCGGTCTTACACAGGTTTCGTGGAATCACGGCGAAACCCGCTCAGGGGTTCCGGTACCGGCCGCAAATGCGGGGTGAGCGGGCGGTGGCAGGCGCGTGCCCGAAGGCGCGCGCCGGGCGCGCGGGGCAGTCCGGGGGCTGCCGGACATACCGCTCCGAGCGCCGGGCTGTCCGGTGAATGCGCAAGTTCCGTCCTGAACGGTGTCGAGGTACTACCCTTTGTGACTGCCCGGCGACTGTCCGCCCATGAGTGCAGGCGAGCAGCCGCCGTTCGGCGCGGCCGCCCGACGGCCCGGCGCATCGGCCCTGCCAGGAAAGAAGACCCTCATGACGGACCTGCCCTCCGCCGGCGGCGCGGACACGACCGTCGGCCCCGTGCCGGGCTACTACGCCGACCCGTCCATCCCCGGCTACGTCCGCTACTGGGGCGGCACCGCCTGGGTGCCCGGCACCAGCAGACCCACGCCGGCCGAGGGCGAGGTGCTGGAACCGCCGCGGTTCCTGGGCCGCCCGGGCCGGCCGGTCGGCGCCCGGTACGTGCCGCCGCCGTCCACCGGCGCGGGCGTGGGGGCGGGCGCGGGCCCGGGCACGGTCGCGGGCCTCGGGGGGCGGTCGGACGGGGGCGCGGTGGCCGCCGCCGGGCCGGGCGGCGGCGGGCCGGTGGGCGGCGGGTCGGGCGGCGGCGTGGTGCTCGGGCCGGGTGACACCGGGCCGGTGTACTTCGACCAGACGAGCGGTGGCGCGTCCTTCGTGATGGCACCGCAGGCCGAGCTGGAGTTGCGCCGGCGGACGGACGTCGAGGCGCGGGCGGCGCAGGCGCAGTTCCAGGGCCAGGGGCAACAGCAGGGGCAGGGAGGGTACGAGCTCCAGGGCCACGGGCGGGGGCGCGAGCAGCTGCCGGCCCAGGTCCAGGCCGAGCCGCAACCCTCGGGCCGGTCCCCGTACCAGCCGCCGGTGCAGGCGCGCCCGCCGGCGCAGGCGCAGTGGGGTGGCTACCCGTTCACCTCCACGCTCCCGGCGCAGGAGGCCGAGCGCACGCCGAAGATCGCCGGAGCCGTGCTCCGGGCGGCCGAGTCGCCGGTCCGCGACGGCCGGACGCCGGCCGTTGTCGAGCCCGGCCACGGCCCGGAGAGCGCCGCCGCCCCGGTGCCGTACGCCGAACCCGTGCCGCAGGCCGATCCGCTGACCGCCCCGACGCCCTCGACGCCCGTGCCGCAGCAGCAGGCCGCTGAGGTTGATCGGGAGGGTCCGCAGTCGCCGGGCCCCGCCTCGGGTTGGCAGGCCGACCCGCGTGCGCAGCGCGGCCTGCTGGAGACCGGCGGTTCGCCGCGCTGGGTGTCCTGGGGCGTGCTGCCCGGCGCCGCCGAGGGCGGGCCCGCGCCGGAGCCCGAGGCCGGGTCCGGGACGGCGCCGCAGGCGCAGCAGGTGCCCGAGTCCTCCGGTGCGCCCGGGGTTCCAGCGGCGCTGGCGGAGGTGGAGGCGGTGGCGGAGCCGACGGCCGATCCGGCGCCTCGCGCCACCGGTACCATCGCAGCGGCGCGGGCCGCCGCGGGGCCCGGTCCGGCTCGGGACGTCCGGGCCGGCGCCGCCTCGGGTACCACCGCCGCGGCCGGGGCGTCCGCGGGCGCCGTCGCCGGACGCGCCGCCGCCACCCACGGTCGTACACCCGCCGCCGCCAGCTCGGCCCGTACGGCCGAAGCCGGTGCCCGGCCCGCCGCGGCATCGACCGGTCCGGCGCGGCGGTCGCCCGCGGGGCGCAAGCCCGTGGCCCGCCCGGCCGCGGGTCTCGGCCGACGGCTGGTGGCCCGGGTGGTGGACACGACGGTGATGGCGATCATCGCGGTCGCGGCCGGCCTGCCGCTGGCCTCCTCGGCCACCGCGCACGTCCACGAGAGGCTCGAACGCGCCAGGATGGCAAGCGATCTGGCCGGCCGCCAGATCCAGATCTGGCTGGTCGACGGCGTGGTGATGGGCAAGGCCGGTGTCCTGCTGGCCGTCCTGCTGCTCGCCGGCCTCCTCTACGAGGTGCTCCCCACCGCCCGGACGGGGCAGACCTTCGGCAAGCGCCTGGTGGGCATCCGGGTGGTGGACGCGGGCTCGGCGGGCCGCCCGTCCGCACCGGCGCCGGGGCGCTCCCGAGCGCGGGCCGCGACGACCGGTCAGGGCGCCGCCGCCTCCCGCGCGCAGCAGCCGGGCGTTCTGAGGACGCCCACGCTGCGCCGCTCGTTCCTCCGATGGGTGGTCAGGGAGCTCGCCTGGCTGCTGCTGATCGGCTTCTGCTGGCCGCTGTTCGACCGCCGGGAGCGCCGGGGGTGGCAGGACCGGGCCGCCCGCACCCGGGTGATCAGGGCGTGAGCACCGGCACCGTCGGATAAAACGGCGCAAATGTCCCAACTTTGTACTATGTGTGATGTTCTACTCGGGGAATGAGCACCTACGACCCCTCAGGGCCCGAGCCGGAGGAGGGCGGCAAGCCCTCGTTCGACAAGCAACCCCCGCAGACGGGCGGCACGCCGGCAGGTGCGCCGTCCGACCCGTACGGCACCCCGTCGCCCCCGGCCGGCGACCCGTACGGCACCCCGCCGCCCGCCGGCGGACCGTACGACCGGCCCGGCGCCTACGGCGGCAGTTACGGCGGCGCGCCCGGCCAGCCGCCGCCCGGGCAGGGGTACGGCCAGGGGCCCGGCGCCCAGGGCTCGCCCGGTGCGGGGCCGGTGCCGGGCATGCCGCCGCTCGGCAGCTGGCCCAACCGCATCCTCGCGACCGTGATCGACTACCTGCTGGTCCAGGTCGTCGCGATCCTCCTGGTGCTGCCCTTCGCCAGTCTCGGCAACCGCGACGGCTCGACCGGCGCCTTCTGGCTGGCCTGCGTCCTGTACTTCGTCTACGGCGGGCTCATGCTCAGCCGGGACGGACAGACCCTCGGCAAGAAGGCCATGAAGGTCCGCGTCGCCATGCTGGTGGACGGCAACACCCCCACCGCTTCGGCCGCCTGGAGCCGCTCCGCCGTCTTCATCGTGCCCGCCGTGGTCTGCTGCGCGATGCTCTGGTGGGTGATCGACGGCCTGTTCGGCGTCTTCGACAAGCCGTACCGCCAGTGCCTCCACGACAAGGCCGCCAAGACCGTGGTGGTCTCCACGGCCTGATCCGGGCCGCCGGCGAACGGACGACGGGGAGGCCGCCCGACCGGGGGCCTCCCCGCACTGCTGCCCGGGCCGGTTTCAGCCCTGCTGTGCGTACTCCCGGGCGGGGGCCGCCCGGACGCCGGAGCCGGCCGGCGCCGCCGTGGCGGCGGGCAGCGGGCCCGGCCGCCGTCGCCCGACGGACAGGGACAGCGCGGTGGCGAGGGTGCCGAGGGCCAGTGCCACGGCCACCAGCACGGCGATCTCCAGGACGCCGGTGGCCCCCGAGACGGCGAGCAGGGCCACGGTGGCGACGACGACGGTCAGGGTGCCGGTGCAGATCTGGGCGAGTGTGGGGCGCGGCATGGCGGTCGGTCCTTCGCGCGTCGGGGGCGGCGGAGTGGTGCGGCGAGCGGGAGGCGGGCCGTGCGGGTGGGACGTCGTACCGGAGAATGCTTACCCGGCTTGGGAGTTCGGTAAGTTCACCCTAACCCGGCATACGCGGGGCACGGGGGGCGCACAGGCTCACCGCCCGGTCGTGCGCCCCTCGGAAACCCGTTGGCGGACCTCGGTACGGTGATCACGGCATCCCGCCTGATGCCGCGGACCTCGACGGTCCGACGGTCCGTCCGGTCGTCGGCGCGTCTCGCCGGCTGCCCGGGCGGCGGACGGGTGCCGCCGACCCTGCCGCCGATCCGCCGTGCCGGTCCGTCCGGCAGCCCGTACCCGACCTCCGGGGAGAACACCGTGCCCGTGCCCGCCGACTGGCCGACCACCGAGACCCAGGCGCTCGCCGAACAGCGGCGCCTGCGCGCCCTGGTGGAGCCGCACGGTCCCGGGCCGGCCGACGGCGCCCTGGTGGCCGGCGTCGACGTCGCCTACGACGACGAGCGGGACCTCGTGGTCGCCGCGGCCGTCCTGCTGGACCACACCACCCTGGAGGTGGTGGAGGAGGCCACCGCGTCCGGCCGGATCCCCTTCCCCTACGTCCCCGGTCTGCTGGCCTTCCGCGAACTCCCCGCCGTCCTCGACGCCCTGGCCACCCTCGCGCACACCCCCGACCTCGTGGTCTGCGACGGCTACGGCCTCGCCCACCCCCGGCGCCTGGGCCTCGCCAGCCACCTCGGCGTGCTCACCGGCCTGCGCACCTACGGCGTCGCCAAGACGCCGTTCACCTTCACCTTCACCGCACCCGAGCCCGAACGCGGCTCCTGGGCGCCGCTGTTGGACGCCCCTGCCGACGGCGAGCAGGGCGAGCGGGGCACGGAGGTGGTGGGGCGGGCCGTCCGCACCCGTACCGGCGTCAAGCCGGTCTTCGTCTCGGTCGGCCACCGCATCGGCCTCGACGAGGCCACCGCGAGCACCCTCCACCTCGCGCGCGACTTCCGGCAGCCCGAAACCACCCGCCGCGCCGACTCCCTCTGCCGCCGCGCCCTGACGGAACTGCAGCGCGACTCCGTCTGATCCTGCGCCCGTCTGAGCCTGCGCCCGGCCGATCCTGCGCCGACCCGGATCCGCAGGTCAGGGACAGCGCCTCCAACCCGTGGTGGAGGGGCCGTTCTGCCCGTCGGTGCCATGTGTTAGACATAAGGGTTAGGGCTTTGACACCGCCGCGCAGAAGGTCCGCCGGCCGGACCGGAGTCTGACGGGACACACAGGATGCACGGGAAGTACGGGGGAGGTACGAGGGCGTGAGCACGGGGACAGGTTCGAGCGGCGGCTCAGGAAGCGGGTACCGCGTTGAGGTCGACAACCTGAAGGCTTTCGCCGCGCAGGTGCGCCGACTGCTCGCCGAGTTCGAGGCGTACGCGGACGGCACCAAGACGCACGGACAGAGCGCCATCGGCAGGAACGCGTTCGGGACCTTCGCGGAGGCG
The DNA here is from genome assembly GCF_042673745.1 of Kitasatospora sp. NPDC057015. Lineage (NCBI taxonomy): Bacteria > Bacillati > Actinomycetota > Actinomycetes > Kitasatosporales > Streptomycetaceae > Kitasatospora > Kitasatospora sp. NPDC057015. The sequence goes on from NZ_JBHUSG010000009.1 coordinate 99,970, forward strand.
AAGGACCTGCACGCGCAGTACGAACTCATGCGGGACGGCCTGCGGGACGTCATGAACCAGCTCCAGGACGCGGTGAACGACGCCCACCGCAAGGCCGAACTCACCGCGGTCAACTACGAGGAGCAGGAGCACTCGACCTCGCAGAAGCTGAAGCTCAGCTCGGACGGCTGGTCGGTGGCCAACCCGTCCGCCACCAGCACCGCGGCGGTCATCCCGACCATCGCCCCGCCCGCCGGCGCCGCGCAGCCGCGACACGCGGCGAACGGGCGCTCCAACCAGCCGGCCCAGTCCGGATGGTGAGGGGGAGCGCCGTCGTGATGACGCAGACCCAGCCGCACGCCGGTCGTGACAGCGGGACGGGAGACGCCCGAACATGAGCTACACCGACTTCAACAACTACAGCCACGGCACGCTCCGGAGCATGGTGCAGGCCATGAACTCCGGTGAGGTGATGGCCGCCAGCGACCCCTGGCGCAGGGCGGCGGAAACCCTCAAGGCGATCCACACCTCCCTCCAGTCGACGTCCGGCGAGGCCGCCGTCGACTGGGAGGGCACGTCCAGCGACGCCTTCTACTCGAAGATGACGAAGCTCGCGAACAGCATCAACAACACGGCGTCCTACGCCCAGGACGCCGCCGAGACGCTCAAGCACATGGCTCAGGCCATCGACCAGGCCAAGAAGACCATGCCGGAGGAGCCGGGCCTCTGGGACCAGTTCTCGGACGGGTTCGGTGACACCGTCTCGGCGACCTTCGGCGGTGACGACGAGGACACCAAGACGACCATCACGGACGAGAAGAAGAGCCAGGCCGTCGCGGTGATGCAGACCCTGGCGATGAAGTACCGGGCGGCCACGCCGGTGCTCAAGCCGCCGACCGGCGGGATCGACGACTCCCACGAGATCGCAGCGCCCGGCGATCCCACCGGTGCGGCCATCGGCGGGCTGATCGCGGGTGCCGGTCTGGGCACGGTGGGCTCCGGAAGCGGCAGCGGTGCCGGGGGCAGCGTGAGTCGTTCCTCCCAGCCCCGAAGCGGCAGCGGGAGCGTCGCAGCCACACCGAAGGCCCCCAGGGTGACCTCGCCGCCCGCGCCGGTGGATCCGGCGATCAAGGGCGGCTCCCCGCAGCCCGCGCCCAAGGCGCCGACCCCCGCCAACGTCGGTCCCGGCACGGGCATCGACGGTGCCGTGCTGGCGAAGCCGCCCACCGCGACCGGAAGCGGACCCGCCAACCCCGGGACCCCGGGTGGTGGCGGCGGATCCGGCCCGGTGGGTTCGGGAGGATTCCACGGCGGAACCGGTCAGGGCGGACCCGCCGGCTTCGGCACCGCCCGCGGACCGCAGGGTAGCGGCGCCGGGAACCTGGCCGGCGGCCAGAACAAGGCCGGAGTGGCCGGCCGGGAGCTCGGCCGAGGCGGTCCGGGCGGCGGTGCCGCGCGCGGTGGCAGCGCCTTCGGCGCGGGCGGAATGCACGAGGGCGGCGTCGGCGGCGGAGGCCGCGGCGCCGCGGCCCGGGGCGGTGCCGGCGCGGCCCGCCGAGCCGGCGGTGTCGCCGGGGAGAGCACCGCGGTGGGATCCGGCACCGGCCGCAAGGCCTTCACCGAGGGCGGGTCCGGACTCGGAGCCCGTTCGCGGGTGCAGGGCGAGCACGGCGCGGGAACGCAGGGCAAGGGCGGCCAGGGCATGCCGCTGAGCGACGCCCAGCGCCGGAAGAAGGACCGGGACAAGGGCAGCAGGCGGCCGGACTACCTCGTCGAGGACGAGGAGACATGGGTGTCGGGCCAGCCCAGCAATCCGAACGTGGTGGAATGATCCCCCGTCCGCCCGAGGACGGTCCGAACTGACCGGTCGCCCCGCAGACGACGATCTGCGGGGCGACCGCATCACTGAGTGGGGTGACCAGGCTTGTCGACCAGCCGACCGGGACGCGGCATGGCCGTGCTCGCTGCGGGGGCCCTGCTCTGGGGGATGAGCGCCGGCCCGGCGAGTGCGGACAGCATTCGCGACGGCCAGTGGGCCCTGGCCAAGTACGAGGCGGAGACCAAGGTCTGGCCCGTCAGCCAGGGTGACGGCGTGGTGGTGGCCGTGATCGACAGCGGTGTCGCCGCCGACCATCAGGACCTGACGGGCCAAGTCCTGCCGGGGGTCGACTTCACCGGGGCTCAGGGTGAGGGCCGCGTCGACACCAACGGTCACGGCACCGGCATGGCGAGCCTGATCGCGGGGCACGGCCACGGGGACCGGGCCGGAGTGATGGGACTGGCGCCGAAGGCCAAGATCCTCCCGATCCGGATCAAGCTGGCCGAGACCGGTGACTTCTTCACCGGCGACGACAGCTTCCCCAAGGCGGTGCGGTACGCCGTCGATCACGGCGCCAAGGTGATCAACATGTCGATCAGCGGCGGCGTCCGAACGAGTACCCCGGACCGCGAGGCACTGAGCTACGCCATCAGCAAGGACGTGGTGCTGGTCGGCGGTACGGGAAATCTCGGCAACCACGCCACCCCCGTCACCTACCCGGCGGCCTTTCCCGGTGTGATCGCGGTGGGTGCCGTGGACCGTGACGGCCGGGTCTGGGAGAAGTCCAACTACGGGCCCGAGACAACGGTGGTGGCCCCCGGCGTCGAGATCTATTCGGCCGGCGGCAAGACCAACACCACCTACCGCACCGCGGACGGCACCTCCGACTCCACCGCCTACGTCTCCGCCATCGCCGCCCTGGTCCGCTCGAAGTACCCGGAGCTCTCGGCCGGGCAGGTGATCAGCCGGATCATCAAGAGCGCGGTCGCCCCGCCGGACGGAACCGCGGTGCCCGACGCCCACTACGGCTACGGGATCGCCTCGCCTTCGAAGGCGCTGGCCGCCAACTCCGAGGTCGACAACGGTCCCAAGGCGAATCCGCTGCTCTCCCGTCCCGAGTCGCAGGGCACCGTGGAATCACCCGCACCCGGTCAGTCCGGGGACGGGGTGGACCCGGGCGGCGCCGCGGGCGGTGGCGGGCTGGCCGAGACGGGCGACTCGGGTGTCCCGGTCCTGGTCTACGTCCTGGCCGGCGTGCTCGTCCTCGTGGTGCTGGTCCTCGTCGCGTTCCTGGTGCTGCGCAGTCGCCGGAACGGCGGTGGGCCGCCCCCGCCGCCTTCGGGGGGCAGTGGCGCGGGCTTCCCGCCGCCCGTCCCGCCGCAGTACGGCCAGGCTCCGCAGTACGGGCAGGCTCCGCCGTACGGCCAGGCTCCGCCGTACGGGCAGGCTCCGCCGTACGGGCAGGTCCAGCCGAACGGTGCTCCGCCGTACGGGAGTTCTCAGCAGCAGCCCTACGGCGGCCCGCAGGGCCCGTCCGCCCCGCCCGCGCCGCCGGCCGGTCCGCCGTCGGGTCACCCGTACCGCTGAGGCGCCCGCGGACGGACGCGCCCACCGACAGGCGAATGGCCGGAGCAGGCCAGGGCCCTTCCGGTAGTGATGGTTCCCCATCGACTACCGGAAGGGCCCTGTCATGTTCGGACCGCGGTCTCGTGTTCCCGCCCCCGTCTCCGTCCTCGCCTCCCCACTCGTCCTGGCTCTCGTCCTCGCCGTCTCCGCGGTGCTGTTCCTGCTGGCCGGTCCGGCCGGCGCGGAGGAGTCGCAGGGACCGAAGAACGCGCAGGAGGCGGCGATCTGCGCCAGCCTGCTCAGCTGGGTGCTGCCGAGCAGCCCCGCGCCGACCTCGATCGACGCGATCTGCACGGTGAAGGGCAACGGCGGCTGAGGTGTTCCTCCACCCGGCCGGGGCATGCGAACTAGGCTGGGGGAATGGACTGTTACAGCTGTGACCGGGAGGCCGTGTTCGCCGGCCTCCCGCCGCGCGAGCGGATCGCCGCGGACGAGCACTGGCGGGTGGCGCACGCCTTCGGCAGCGCCCTGCCGGGGTGGCTGGTCCTGCTGCCCCGGCGGCACGTGACCGCTGTCGGGGGCCTGACCGACGCGGAGGCGGCCGGGCTCGGGAGCTGGCAGGTCCGGGTGTCCCGTGCGCTGGAGGCCGTGACGGGGTGCGCCAAGACGTACGTCGCGCAGTTCGCGGAGGCCGAGGGCTTCGCGCACGTCCACTTCCACATCGTGCCGCGGGCGGGCGATCACCCGCCGGAGCTGCGCGGGCCGAAGGTGTTCGGTCTGCTCGGGGCGGATGCGCCGGTCCCGGCGCAGCAGATGGACGAGCTCGCCCTGAGGCTCGGGCCCCTGCTCCGCTGAGCGCCGCCAGGTCGCCGGGCCGCCAGACCCCCGGCCCGGCGTGGGGGATCAGAGCGTGCGGTACATGACGTGCAGGCCGACGTACCCCTTGTCGGGGTGCTGGAAGGCCTCGGGGACGGTGGTCAGCACCTCGAAGCCGAGGGACCTCCAGAGCGCCACCGCGCGGTGGTTGGTCTCCACCACGGCGTTGAACTGCATCGCGCGGTAGCCGTCGGCCCGGGCCTGATCCAGCACGTGCGCGCACAGCGCCCGGGCGACGCCCCGGCCGGTGTGCCGGGGATCGACCATGAAGCCCGCGTTGGCGACGTGCGAGCCGCCGCCCATCTGGTTGCGGTGGGTCTCGGCGGTGCCGAGGACGCCGCCGTCCTCGTCGACCGCGACGAAGGTCCGGCCGGGGGCCTGCTTCATCCACATCGCGCGGGCGTCCGCCTCGCTGATGTCCCGGTCCCAGGTGAAGGTGTCACCGGCGGCGACGATCGAGTGCAGGAAGGGCCAGATCTGCGGCCAGTCGTCGGGGGTGGCTTCGCGAATGAGCATGCCGTCCAGCATGGAGGCCCATCGGGCGGCCGGCCAGCGGTTTTCCGGGCCGCCGGGTGGGCGCGGAACGGTGACCCGCCCCGGGAGCGGCACCGCGGGACGGCCGGCGGGCTGGCGGCATCTCGGCGGACCGTGGCGGAATGGCCGCTGGTGAGGGGCCGGGAGGGCCCGCCACCATGGAGCCATGACCACAGCCGATGACACCGCCGCCACCGCCCCGCGTGCGACCGCCGGGACGATTCCTCCCGCCACCGCAGGGGCCGCCCGCACCGACGCGGTGGCCCCCGCCGAGGACGCCGTCACGCCCGACGGCAAGGACTGGACCTGGGTCCTGGAGCGGCCCTGCCCCGACTGCGGGCTGGACACCCCGTCGGTGGTCCGCGAGGAGGTGGCCGGCCTGGTGCGGGCCAACGCCGCGTCCTGGCTGGCCGTCCTGGACGCGGCGGAGGACGCGCTGCGCCGCCGGCCCCGGCCGGAGGTCTGGTCGGCGCTGGAGTACGCCTGCCACGTGCGGGACGTCTTCCGGCTGTTCCACGTGCGGCTGAACCTGATGCTCGACCAGGACGGCCCGCTCTTCCCCAACTGGGACCAGGACGAGACCGCGCTCGCCGAGCGGTACGGCGAGCAGGACCCGAAGACGGTGGCCGCCGACCTGGTCGAGGCGGCCGAGATCTTGGCGGGGGCCTTCGACCGGGTCTCCGGCGAGCAGTGGCAGCGGACGGGGGACCGCAGTGACGGCGCACGGTTCACGGTCGAGAGCTTCTCGCGCTACCTGATCCACGACCCGGTGCACCACCTCCACGACGTGACGGGCGAGCCGGCTGCGCAGCGTCCGGCGTAGGACGTCACGGGCGGGCCGCCCAGGACGGCCGGCGTCGGTCGACACCGGCTCCGATCACGTCGGCCGGCCGGGTGGGCCACTCATGCGGACCCCTGCTCGAACGGCCGCGCGGGCAGTCCGTGCGGCGGGGCCTCGGCCAGCACCTCCGGTTCGGCGGCGCCCGCTCGGACGGTGAGGACGAAGCGGTGTTCGGAGCCGCCGTCCGAGCGGGCACTGACACCGGTTCCGCCACCTGTTCCGCCCTCGCCACCTTTTCCGCCACCGCCACCGGGACCGGAGCCGGCGAGGACGCCGCCGCGGAGCGGCTCGAAGGCGAGGTAGGCGAACGGGGCCTCGACGCTGCTCGTCTCCGCGAGCCGCGTCAACTCGCCCTCCACGGTCTCCCATTCGTCCTTCGGGACGTACTGGCGCATGATCGAGTGCCAGACCACGGTGAGGGCGCCCGGTCGGACGGTGACCTCCCGCAGGAAGGCCGCCGCGCCGATCGGCCGGACCTCGGGAGGCTGCTCCGCGGCCAGGGTCAGGGCGCCGGCCAGGCGGGCGGTGCGCTCGGGCTGGTCCGGCCAGACGTAGGCGCGCAGGGCGAGGGCGCCGTCGGGCGAGGCCGGGTCGATCGGGAGCAGGTCGCAGCCCTGGCGTTCGGCGAAGGCGAGCGCGGGGGCGGCCGCGGCGGCCCGGCGGAGCCAGTCGGGCGGGGGAGCCCGCCAGGCGTCCCGCAGGACGACGGGGGAGTCCTCGGGGCCGTAGCCGAAGGAGCCCGCGGTGTACCGGAAGCGGTCGGCGAGCAGGTTGAGACCGGCGCTGGCGCCCAGCTCGAACAGTCGGACGGGGAGTCCGGGCGGGAGGACCCGGAGCAGGCCGGTGACCAGGAGGGCGGCCCGGCCCACCTCGTTGGTCTGCGGGGGCCTGGTCAGCCAGTCCCGCACCCAGGGCAGGTTGTCCCGGACGGTGGCCCGGAAGGCCGGCCAGCCGGCATCCGGACGTAGTGGGTCGAAGCGGCCGCCCGCGCTCGGGTAGTGCGCCGCGAGCCCCGGCGCGCGACCGGTCAGAACCAGCGCGTGGACGCCGCCGAGCAACCGCAGGGCGACGGCCTCCGCGCCGGACGCGTCCTCGTACCCGGCCAGGGCCTCGGCGCAGGGTCCGCCGGTGACGAGGTCCTCGGCGACCCGGTGGAGCAGAGCGCCGTACAGCGGTGAGCCGAGCCGGTCGCAGGCGGTGGCCTGCCGTTCGACGAGGTCGGCCGCGTGGGCGACGGACGGCGGCCGGGCGGGCCGCCGCGCGGGCTCGCGGCCGACCGGCCCGGTGGGTGGCTGGTCGGACATCGGACACACCTCCGGCTCGGTGGCCGCGGCGGGAGCGTCGGCCGGGATGATCCTTCCCCGCTCCACGCCGGACCTCCCGCTGCCACGCGGTGACGCCGATCACCAGCCGCGGTCACCAGCCGGCGGGCTCCTGGAGCAGGGCACGGCGCAGCCGGCCCGCCACGTTGGCGGTGTCCGAGCCGACCACGTCGGCGATCTCCGGTGCGGCGAGCCCGACCACGTAGTGCAGGATCGCCAGGTCCTCGTCCGCGGGGCCGGAGGTGGGGGGCCGCGGCGCGCCGGACGGCTCGGCCGGCAGCCGGGCCGCGACGGTGTTCCGCAGGATGTGCCAGGCCTCGGCCGCCGGGTTCCGGCTGACCAGCAGCTCCCGCCAGTGCACCGCGACCTCGCAGAAGGCCTCCTGGACGCTGTCCGCGGCCTCCTCGGCGTCGGGCAGCCATACCCGGGCATAGCTCAGGTACCGCGGGCGGTGCAGCTCGCAGAAGGCCGCGTACTCCACGGGCACGGCCGGTTGCAGGGGCACGGCACGCGGGGTGCCCTGCTCCTCCGGCGGCCCGGCAGGGCGGGTGTGACGAGTGGTCATCTCTGCCTCTCGGCAAGGGAGATGTGCGGCTGAGGGGATCTTCGGTGCTCACTCTACGGGAATCGACAGGCGCTCAGGGTAACCAATCGGATTGGATGCCCGGAACGGGACCGGGAGAAGCTCCGCGACCGCGAGCCCGGCCGGATCCGTTCGCGCCCGGGTCCGGCGTCGGGCGTCTCGGGCGGTGGTGCGGACAGCGGTTCGGGCGGCGGTTCCGCGGGACGCTCGGAGGGCGGCTGCTCGGAAGGCGCGGACCGGCGTCCGGCGGGACCCGGCGGAAGCGGTCGGGACGGCGGACGGGCGGCGGGCTCCTCGGGGCGAACCGCTGCGCAGGCGCCCGGACGGCGTACTTGCGAGCGCGTCGCACCTGGTCAGAGAGCGTAGGACGGCAGTGGCTGCAAGGGAGTTGATGTGCCACCGTAAGCCATATGGAGGTCCACGCGCACCCTCGCCAACCGAATCCGCACCAGAATCCGACCCCTCCCGCGCACGGTGAGCACGAGAGCGGTGAGCACGGGAGCGGCGGCCACGCCCCGGCGCACGGCCACCAGGCCCACGCCCTCGGACCCGGCACCCCCTCCGACCACCACAGCCATGCCGACCACCACGATCACCACAACCATGCCGACCACCAGGGTCACGGTCGCGGTCACGATCACCAGGACCACGGTCACGGTCACGGCCACCCCGGTCGGCAGCACCACGGCGGTCACACCCACCCGCACGCCCCCGGCCGGCTGCGGCACCGGCTGGGCCACCTGCTGCGCCCGCACTCGCACGAGGCGGCCGACAAGGTCGACGCCGCCCTGGAGGCCTCCGCCGACGGCCTGCGCACGCTCTGGGTGTCGCTGCTGGTCCTCGGTCTGACGGCGCTGGTGCAGGGAGCCATCGTGCTGCTCTCCGGCTCGGTGGCGCTGCTCGGGGACACCGTGCACAACGTGGCCGACGCGCTCACCGCGGTGCCCCTGGGCATCGCCTTCCTGCTCGGCCGGCGTGCGGCGAACCGCCGCTACACGTACGGCTACGGGCGGGCGGAGGACCTCGCGGGGGTGGTGATCGTGCTGACCGTGGCGGCCTCCGCCGTCTTCGCCGCCGCCACGGCCTTCGAGCGGCTGCTGCACCCGCAGCCGGTGACCCACCTCTGGGCGGTCGCCGGCGCCGGGCTGGCCGGCTGCCTGGGCAACGAGTGGGTGGCCCGCTACCGGATCCGCACCGGGCGCCGGATCGGATCGGCGGCCCTGGTCGCGGACGGCGTGCACGCCCGTACCGACGGCCTGACCTCGCTCGCGGTGGTGGTGGGCGCGGCGGCGGCCGGACTCGGGATGCCCTGGGCGGATCCGCTGGTCGGACTGCTGATCACGGTGGCGATTCTGGCCGTCCTGCGCGGTTCGGTACGGGAGATCGGCCGCCGGCTGATGGACGCGGTCGACCCCGCCCTGGTCGACTCCGCCGAGCGCGCCCTGCGCACGGTGGACGGCGTGCGCGGCGTGGGCGCGCTGCGGATGCGCTGGATCGGGCACGCCCTGCGCGCCGAGGCGGAGGTGGTGGTGGACGGGACGCTCACCGTGGTCGCGGCCCACCGGGTCGCGGAGGCGGCGGAGCAGGCGCTGGTCCGAGCCGTCCCCCGGCTGCTCGGCGCCACGGTGCACATCGACCACGCGCCGCTCTGAACCCACGCGCCGCTCTGAACCCACGCGCCGCTCTGAGGCCATGGTTCGTTCTGAACCCACGGGCCGCTCCGAGGTCGCGGGTCGTTCTGAACCCACGCGCCGCTCCGAGGCCACGGCCCGCCTGCGGCGCAGGAGTCACCCTCCCGGCTGAGGGCCACACCCCGACCCGGCCGCCGGGCGGCGGCCGGGGCCGGAGCACGTCTGCGCGCGAGGCCGGATCACGTCCGCCCCGGGGCCCGGATCACGCCGTCGGGCGCCGCCCACTCAGCACGTGTGCCCGGCCTCCCTCGCGACGACGCGCACCGCAGGTCCGGAGCGCTCGCCGGCCGCGCCGCGTACGACCGCCGGTCCGGCGGTGCCGGTCTGCCCCGCGCGTCCCGGCTGCCTCGCCCGGTCGGGGCGGGACAGGCAGTCGGCGGCGGTGGTGCGTTCGACCTGGGCGGGGAAGGCCTCGACCGCGCGGCGCCTGGCCCGTTCGGCGGCGGCGGCCGCCGCCGCGCCCGCTGCCGCGGCGGCACTCTTGGCGTTCTCGGCACCTTCGGCACCCGGTCTGCTCCCGGTGTCCGGGCCGCCGTCGGCGCGTCTGCCGCGGGCGGTCCGGGCAGCGCTCTCCTCGACGCTCTGCCGGGCGGCGAGGTAGGCCTGGACGACCGCCATGCCGTACACCGGCTGGATCAGTTGGTGGCCCTTGAAGAACGGGCGGGCGGGGGTGAAACCGGCCGCGATCACCAGATCGCGGATCTCGGTTATCTCCTCCTCGGTCCGGGCGGTGAAGCGGACCTCCCAGCCCTTCTTGTACGTATGACCCTGCTCGCCGCCGCGGCGCGTGAGGTCGGGCTGGCGGACGTATCCGGGGAGACGGCCGAGGCGCAGCATGGCCGCGCGAAGGCCGGAGGTCTCGTCACGTGACATGGAGTAAGGGTAGGCAATCTTGCGGACGGGAGTGACTCCCGTGAGGGGCTTCGGCGTATGGTCCTGGTCACCCACGGTCAGACGCCCTGGTCGGTGGTCCGGACCGGCCGGTCGGGCGGGTCGGGCCGCTCGCCGGAGGCGTGCACCGGGCGGCCGGGCGGGTACGCCGGGCTGCCCTGGGCGACAACCTTGTGGTCGCCTATTACTCCGAACGAGTGATGGTATGGGGACTTTAGCGCAGGCCGGTCCCGGTTTCGCGACGGTTGGGTAACAGTGCGTCAGGCAACCGATGACCGGCCGGGCTGTTGGGGATGGTGTCGGCATGAGCTACCAGATTCCTTCGCCGCCGCCGTCTCTGGAAGAACTGGCGAGGCGTCAGCAGAATGTCATCACCGCCGGCCAGCTGCGCCGCCGGGGTGTGCCGTCGCGGGTGATCAGCGAGCAGTGCCGCCGGGGCGGCCCCTGGCAGCGGCTGCTGCCCAGGGTCTACCTCCTCCAGGACGGCGAGCCGACCCCGGAGCAGCGGATCTGGGCCGCCCTGCTCTACGCCGCGCGCACCGGTCGCGAGGACGGGAACCGGGAGGGCGCGGTGATCACCGGAGCGGCCGCCCTCGCACTCTACGGGTTCGCGGCCGTCCCGCGCCTGCCGGCCCTCACCGGTGTGGAGGTGCTGGTGCCGCGCCAGCGCCGGCTGAAGGACGCCGGAGAGGTCAGGATCAGGCGTACCGCAAGGGAGTTGGAGGCGATCTCGGTGCACGGCCTGGCCTGCGCGCCGGTCGCCCGGGCGGTCGCGGACGCGCTGCGCGAGTGGACCGACGCGGGTGAGCCGCAGGGGGTGCCGGGCGGCGGCCGGCTGGTGCGCGCGGTGCTGCGCGAGGCGGTGGCCCTGCCCGAAGCCCGTTGCACCATCCCCGAGTTGCTCTCCGAGTTGATCGAGGCCGATCTGGTCGGTGAGGTCAGGGTCCGGGCCGCCCTGGACGAACTGCTCACCGAGGCAAGGGAGTCGGCTGTCGAGCTGATCGGCCGGCTGGCCGAGGACTGGCTGCTGCCCGCCCCGCTGGCGGGCCCCGAACTGCGGATGCGCGGCGGCACGTACATCGCCGTACCCGACCTGTACTGGCCGAAGGCCGGTGTCGCGGTGGAGATCGACGCGGAGCTGCGCTGCGTCAGCGCGGGGGAGTCGGCCTGGGCGCGCGGCGGGCGGCACCGGCTCGAGTACGTGGGGGTACGGGTGGTGCAGCTCTCCGCGCACCGGCTGGCCGCCGAGCCCGACGCGGTCGGCGCCGAGCTGCGGCAGGCCCTGGCCCTCGGCGGGACGGACCTGGTGGAACTGCTGGCCACCGAGCGCTGACCGGGGTGCGGGCTACCCGCCCACGACCGGGGTGCCGACCAGGGTGACCCCGGCGGCCCGCAGTTCGTCCAGCGCGGCGGCGGTGGTGTCCGGTGCGACGCCCGCCGTGAGGTCCAGCAGGACGCGGGTGGCGAACCCGGCGCGCGCCGCGTCCAGCGCGGTCGCCCGGACGCAGTGGTCGGTGGCGATGCCGACCACGTCCACCTCGGTGACCTGGCGCTCCCGCAGCCACTCGGCCGCACCCAGGTTGTTCTCGTCGAGCCCCTCGAACCCGCTGTAGGCCGCCGAGTAGGCGCCCTTGTCGAAGACCGCCTCGATCGCACCGGAGGTGACGGAGGGGGCGAAGTTGGGGTGGAAGCCCACGCCCTCGGTGCCCGCGACGCAGTGCACGGGCCAGCTGTCGACGAAGTCCGGCTCGGCGGAGAAGTGCGCGCCGGGGTCGATGTGGTGGTCCCGGGTGGCCACGATGTGCTGGTACGCCGGGGTCGACTCGGCGATCAGGTCGGTGATCGCGGCGGCCACCTCGGCGCCTCCGGCGACGGCCAGGCTGCCGCCCTCGCAGAAGTCGTTCTGCACGTCGACGACGATCAGTGCCCGGTGCATGGGTCGCATCCTCGGTTGTGAAGGTGGTGGGGCAGGGGGGTGGTGGAGCTGGGTGCTGGCAACTCTAGGGAGTGACGTGCGCGGACGGAAGTGCCACGGGGCGCGTGCGCCCCGGCTCGCTCCGCCCGCTTCGGGCCGCGGCCCGAAGCGGGGGCCGGTCCGATGCCCGGCCCGCCGCTCCGGCCGGTTCCGGCCTGTGTCGGCCGGGTCCGGCCCTCGCAGCGGTGGCCGGGCGCGGTCGGGCGGGCCGGTCCGAACGTCAGGCGGTCCGCTCGGTCGCCAGCACGGGCTCGCCCTTGGAGAGCTGGGTGGCGGACAGCGGCAGTGCGGCCCGGGCCCGTACGTGCCGCTCGCGGGCGGCGGTCAGCGGTTCGCGGCCGACGGTCTCGCCGCCCCGGACCAGCGGCACCTGCAGCAGGTGGCCGGCCAGCTCCTCGGGGACGGGTCCGGTGCCGACCACCTCGGCCTCGGCGACGCCGTCCGCGTCGGGCCGACGGGCCGCCCACTTGCGCCCGCCCACGCTGCTCTTGGCGCCGGCCGAACGCTTGGCGACCGGGACCAGCGGCCCGCCGGGCGTGCTCTCCCTGGCGACCAGCTTGTAGACCATCGCGCAGGTCGGGTGGCCGCTGCCGGTGACCAGGCTGGTGCCCACGCCGTACCCGTCGACGGGGGCGGCGGCGAGCGCGGCGATGGCGTACTCGTCCAGGTCGGAGGTGACGATGATGCGGGTCTTGCGGGCGCCGAGTTCGTCCAGCTGGCGGCGGACCCGGTGGGCGAGCAGCGTCAGGTCGCCCGAGTCGATCCGGACGGCCCCGAGCTCCGGGCCGGCGACCTCGACGGCCGTCCGGACGGCCTCGTTCAGGTCGTAGGTGTCCACCAGCAGGGTGGTGCCGCGGCCCATCGAGTCGATCTGTGCGGTGAAGGCGTCCCGCTCGCTGTCGTGCAGCAGGGTGAAGGCGTGCGCGGCCGTCCCGGTGGTCGGGATGCCGTGGGTGAAGCCGGCCTCCAGGTCGGAGGTGGCGCTGAAGCCGGCCACGTAGGCGGCCCTGGCGGCGGCCACCGCGGCGCTCTCGTGGGCCCGGCGGGCGCCCATCTCGATGCAGGGGCGCTCGCCGGCGGCGGCGGTCATCCGGGAGGCGGCGGCGGCGATCGCGGAGTCGAAGTTGAGGATCGACAGGATGAGCGTCTCCAGGATCACGGCCTCGGCGAAGCTGCCCTCGACGGTGAGCAGCGGCGAGCCGGGGAAGTACACCTCGCCCTCCGGGTAGCCGTGGATGTCGCCGGTGAAGCGGTAGCCGGCGAGGAAGCGCAGGGTGTCCTCGTCGACCACCCCCTGGTCGGCCAGCCAGTCCAGCTGCGGGGTGGTGAAGCGGAAGGCCTCCACCGCGTCCAGCAGCCGGCCGGTGCCGGCCACCACGCCGTAGCGGCGGCCGTTGGGGAGCCGGCGCGTGAACACCTCGAACACGGAGCGGCGGTGTGCCGCGCCGCTGCGCAGGGCGGCCTGCAGCATGGTGAGCTCGTAGCGGTCGGTGAGCAGCGCGGTCGAGCCGGCCGCGCGCGAAGTGGCGTCCATGGGGATGATGCTACTACCACTTAGCGTCAAAGTGACGATTTCTCTTTCGGGATGTTTCCGTCCGCATCCGGACGACTGCCGGTGCCTCCGGTTGCGGCCCGCGGTGCCCGTTGGTACGGAGTCGGTGACTCCGGCGGCCCGGGCGCCGACGACGGTGGCCGCGGGCCCCCGCCGCCGATCGCCGCCGGCCGTCGCCGCCCTCCCGCTCCGGCCCGCGGGGTCGCGCCTGCGCCCCCCGGTCCGACCGGGAGGTCCGGATCCTCCGGGGTCGCTGGTCCGTTCCGGGCGGGTCTGTCCGGATCGTCCCGCCGAACCCGGGTCGGAATCGCCCGAGGGTCCCCCGGATGGCAGCATGGGGAGCGAAAGAGCATGTGGGAAGCGTGCGAGGAGGAGAGCCAGCGGTGAGTGTCGCGCCCGTCGAGATCGAGCGCCCGGAGGTCGAAGGCCTGCCGGTGGCGGAGCCGGACACACCGTGGGTGACGATCGTCCACAACGACCCGGTCAACCTGATGAGCTACGTCCAGTACGTCTTCCAGGCCTACTTCGGCTACCCGAAGGACAAGGCCAGGAAGCTCATGATGGAGGTGCACACCAAGGGCCGGTCGGTGGTCTCCAGCGGTTCGCGCGAGGAGATGGAGCGCGACGTCCAGGCGATGCACGGCTACGGCCTGTGGGCCACCCTCCAGCACGACTAGCGTCCCGGCGCGGCCCGCGGGAGCGGGTCGGACGCGGGCGGACCGGTGCTACCGAGCAGACGACGAGACGGGCTGACCGATACAGATGGCTGGGTTGTTCGAGAGTGCCGGCGGCGGTGGCGCGGCGATCGCACTGGACGAGCTGGAGGCCTCCATCCTGCGCTCGCTGGAGGTGCAGATGCTGGAGCTGATCGGGCCCGGCCCGGGGGCGGGCAGTGACGACCCGCTCGCGGCGCTGTTCGCGGAGGGGCCGACCGAGGCCCCCAGCGATCCGGCGCTCGCCCGGCTCTTCCCCGACGCGTACGGCGAGCCCGGCGAGCCCGCGGACGCCGACACCAGGGCCGCGGCCTCGGAGTTCCGCCGGTACACCGAGATCGACCTGCGGACCCGCAAGCGCGACGACGCCCTGCACGTGGTGCGGGCCCTGGACGGTCTCGGCGGCGAGGGCGGCGTCCTGAAGCTGGCGGCGCCCGACTGCCTGCGCTGGCTGGGCGCGCTGAACGACCTGCGGCTCACCCTGGCGGCCCGCCTGGAGGTGACCGAGGAGGACGAGCAGGGCCTCTACCGGCTGCCCGACAGCGACGAGCGCAAGCCGCTGGTGATGGCCTACCTCTGGCTCGGCGGCATGCAGGAGTCGCTGCTGGAGGCCATGGCCGACTGACCGGCCGCCCCCGATCCGCCCGCTCGCCGGGCCCCGATCCGCCCGCTCGCGAGTGCGCCCGCGGGCCCGTCGACCCCCTGTCCGAATCCTGGACGGGGGGTCGCCGTATTCGCGGGCGAACCGGGCGAAACCGTGACGTGACATGCTCAAATATCGCTCAGATGCACACCGCTATCCGGTCACCGCGTGGTACGACTGCTCCACCCCACGAGACCAGGACGGTGCACCATGGCCGAACAGATCTACGACGAGCTGACGGACGCCAAGCCGGACGAGGAAGGCTACGAGCGGGGCCTCGGCAGCCGGCAGATCCAGATGATCGCGATCGGCGGGGCCATCGGCACCGGCCTCTTCCTCGGCGCCGGCACCGCGATCTCCAAGGCCGGCCCCAGCCTGATCCTCTCGTACGCCGTCGCCGGCGTGGTGATCTTCGTGATCATGCGGGCCCTGGGCGAACTCCTCACCTACCGGCCGGTGTCGGGCAGTTTCGCCGAGTACGCCCGGGAGTTCATCGGCCCCTTCGCCGGGTACGTCACCGGCTGGACGTACTGGCTGTTCTGGGTCGTCACCGGCATGGCCGAGACCACCGCCGCCGCCGTGTACGTGCGGTTCTGGGAGCCGGGCATCCCGCAGTGGTGCAGCGCGTTGGTCTTCCTGCTGATCCTCTACGCGGCCAACCTGATCTCGGTGAAGCTGTTCGGGGAGATCGAGTTCTGGTTCTCGATGGTCAAGGTGACGGCCATCATCGGCATGATCCTGATCGGCATCGGCGTCCTCACGCTGGGCTTCAGCGACGCCGGTGACACCGCGTCGATCACCAACCTCTGGCAGGACGGCGGGTTCTTCCCCAAGGGCGTCGGCGCGACCGTGATGACCCTTCAGATCGTGATGTTCGCCTACCTGGGCGTCGAGTTGGTGGGTGTCACGGCCGGCGAGAGCGAGGACCCGCAGAAGACGCTCCCGCGCGCGATCAACACCCTGCCCTGGCGGATCGGCCTGTTCTACATCGGGGCCCTGACGGTCATCCTGTGCGTGGTGCCGTGGACCGAGTTCCAGCCCGGCGTCAGCCCGTTCGTCGCCGCCTTCGGCAAGATCGGCATCCCGGCGGCGGCCGGCATCATCAACTTCGTGGTGCTCACCGCGGCGCTGTCCTCCTGCAACTCCGGGATGTACTCCACCGGCCGGATGCTGCGCGACCTCGCCCTGCGCGGCCAGGCGCCCGGCCGGATGGCCGCGCTCAACCGCCGGCGCACCCCGGCGGCGGCGATCACCGCCTCCACGCTGTTGATGGGCCTCGGGGTCGTGCTCAACTACCAGGTGCCCGCCAAGGCGTTCGAGTACATCACCTCGGTCGCCACCGTCTGCGGGCTGTGGACCTGGGCGATGATCCTGATCTGCCAGATCCGCTACCGCTCCGCCTGGAAGAACCGCCACCTGCCCGAGCCGGGCTTCAAGGCGCCGACCGGCGTGTGGTCCAGCTGGGCCGCGCTCGCCTTCCTGGTCCTGGTGGTCGTCCTGATCGCCTTCGACGAGGACAGCCGGCTCTCGCTGTACGTCTTCCCCGGCTGGGCCGTCTTCCTGGTGGTCGGCTACCAGGTGCTCAGGCGCCGCAGGCCGGAGGCCGTCCACGGGGTGCCGCACGACCACCTGCACGTCCCGGACGGACGGTGAGTCCGGCCCGGGGGCGCGCTGGCTATCCTGACCGCATGCTGACCATCACCCGCGAACTGCATGACGCGATCGTCGCCCACGCCCGGGCCGACCACCCGGACGAGGCCTGCGGCGTCATCGCCGGACCGGCCGGCACCGGGCGGCCCGAGCGGTTCATCCCGATGCTCAACGCGGCCCGCTCGCCCACGTTCTACGAGTTCGACTCCGGCGACCTCCTGAAGCTCTACCGGGACATGGACGACCGGGACGAGGAGCCGGTGGTCGTCTACCACTCGCACACCGCCACCGAGGCCTACCCCTCGCGCACGGACGTCTCGCTGGCGTCCGAGCCGCACGCGCACTACGTGCTCGTCTCCACCGCGGACGGCACCGAGCCGGGCGACCCCGTCCAGTTCCGCTCGTTCCGCATCGTGGACGGCGAGATCACGGAGGAAGACGTCCAGGTCGTCGAGGCCCACCAGCCCTGATCGCACCCACCTGGATCCGGCCCGCCGGGCGACCACCGGCGCCCGGCGGGCCTTTCCGCGACCACCGGACGGCTCCCTCCGGCCCTTCTCCGTTCACTCGAATCTCATCAGGAGATACGAAAACATCCGGATCGCGAGACGGGAATGTCGGAGCAGGCCCGGGAATCTATACGATGAGTCCATGCGTTCCGTCGATGTGAGCACTCAGGCACCGGGCACCCGCCTCGTGGCGCGCCTGCACGTCGACCTGTGCCGGCTCGCCAGCGCGATCTGTCCCGGTACGTCCGCCGGCTCCCGCTGAGCCGCCCCGCCCCGGCTGCCGCCCGGCACCGCTCCGGGGCCACGCCCTGCCGCGCCCCTGCGGCCCACCACCCCACCTGCACAGGAGCGCACTCATGGCCATCGAGGTCCGCATCCCCACCATCCTCCGCACCTACACCGACGGCGCCAAGTCCGTCGAGGGTTCCGGCGCCAACCTCGGCGAGCTCATCGCGGACCTCGACGCCCGCCACCCCGGCATCGCCACCCGGCTGCTGGAGGGCGGCGACCTGCGCCGCTTCGTCAACGTGTACCTGAACGACGAGGACGTCCGCTTCCTGGAGGGCATCAGCACCGCCGTCGCGGACGGCGACAGCGTCACCATCCTCCCCGCCGTGGCCGGCGGCGCCCGCTAGCAGCACCCCGCCCGCCCCGCCGCACCGGCGGGGCGGGCGCTTCAGCGCTCTCCCACCCTCACCCGCGTCGCACCCGCGCCGCACCCGCCCGTTGCCGGAGGCTCCCTTGCGTTACGACAGCCCGCTCGAAGCCGTCGGCAACACCCCGCTGGTCCGGCTGCCGCGGCTCTCCGCCGGCGTCCCCGGCAACGAGGACGGACGGGTCAGCCTCTGGGCCAAGCTGGAGGACCGCAACCCCACCGGATCGATCAAGGACCGCCCGGCCCTGCACATGATCGAGCGCGCGGAGGCGGCCGGCCTGCTCACCCCCGGCTGCACCATCCTGGAGCCCACCAGCGGCAACACCGGCATCTCGCTCGCCATGGCGGCCAAGCTCAAGGGCTACCGGATGGTCTGCGTGATGCCCGAGAACACCAGCGAGGAGCGCCGCGAGCTGCTGCGCATGTGGGGCGCCGAGATCATCGGCTCGCCCGCCGCCGGCGGCTCCAACACGGCGGTGCGGATCGCCAAGGAGATCTCCGCCGAGCACCCCGACTGGGTGATGCTCTACCAGTACGGCAACCCCGACAACGCCGGCGCGCACTACGCCACCACCGGCCCCGAGATCCTCGCCGACCTGCCGACCGTCACCCACTTCGTGGCCGGTCTCGGCACCACCGGGACCCTGATGGGCGTCGGCCGGTTCCTGCGCGAGAAGGTCCCCGGCGTGCAGATCGTCGCCGCCGAGCCGCGCTACGACGACCTGGTCTACGGCCTGCGCAACCTCGACGAGGGCTTCGTCCCCGAGCTGTACGACGCCGAGGTGCTCACCACCCGGTTCAGCGTGGGCTCCGCGGACGCGGTGCGCCGCACCCGCGAGCTCCTCCAGCAGGAGGGCATCTTCGCGGGCGTCTCGACCGGTGCGATCCTGCACGCCGCGGTCGGTGTCGCCCGCAAGGCCGCGGCGGCCGGCGAGCGCGCGGACGTGGTCTTCGTGGTCGCGGACGGCGGCTGGAAGTACCTCTCCACCGGCATCTACACCGCGGAGAGCACCGAGGACGCGGTCGAGGCCCTGCAGGGCCAGCTCTGGGCCTGACCTCCCGGGCCTGAGACCTCCCGGGCCTGACGAAGGTCCGGGCCCGGCGCTCAGGCCCCGCGCCGCGCCCGCGCCCAGGTCCGCTCGTCGAGCGGGCCGATCCGGCGGCGGAAGGCGGTCAGCGGGACGTCGCGCAGCTCGTCCGTCTCCAGCCAGCTGGCCCGCCCCCGGGCGTCGCCGACCGAGCCGGGCGGCAGCGCGAGCACCCCGGGCCGCTCGGCGTGGTGCTTGCTGGTGATCTTCGCGACGGTGGCGGTCCGGCCGTTCACCCGCAGCACCAGGCACGGCCGGTCCTTGGCGCCCGGCCCGTCCTCGAACGGCACCTCGGCCCACCAGATCTCCCGCGGCGCCGGCCGCCCGCCCCGGCCCGTCCCCGGCGGCCTGGTCCCGCCCCGCCGCGGCCGGGAGGGCGCCGCTCCCCGCCGGGCCCGGCGGGCCAGCGCCCCCGCCAGCGCGGCCAGCGCCGCGACCACCGCCCCCGCCGCGACCATCCAGTACCCGTTCATCTGCCCGACGGTATACCGGGCCGGTTCCCGCCCGCCCCGCACGGTCGCGCCGGCCGCGCCCCGGGGCCATTTATCCGTTCTCTGCCCCTGATTCGTCACAGAACGGTCACCGCGGCCGATACGCGGCCAAGTCGCCCTCCCGGCCGGAAAGGCTGGACCCGCAGCCGAGGCCGGCCTCGGAGCTCCCCGGCCGAAGGTGTCCCCATGAGCGCGCACAGCACCGACCTGTGGTCCTACGCCGAGATCGCCCGCCACATCAACGTCCAGCCCGAGACCGTCCGCAACTACCGCCGGCACGGGCTGCTGCCCGAGCCCGACCTGCACGACGCCGCGGGACACCCGCGCTGGTACGCCGACACCGTCAGGAACTGGGCCCGCAGCCGCCCGCGCCACCGCTGACCGCGCCACCGCCGACCGCATTCCCGCTCGCCGCGCCCTCCGGCACGCGCCCGCACCCGCGCGCGTCACGCCTGCCCGGGCGGCCGGCGAACGGGGCCCGCAGTCGAGTCGGGGGCGGCGCGCCGCCGGCCCCGCGCGCCGCTCGCCCACGGCCCCCGCCCCGGAGCGTTCTGGTGATTCCAGCCACAGCCCGGCACGGAGACGGGGGCAAAGTGCCTCTCCGCCCTTACTCTCGACACGCGAACGCAGTGCTACCGACCGGTGTACCGGCGGGTAGCAGCGGACCCGGGCCACCGCCCGGGCGGACAGGCACGACCAACAGCAGCCAGCGCGCGTCGGGGCGGAGGGGCTCGGTATGAAACTGACCGTGGTGGGGTGCTCGGGAAGCTTCCCGTCCGCCGAATCGCCGTGCTCCAGCTACCTGGTGGAGGCCGACGGCTACCGCCTCGTCATCGACCTGGGCAACGGCGCGCTGGGCGCCCTGCAGCAGTACAGCGGCCTCTACGACGTCGACGCCGTCCTGCTCAGCCACCTGCACGCCGACCACTGCATCGACCTCTGCGCCTACTGGGTCGCCCGCAACTACCGGGCCGAGGGCTGTCCCGAACTCCTCCCCGTCCACGGACCGGCCGGCACCGCCGAGCGCCTCGCGCGCGCCTACGACATGCCGGAGGAACCCGGCATGCGCGAGGTCTTCGACTTCCACACCCTGCGTCCCGGCAGCTTCGACCTCGGCCCGCTGCGGGTCACCGTCGCCCGCGTCAACCACCCGGTCGAGGCCTACGCCTTCCGGATCGAGCACCAGGGCCGCTCGCTCGTCTACTCCGGGGACACCGGCGAGTGCGCCGACCTCGTCGAGCTCGCCCGCGACACCGACCTCTTCCTCTGCGAGGCCGCCTACCTCGACGGCCGCGACACCTACCAGGCCGTCCACCTCAACGGCCGCGAGGCCGGCGAGCACGCCACCGCGGCCGGTGCCCGCCGCCTCGTCCTCACCCACATCCCGCCGTGGACCGACGCCGAGCACAACCGCAAGGACGCCGCGGCCGCCTTCGCCGGGCCCGTCGAGATCGCCCGGCCCGGAGCCGTCTACGAGCTCTGAGCCGGCCCCACCGGCTCCGCCTCGTCCACCTGCTCCGATCAGCGGCCGACCGGAGTCAGCCAGCCCCGGTAGCGCGGCTCGGCCCCCGACACCGCCGCCTCGTACAGATCGGCCAGACGCTTCGTCAGGTCGCCCGGAGCATCCGGCAGTTCGCGGTCGTCCAGCGAGTGCACCGGCACCACTCCGGCCGCCGTCCCGCAGACGAACACCTCGTCCGCCGCGTACAGGTCCGAGCGCAGCAGGTTCTCCACCCGCACCTCCACGCCCAGCTGTCGCGCCAGTGTCAGCACCGTGTCCTGGGTGATCCCCTCCAGTGCGCCCGCGCTGGCCGGCGGCGTCCGCAGCACACCCCCGCGCACCGCGAAGACGTTCTCCGAACTGCACTCGCTCACGAAGCCCTCCGCGTCGAGCAGCAGCGCCTCGTCGTACCCCGCGTCGGTCGCCTCCCGCCGGGCCAGCACCGAGTTCAGGTACGGGCCGGTGGCCTTGGCCGCGTTCGGCACCGCGTTCGGCGAAGTCCGCTGCCAGCTGCTGGTCTTCACCCGGATCGCCCGGCCGCCGGAGTCCAGCGCCGCGAGCGAGTCCCAGCTCGCGATCACCGTCGAGACGGGGGAGGAGCGCATGTCCAGGCCCATCGCGCCGTACCCCAGGAACGCGAAGTGCCGGAGGTAGCAGGACTCGTGGCCGTTGGCCCGCACCAGGTCCACCGTGGCCCTCGCCAACTCCTCCTCGCCGTAGGGGAGATCGATGCGCAGCATCCGCGCACTGCGCTCCAGCCGGCGCAGATGGTCGGCCAGCCGGAACACCGCAGGCCCCTCGGCGGTGGCGAAGACCCGGGTGCCCTCCAGCACTCCGGTGCCGTAGTGCAGGCCATGGGTCAGCACATGGACCCGCGCCTCGTGCCAGGGCACCAGGGCGCCGTCCATCCAGATCACGGAAGCTTCGGAGAGAGACATGTGCCCATCCTCGACCGCGGCGGCGGCCCGGACCGGGGCACGGACCCGTCCGGAACCGGTCATGACCGGGAACGGCCACGGCCGCGACGGTCGTGCCGGAACGACCGGCACCGCGTGGCCGGCCGGCCCCGGGCCGTCTCGCCGTGCGAAACCCCGGTGCCGCCCCGCCCGGCCCTCGGTAGGGTGCCGCAGATGAAACGGCCCGACGACGCGGCGCCACCCGGCGGCGACGCCGCCCACCTCTACGGCCGGCTGCTCGCCGAGCCCGGCCTGCCGCCCGAGACCCTCGGCTGGCCCCCCGACCGGCTCGCCACCGCCACCGCCGAACTGCGCGCACTCGGACTGCTGCGCCCGGCCGCCGCCGGTCACACCACCGTCTCCGTCGACACCGCCGTACGCCAGCTGCTGCTCGACGCGGACGGGCAGATCGCCGCCCTGTTCGACGCCGTCCGGCGCACCCGCGACACCGTGGAACAACTGCACGGCGGCTACCTGCCCGTCCAGGAGCGCCACCGCGCCGACCACCTGCTCGAACTCGTCCGGGGCCCGGAGCGCATCGCCGCCCTGCTGGAGGACACCGCCCGGGGCGCCCGTACCGAGGCGCTCTCGCTGCGGCCCGGACAGGACCCGTCCGGCCCCGCCCTCGCGGACAAGCTCGCCCGCGAACGCATCGCCCTCGCCCACGGCGTGGCCATGCGCACCGTCTACCCGGCTGCCGCGCTGCGCCGCCCCGCCGTCCTCGCACACCTGCGGGAGCTGACCGCGGCCGGCGCCCGCATCCGGGTCGCCCACACGCTGCCGCTCTGGCTGATCGCCGTCGACGCCCGGCTCGCCGTCCTGCCCGCCCCGGCGGCATCGGCCTCCGAGACGCCGGCCTCCGAGGTGCCCGCCGAGGCGGCGGCGGCCCTCGTCGTCCGCGAGCCCGCGGTGGTCGCCATGATCCGCGAGCTCTTCGAGTACGTCTGGGCCGGTGCCTGGACCCCGCCCGAACTCCTCTCCACCGCGCGGCGGCCGGCCGAGCCGGCCGACCGCCACCACGAGGTGCTGCGCCTGCTCGCCGCCGGACTCACCGACGCCGCCATCGGCCGCAAGCTGGAGATCTCCGAACGCACCGTGCGCCGGCTGGTCGCCGAGCTGATCGCCGACCTCGGCGCGGAGAGCCGCTTCCAGGCGGGCGTCCACGCGGCCCGGCTGGGCCGCCTGTAGGCGGCCCAGCCGCCCGGCTCAGCGCACCCGGCTCAGCGCTGCCCGGGCACGGGCAGCCCGAGATGCTCGCGCAGGGTCGAGCCGGTGTACTCGGTCCGGAACACGCCCCGCTCCTGCAGCAGCGGCACCACCTGGTCGACGAAGTCGTCCAGCCCACCGGGAGTGAGGTGCGGGACGAGGATGAACCCGTCCGCGGCGTCGCTCTGCACGTGCTCGTTGAGCTGCGCCGCGACCGTGCGCGCCGACCCGATGAACGACTGGCGCCCGGTCACCTCGATCACCAGCTCCCGGCTGCTCAGCTTCTTCTCGGCCGCCGTGGCCCGCCACCTGGCGGCGATCTCCAGCGGGTCGCCGATCCTGGTCCGGCCCTGGACGAGTTCGCTGTCCGGCACCGGGTCGGCCGTCGGCAGCGGCCCGTCCGGGTCGTGGTCGGAGAGGTCGATGCCCCACACCTGCTCCAGGTGGGCGATCGCGGTGCGCGGACTGACCTGGGCCCGGCGGATCTCGGCCGCGCGCTCCTGGGCCTCGGCATCGGTGTCACCCAGGACGAACGTGACGCCGGGCATGATCTTCAGCTCGTCGGGCTTGCGCCCGTACGCCGCCAGCCGCCGCTTCACGTCGTGGTGGAACGCCTGCCCGGCCTCCAGCGTGCTGTGCCGGCTGAAGATCACGTCGGCCGCCGAGGCCGCGAACTCCCGGCCCTCCTCGGAGTCGCCCGCCTGGATCACCACCGGGTGCCCCTGCGGGGGCCGCGGCAGCGACAGCGTGCCCGTCACGTCGAACTGCGGTCCCGAGTGCCGTACGGGCGCGCCGTCGGCGTCCCAGAACTCCCGCGCGAGCTGGACGAACTCGGCCGCCCGGGTGTACCGGTCCGCGCGGTCCAGGTAGCCGCCGCGGCGGAAGTTCTCCCCGGTGAAGGCGTCCGAGGAGGTGACCACGTTCCACGCCGCCCGGCCCTCGGACAGGTGGTCGAGCGAGGCCAGTCGCCGGGCCAGCTCGTACGGCTCGTTGAAGGTCGCGTTCACCGTCGCCGCCAGCCCGAGCCGTTCGGTGACCGCCGCCAGGGCGTTCAGCACGGTGATCGACTCCGGGCGGCCCACCACGTCCAGGTCGTGGATCCGGCCCTTCACCTCCCGCAGCCGCAGCCCCTCGGCGAGGAAGAAGAAGTCGAACTTCCCGCGTTCGGCCGTCTCCGCGAGATGCCGGAAGGACGAGAACTCGATCTGGCTGCGGGAGGCCGGATCGGTCCACACGGTGGTGTTGTTGACGCCGGGGAAGTGCGCGGCGAGATGGATCTGCTTGAGCGGACGGCCGGTCATCGGGTCACCTCGGCGGCGGGGGAGCGGGTGGCGGCGGGGGCGGGGACGGTGGCGGCGTACCGGCTGGCGGGCCGGGCCAGGCCGAGGTGATCGCGCAGGGTGCGGCCGGTGTAGTCGGCCCGCAGCAGTCCGCGCGCCCGCAGTGCCGGCGCGACCCGCTCGGCGAAGGCGGCGAGGTCACGGCCGGGATCGGCGGGGACGAGATGGAACCCGTCCACCCCGCCGGTCGCGGCGATCCGTTCGGTCAGCGCCTGCGCCGCCGCCTCGTCGGCGAGCGCCACGTCCAGGCGGAGCAGGATGCGCAGCTGCTCGCCGGCCTGGAGCCGGAGCCGGTCGGCGACGGCCCGGGCCTCCTCGGGCCCCGGGGCGTCCAACAGGACGACGTCGGCGTACCGCACGGCGAGAGCGGTCCGCTCGGGCAGGTCGTCGGCGGTCAGCGCGACCACGACGACGGGGCGGCCCTGGGGCGGGCGCGGGGTGATGGACGGGCCGCGCACCGAGAAGTACCGGCCCTGGAAGTCGGTGTAGTGCAGCTTGTCGCGGTCGATGAAGCGGCCGGTGGCGACGTCGCGGATCTCGGCGTCGTCCTCCCAGCTGTCCCAGAGCCGGGCGGCGGCGTCCACGGCCTCGGCGGCCTCGGCCCACAGGTCGGCCGCCGGGGCGGTCTCCCGCCGGCCGAAGGCGCGGGCCTCCTCCTCGGAGTCGGAGACCGCGACCTGCCAGCCGGCCCGGCCCTCGCTCACCCAGTCCAGGGTGTTGACCGAGATCGAGGTGTGGAACGGCTCGGTGTGGGTGGTGGTGACGGTCGGCACCAGGCCGATCCTGTCGGTCACCGGGGCGAGCCGGGAGAAGGTGGCCAGCGCGTCCGGGCGGTGCGGGGCGGCGGCGAAGGAGTCGTCGAGGGTGACGAAGTCCAGGGTCGCCCGCTCGGCGGCGAGGGCGAGTGCGGAGTAGTGGTCGGCCCGGACGTGTCCGGGGCTGTCGAGGGCGGCGGAGAAGTGCAGCTGTCGGGGCATGGCGTGGCCTGGTTTCCTCGTGCGGGTACGCGAAGGGGCCCTTTCGGGCGACACGAGATGCTGGGGCGGGCAGAGCCGGGCGGAACGTCAGCCGGGCAGCCGCAGGGAACGGGTCAGGCGCGACACGCCGCGGACCACACGCGACCGAAGTCGATGTGGCTGCGGGTGACCAGAATGCGCCGGACGTTCACCGCCCCAGTTGACCAGCGATCTTGCCGATCCGTCAACCACCGCCCGGGAAGTGGACCGCGCGGGCCCGGCGCCGCGGCCGCCCGGGTACGCGAAACCCCGCCCCGCCGCTCGGGTACGCGAACACCCCGCCCCGCCGCTCGGGGGGTGAGCGGCGGGGCGGGGTGCGGGTGTCGCGGTGGTGCCGGGCGGGCGTCAGGCCTTGGTGACGTCCTCGATCTCGTCGTCGTCCTCGCGACCGGGGGTCTTGAGGTCGAACTTGGCGATCGCGAAGCGGAAGAGGAAGTAGTACAGGGCCGCGAAGACCAGACCGATCGGGATGATCAGCCAGGGGCTGGAGGCCTTGTTCCAGGCGAGGGCGTAGTCGATCAGGCCCGCCGAGAAGGTGAAGCCGTCGTGCACGCCGAGGGCCCAGGTGACGGCCATCGAGACGGCGGTGAGCAGCGCGTGGATGACGTACAGGGCGGGGGCGATGAAGACGAAGGCGAACTCGATCGGCTCGGTGACACCGGTGACGAAGGAGGTCAGGGCCAGCGACATCATCATGCCCATCACGGCCTTGCGGCGGTGCGGCTTGGCGGCGTGGGCGATGGCCAGGGCGGCGGCCGGGAGCGCGAACATCATGATCGGGTAGAAGCCCGACATGAACTGTCCGGCGGTCGGGTCGCCGGCGAAGAAGCGGTTCAGGTCGCCGTGCACGACGGTGCCGTCGACCTTGGTGAAGTCACCGGTCTGGAACCAGGCGTAGGAGTTCACGAACTGGTGCATGCCGACCGGCAGCAGACCGCGGTTGACCAGGCCGAAGGCACCCGCACCGAGCGCGCCGGCACCGATCAGGGTGTCGTTGAGGCTCTTGATGGCGTCGCCGATCGGGCCCCAGGTCAGGGCGAAGAGCACGCCGACGGCGGTGCCGACGAAGGCCATGATGATCGGGACCAGGCGGCGGCCGTTGAAGAAGCCGAGCCAGTCGACCAGCTTGGTGCGGTGGTACTTCTGCCAGAGCACGGCGGCCAGCAGGCCGATCACGATGCCGCCGAGGACGCCGGGGTTCTGGTACGTGGCGGCCACGTACTTGCCGTCGACGATCTTGCCCTCGGTGATCGGGAAGGCGGTCAGCACGTTCTTGTAGACCAGGAAGCCGACCAGCGCGGCGAGCGCGGTGGAGCCGTCGGACTTCTTGGCGAAGCCGATCGCGATGCCCACCGCGAACAGCATCGGCAGGTTGGCGAACACCGCGTCACCGGCGGTGGAGAAGACGGTGGCGACCTTGCCCCAGCCGAGGCCGTCCTTGCCGAAGACGTCGTCCTGGCCCAGACGGAGCAGCAGGCCTGCGGCGGGCAGCACGGCGATCGGGAGCTGGAGGCTGCGGCCGATCTTCTGCAGACCCTGGAGGACGCTCTGGCCGTACTTCTTGGCGGGGCTCGGCGCCGGGGCCGGGGCCGGTGCCGCGTCGGGCGCCGGTGCCTTCGCAGACGTAGTCATGGGGGAGGTTCCTTACGGCAGGGGCGGTCGGGGTGGTGCAGGGGGCGCGGACCGCCGCGAACTGGTCTACACCACACGTGGTGTAGACCAGTTTTCTAGCACGAGCGGAGAAGGGGCGGAACCCCAGATAGCCGTGCAGGTGGGAAGCGCTATGAAATCGAAACCTTCTTGAGGATTCGCGATCATGATTACCGACCGTGATTGTGCTTTTGGCGATTTGCGCAACAAAATGCCCGCCCGACGGCTCCGCGGTCACCCGGGCCGGGTGGTGGTGGACGAACGGTCGGCCCCCGGGGGACGTCTCCGGGGCCGGCTCCGGGCGGGGGCGCCCCGCGGACCGGATGCCGGCGAACCGGTCGACCTGGCCGGGCCGGGCGGGTGGGCGCGGTTCGATCCGCCGGTCCCCTCACCCGCGGCGACCTGCGCCGCAGGGTTCGCCGGACTCCGGCGCGGAGCAGCGCGCGAGGTGATCGGCTGACCGGACATCATCACGGTGAAGAAGCCTGCCACGAACGCGCCGCCGCGCAATCCCCTCCGGTCGATCAACGCCGGAACTGCACAACTCCGTCCGGATCTCACACGCGCCCTGCCGGCGCGGTCGCCGGGATTGTCCCGCTATCCGGAGATCCGTCGCCCGATTGCCCGGAACGGCCCCGGGAATCCGGCCGCCCGGCTGGTGCGCGCACCCGGCCGGGTGCGGGCCGCCGCGCCCGGCACCAGCGGTGACCACCGCCGTGACCACCACCATGACCACCGCGGGGGCCCGCGCGGGCGGGCCGGGTGCCGGGTGGTGAGCCGCCCGCCGGCGGCCCGGGGCCGGCCGGGCCTCCGCCCGGGGAGGTCGTTCCGGTACGAGTCGTCCAATCCCCCCGGAATTCCCGGCGGGGAATTCCCGGCGCTCCCCGGGCCCGCTCGGTCCGGCTGCGCGGAAATCGGAGCGGGCCCCCGGAGAATCACCCCCCGGGGGCCCGCAGGACTTTTCCGACGCTATGCCTTGGTGACGTCCTCGACTTCCTCGTCGTCCTCGCGGCCGGGTGTCTTGAGGTCGAATTTCTTGATGATGAAGTAGAACAGCGCGTAGTAGACCACCGCGAAGCAGAGGCCGATCGGGATGATCAGCCAGGGTTTGGTGGCCAGCGACCAGTTGATGACGTAGTCGATCAGGCCCGCCGAGAAGGTGAAGCCGTCATGGACCCCGAGCCCCCAGGTGACCGCCATCGACACGCCGGTCAGCACCGCGTGCACCGCGTAGAGGGCGGGGGCGATGTAGGCGAAGGAGTACTCGATCGGCTCGGTGACGCCGGTGACGAAGGAGGTCAGGCCGACCGACAGCATCAGGCCGTAGATCTCCTTGCGGCGATGGGGCTTGGCGGCGTGGGCGATGGCCAGGGCGGCGGCCGGCAGCGCGAACATCATGATCGGGAAGAAGCCGGAGGTGAACTGGCCGGCCGTCGGGTCGCCCGCCAGGAAGCGCGGGATGTCGCCGTGCACCATCTCGCCGTTCGCCTTGGTGTAGTCGCCGAACTGGAACCAGACGAAGGTGTTCAGCAGCTGGTGCATGCCGATCAGCAGCAGGGTGCGGTTGGCGACGCCGAAGACCCCGGCGCCGCCGGAGCCGAGGTCGACCATCCACTGGCCGAAGTCGGTCATGGCCCGCCCGATCGGCGGCCAGACCCAGACCGCGAGGCTGCCCAGCAGCATGCCCATCAGGGCGGTGATCATCGGGACCAGGCGGCGTCCGTTGAAGAAGCCGAGCCAGTCGACCAGCTTGGTGCGGTGGAACCGGACCCAGAGCCAGGCGGAGAACAGGCCGATCAGGATGCCGCCGAGCACGCCCGGGTTCTGGTAGACGGCGGCCTCGGCCTTCGCGTTGGCCACGTCCACGCAGGCGTTGCCGACCAGTTTGGTCGGCGCCGGGCAGTCCTCCGGGAAGGACTGGAGGATCTTGTAGTAGACCAGGAAGCCGACCACCGCGGCGAGCGCGGTGGAGCCGTCCGCCTTCTTGGCCATGCCGATCGCGACGCCGATGCAGAACAGCAGCGGCAAGCCCAGACCGGAGTCCAGCAGGGCGCCGCCGGCCGCCTTGAAGACCGTGGCGACGTTGTCCCAGCCGAGGCCCTCCGGGCCGAAGACGTCGTCCTGGCCCAGCCGGTTCAGGATGCCCGCGGCCGGCAGGACGGCCACCGGCAGCTGGAGGCTGCGGCCCATCTTCTGGAGTCCGCCGTAGAAGCCGTGCCACCATTTCGCCTGTGATGCTGCGGCGCCTGCTGAACTCATCATCGCCCTCCGAGAGCAGTGCCCGTTGCGTGCGCTCACCGGGAGCTGCCGGAACACCTGGGGCGTTTCCCACGTTCATCGGAGTGGACGTAATATTGGTGTAGACCACTCGCGGCGAAGGGGGCGGGCGCGCCAGGGGACCGGAGGTCCCGCTGACCGTCATCCTCAGACGAAGATCCAGAGTGCGCGCGCCGAGGTGGGCCAAACGTGGACTAACCTGGCAAACCGGTCCAACTCGGGTGATGCTGGTCGCGCCGCTGACGCGACACGGCACATGAGCCCGCGTCAGCGCCGACCCACCGCAGCACAGGGCAGTACGGCACCCGGCAAAGCAGCCGACGCCGAGACAGAGGGAGAAAGACATGGCCAGCAAGGCTGAGAAGATCGTCGCCGGTCTCGGCGGCATCGACAACATCGAAGAGGTCGAAGGCTGCATCACCCGCCTGCGCACCGAGGTCAAGGACGCCTCCCTGGTCAACGAAGCCGCCCTCAAGGCGGCCGGCGCCCACGGCGTCGTCAAGATGGGCACCGCCATCCAGGTCGTCATCGGCACCGACGCCGACCCCATCGCGGCCGACATCGAAGACATGATGTGACCTGACCCACCCGGTCACCCACACGGCCCGCCCAGCAGCACCCGCTGCCGCGCGGGCCGTCCGCACACCCGGACCCCGCCCGCCCCCGCACCGCCCGGCCCGCACCGGCCACCGCCACCCCCTCCGGCCCGCCCACCGGCCGTCCGCGCGCCCGAGCCCGCCACCAGGACCGACTACGCTCGGACGCTATGTCACGCATCGACGGCCGCACCCCCGACCAGCTCCGCCCCATCACCATCGAACGGGGCTGGAGCAAGCACGCCGAAGGCTCCGTCCTCGTCTCCTACGGCGACACCAAGGTGCTCTGCACCGCCAGCGTCACCGAAGGCGTCCCCCGCTGGCGCAAGGGCAGCGGCGAGGGCTGGGTCACCGCCGAATACTCCATGCTCCCCCGCGCCACCAACACCCGCGGCGACCGCGAAGCCGTCAAGGGCCGCATCGGCGGGCGCACCCACGAGATCAGCCGGCTCATCGGCCGCTCCCTGCGCGCCGTCATCGACCACCGCGCCCTCGCCGAGAACACCATCGTCCTCGACTGCGACGTCCTCCAGGCCGACGGCGGCACCCGCACCGCCGCCATCACCGGCGCCTACGTCGCCCTCGTCGACGCCGTCGCCTGGGCCCGCGACAAGAAGATCCTCCGCGCCAAGGGCCAGCCCATCACCGGCGGCGTCAGCGCCGTCAGCGTCGGCATCATCGACGGCGTCCCGATGCTCGACCTCCAGTACGAGGAGGACGTCCGCGCCGAGACCGACATGAACATCGTCTGCACCTCCGACGGCCGCTTCGTCGAGGTCCAGGGCACCGCCGAGGGCGCCCCCTTCGACCGCGCCCTCCTCGACCAGCTCCTCGACCTCGGCACCCTCGGCTGCGCCGAGCTCGACGAGATCCAGCGAAAGGCCCTCGGGGGCTGACCGGCGCAACCCGCCGCGCGCGACACCGGCACCGGGCCCGGCTCCTGTACAGGCCGGGCCCGGAGCCCGTACGGTTCCCCGCAGTACCCCGCACGGGAACCGCCGGACCCAGCCCAGCGTCCTTCCCCCCGGAACCCCGCGTACCCAGGAGGACCGGATGCCCCAGAGCATCACCCGCCCCGCCACCCTCGCCGTGGCCGCGCTCATCGCGATCCTCCCGCTCAGCGCGGTCAGCTGCTCGGCCGCCCAGAAGGCCCTCGACTGCGGCAACACCGCCATCAAGATCACCGGCGACATCACCGACGTCACCAACGCCTTCAACAACGCCAGCAACGACGCGGCCGCCGCCGGGCAGGCCCTCCAGAAGCTCAAGAACGACCTCGACCAGCTCGGCAAGAACTCGAAGAACACCGACGTCTCCAAGGCCATCACCGACCTCACCACCCAGGTCGACAAGGTCCAGCAGGCCGTCAACGCCAAGCAGGTCCCCGACCTCAAGCCGCTCGGCGACGCCGCCGGCAACCTCACCCAGGTCTGCACCGGCTGACCCCGGGCGACACCGGCGACCCGCCCCACCCCGCCTTGGCTAGGGTGGGGCCATGAGCACCCGCCGCCTCGTCCTCGCCACCCGCAACCAGCACAAGGTCACCGAGCTGCGCGCCATCCTCGGCGCCGCCGGACTGGACGTCGAACTGGTCGGCGCCGACGCCTACCCCGAGATCCCCGACGTCGCCGAGACCGGCGTCACCTTCGCCGAGAACGCCCTCCTCAAGGCGCACGCCCTCGCCAAGGCCACCGGCCTGCCCGCCGTCGCCGACGACTCCGGCCTCTGCGTCGACGTCCTCAATGGCGCCCCCGGCATCTTCTCCGCCCGCTGGGCCGGCAGGCACGGCGACGACCGCGCCAACCTCGACCTGCTGCTCGCCCAGCTCTCCGACATCGCCCCCGAGCACCGCGCCGCGCACTTCGCCTGCGCCGCCGCCCTCGCCCTCCCCGACGGCACCGAGCGGGTCGTGGAGGGCACCCTGCCCGGCACGCTGCGCACGGCCCCCTCGGGCGACGGCGGCTTCGGCTACGACCCGCTCCTCCAGCCGCTGGGCGAGAGCCGGACCTGCGCCGAGCTGACCGCCGACGAGAAGAACGCGATCAGCCACCGCGGCCAGGCCTTCCGGGCGCTGGCACCGGTGGTGCGGGAGCTGCTGGGCTGACGGGGTGTCCGTCGCCACGACGAAGGCCCGCTCGGAGTGATCCGAGCGGGCCTTCGTTTCTAAGGTGCACACCAGTGCGGCCGAAGGGATTCGAACCCTCAAGTCCTCACGGACCAACGGACCTAAACCGTCTGCGTCGCCACTGCGCCACGGCCGCCTGCCCTGCTGGGCATCATGCTACTTGGCTGCCGAAACGAAGTGCACCTCGCTTTTCGAGCTCAGCCCTGGCCGGCCGGGGTGCCCTCCGTCCGAGGTGGTGGGCCGGGCGTCGGGAGGTTTGCGCCCAGGCCGCCCCTGTTCCTCCCGCAGTAGGTGTCCGTGGTCGCATGGCAGTTCGGGCAGAGCAGTCTGAGGTTGCCGGGGCGGTTGTCCGACCAGTCCCCGTTGATGTGATCCACTTCGAGGGTGAGCGGCCGTCCGAGCCACTCGGGCCCCGTGCCGCAGCCTTCGCAGCTCTCAGGACGGCCGAGTTCCGTCAGGGCCTTGCGGAGCCTTCTCCCCGGAAGACGTCCGCTGTCCGAGGGGCGTTCCACGAGGAGCTCCCCGGGTGCAAGCTTGCTCGCGGGTGGCTTGCCCCGGTTGTGGGCCTGTCCCGTGAAGTGCGAGGTGTCGATCCCGAACGCCGCGATGCGGCGCGCGACGTGGGCCTGGGTTCCGCCGCCCTGGCGGTGGTTCAGGTGGCGCAGGACACCGGCCAGGCTCTGTGAGGCCGTCACGGCCTCCTGCAGCAACTCCCTGGTGTAGACCGTGCGGACCGGCCGGAAGTGCGAGGTGTCGATCCCGTAGTGCTTGAGCCGCCTGCTCAGGTAGCTGTGGGTGCCGCCCGCCGGCGGGACGCCGAGGCGTCGCATCATGTCGTTGACGCTGCTGGACTCGGCGGCCAGTCCGGCGAGCAGTTCGCGGGTGTACTTGATGGTCATGCGTGTCCCCTCGGGCCGAGTGGTGCGCCCGTCCCCCGCTCGTACGAACGACTGTTGGGATGTCTGGGTTACGGGTATGCACGGAAGTTGGGCCGGCGCAGGGGCCTGAGGTGGCGAGTTGGTAACTTCTTTGCCAATTGGTACGGACCTATTGACCGGACTGGTCCAGACCACATAGCTTCAGCGCCAATCTTGTATCCCCCACGTGCGTGCTCCCCACAGGTACGCGCCGGCACTCTCTCCTGGAGGACCGAGTGTTGATCCGAAGCACGGCCGAGGAGCGTCCCACCGCTGCTCGCCGCGAGAAGAGCCCCGGCGTCCGGGCGGGCCTCGCCACGCTCGCCGCCGCCGGGCTGGCCGGCCTGCTGGTCGCCACCCTCGGCGCCGCGCCCTCGCAGGCGTCGGCCACCGTCAACAACGCCGACTGTCGCCCCGACGGCATGTACGCCACGCCCGGCGTGGACGTGCCCTACTGCTCCGTCTACGACGAGGCCGGCCGCGAGAAGATGGGCGCCGACCACCAGCGCCGCATCATCGGCTACTTCACGGGCTGGCGCACCGGTAAGGACGGGACCCCCGCCTACCTGGTGAACAACATCCCGTGGGACAAGGTCACCCACCTGAACTACGCGTTCGGGCACATCGGCAGCGACAACAAGCTGTCGGTCGGCACGGACGGCCCGAACAACGAGGCCACCGGGATGACCTTCCCCGGCGTGGCCGGCGCGGAGATGGACCCGACGCTGCCGTACAAGGGTCACTTCAACCTGCTGACCAAGTACAAGAAGCAGTACCCGAACGTCAAGACCATGATCTCGGTGGGCGGTTGGACCGAGACCGGCGGCTACTTCGGTGACGACGGCAACCGGGTCAACTCCGGCGGCTTCTACTCGGTGACCACCAACGCCGACGGCAGCGTCAACCAGGGCGGCATCGACACCTTCGCCACCTCGGCGGTCGACTTCATCAAGAAGTACGGCTTCAACGGCGTCGACATCGACTACGAGTACGCGACCTCCATGAAGGACGCCGGCAACCCGCTGGACTGGACGCTCGCCAACGCCCGCCGCGGCGCGCTCGCCAAGGGCTACGCGGCCCTGATGAAGACGCTGCGCGAGAAGCTGGACCGGGCCGGCGCCGCCGACGGCAAGCACTACCTGCTCTCGGTCGCGGCCCCCTCGTCCGGGTACCTGCTGCGCGGCATGGAGACCTACCAGCCGGCGCAGTACCTCGACTACGTCAACATCATGTCGTACGACCTGCACGGCGCCTGGAACAAGTACGTCGGTCCGAACGCCTCGCTCTACGACGACGGCAAGGACGGCGAGCTGGCGGCCGCCAACGTCTACGGCACCGCGCAGTACGGCGGCGTCGGCTACCTGAACACCGACTGGGCGTTCCACTACTTCCGCGGCGCGATGCCGGCCGGCCGGATCAACGTCGGCCTGCCGTACTACACCCGCGGCTTCAAGAACGTCACCGGCGGCACCAACGGCCTCTGGGGCACCGCGGCCAGCACCACCTGCCCGGCCGGTGCCGGCCTGACGGCCTGTGGTGACGGCGCCGTCGGCATCGACAACATCTGGAACGACAAGGACACCGCGGGCAAGGAGTCCCCGGCCGGGTCGAACCCGATGTGGCACGCCAAGAACCTGGAGAAGGGCGTCGTCCCCGACTACCTCTCCAAGTACGGCCTGACCGACACCGCCCTGCAGGGCACCTACACCCGCAACTACAGCGCCAGCCTGGTCGCGCCGTGGCTGTGGAACGACACCAAGAAGGTCTTCCTCTCCACCGAGGACGAGCAGTCGGTCGGCGCCAAGGCGGACTACGTCATCAACCAGGGCGTCGGCGGCGCGATGATCTGGGAGCTCGCGGGCGACTACAAGTGGGACGCGACCGCCAACGGCGGCAAGGGCCAGTACGTCCAGGGCTCCACGCTGACCTCGCTGATGTACGACAAGTTCAAGGCGGCCTCGCCGTACGGTGCGACCCGCTCGACGATCGCGCTGCCGCAGCAGACCCTGCCGATCGACGTGACGTACACCAACTTCGCGCTGGGTGACTCGAACTACCCGATCAACCCGCGGATCCACATCGTCAACAACTCGACGCTGACCCTGCCGGGCGGCACCGAGTTCCAGTTCGACTACAGCAACTCGGCTCCGGGCAACGCCAAGGACCAGTCCGGCTTCGGCCTGACCGTCATCAAGCAGGACAACCCCGGCCCGGGCAACGCGGGCGGCCTCAAGGGCACCTACAACCGCGTGTCGGTGAAGCTGCCGGGCTGGCAGACGCTGGCCCCGGGCGCGTCGGTCGACCTGGACTTCACCTACTACCTGCCGGTCTCGACCCCGGCCAACTGGACGGTGAACGTCGCGGGCACGCTGTACGGCCTGACCGGCGACCTGACCCGCGGCGCGACCGGCGGCACCGCCTCGCCGAGCCCGACCGCCACCGCCACGGCCACGGCCTCGCCCACCGCGACCGCCACGGCCACCGCCTCGCCGACCGCCACGGCCACCGCGACGGCCTCGCCGACCGCGACCGCCACCGCGACGGCCTCGCCGACCGCCACGGCCACCGCCGGTGCCTGCACCGGCGCCCCGAGCTGGGACGCCGGCACCACCTACGCGACCACCACCAAGGTGTCGTGGAAGGGCCACTACTACAGCAACAAGTGGTGGACCAAGGGAGAGGACCCCACGACCACCGGTACGTGGGGCGTCTGGAGCGACCTCGGGGCCTGCTGATCGGATGACAGCGGCTCACCGAGGTGAGTGACGGCGGTGGCGGTGCACCCGGTCGGGGGGTGTGCCGCCACCGCTTCGTCGTCTCCGGACGGGCCGGTCGCCGCGCTCCGACGGCGGCCGGGCAGTCCGGGGGCCCGTCAGTCCGGCAGTCCGTTCACCGGGCTGCCGGACTGACGGGCCGCGGGGGTCAGTGCTCGATGTCGGAGCGCATCGCGAGGAACAGTGCGGCGGCGTCCTTGACGGAGCTCTTCGGGAACAGCGCGACGCCCGCCGTGGAGGCGTCGGCCCAGCCGCAGATCACGTCCGTGGTGGCCGCCTCGGGCAGCCCCAGGCACTCCACCGATCCGCCCAGCGGGCCGGGGCCGTACGGCGAGGCGGTGCCCGGGGTCCCGGTGGAGCCGTCCTGCAGCGCGTAGTCGATCAGGCCGCGCCACAGGTGCTCGCGGCGCTTGTTCGGGTCCTCGGGCACGTTGTCGACCGCGACCAGGAGGATCTTGCGATCGGCGTTCTGCCCGGCCCGGGCGAAGTTCGCGACGACCAGGTTCATGTCCGGCCGCATCTCGCCCGGGTCGATCGCCACGTCGGAGACGGCGCCCTGCCCGGTGAAGACGGCGAGTCCGCCGGCGGTCTTCGCCTGCTTGACGCGCCGCTTGCCGGCCGGGGCGGCCGGGGGCGCGGTGCTCGCGCCGGGGCTGGCGGCCGCGGTGACCGCGGGTGAGGCGCCGGTGCCGGGTGTGGCGGCGGCCGTGGTGGCGGGCGCGCCGGCCGGGGCGCTGACCGCGGGGCCGTCCGCCGACTCCGGGGTGTTCTCCGGCCCGCAGGCGGTGAGCGCGAGGGCGACCACCGCTCCGGCGGCGGCCATGCTCAGGCGGGCGGGAAGGCGGCGGACGGCGACGGGTCTGTGGCTCTGCACGGGGCACTCCAGGGGCGCGGCGGGAACCGGGCTGCTGGACCCGGTGGGCAGAACCCTAGGGGTGCCGGGGCAGGGGGCGGGGGCTACTTCGCGGGTTCAGGACACCATCGGTACGCGGCGGTGACAGATCCGCGGGGGCGACGCACGGCGTGCGCCGGCGCGCCCCGGGCGGGGCGCGCCGGCGGTGGGCCGGATCAGGCCGCGTCGATCTTCAGGTCGCGGAGCAGCTTGGCGACGTGGCCGGTGGCCTTGACGTTGTACAGGGCGTGCTCGACCTTGCCCTGCTCGTCCACGATCACGGTGGAGCGGATCACACCGACGACGGTCTTGCCGTAGAGCTTCTTCTCGCCGAAGGCGCCGTACGCCTCCAGGACGGACTTGTCCTCGTCGGCGAGCAGGGTGACCTTGAGGTCCTCGGTCTCGCGGAACTTGCCGAGCTTCTCGGGCTTGTCGGGGGAGATGCCGACGACGTCGTACCCGGCGCCGGAGAAGACCTCCAGGTTGTCGGTGAAGTCGCAGGCCTGGGTGGTGCAGCCGGGGGTGAGGGCGGCGGGGTAGAAGTACACGATCACCTTGCGACCGAGGTGGTCGGCGAGGGACACCTGCTTGCCGTCGGCGTCGGGCAGGGTGAAGGCAGGCGCGGTGTCTCCGGCCTGGAGGCGCTCGCTCACGGTGGAACTCTCCTCGTCTGGACTGGTGGTCGTACCACGGCAAACTTACCTCTGTTGGTGGGTGGGGCCGCGCGTGGCGGCGGGTCAGCTGACAAACTGGGTCGGTCGTACAGGACAACATCGGTGAATGGGGTGGCCCTAGTGGGCGAGGCGAGCACGAAGGACAAGGCGACGCGGACGGCCGCCCAGATCGAGGCGGACATCAAGCGGACCCGTACGCAGCTGGCGTCGACCCTGGACGAGCTCGCGATGCGGGTGCACCCGTCGACGGTCGCGGCGCAGGTGAAGGCGAAGGCGGTGGCCTCGGTCGAGCAGAAGGCCGGCCGGGCCTACGTGGCGGCGAGCGGGGCGGTCGAGAAGGCGAAGGCGCAGTTCACGGACGAGAAGGGCCGTCCGCGCAAGGAGCGGATCGTGCCGGCGGCGCTGGTGGGCGTCGGTGTGGTGCTGCTGCTGGCGTCGGCCCGCAAGCGCCGGCGGGGCTGAGCGAGCGCGGATCGTCGTCGCGCGGTCCGTCCGGGGGCGGGGCGGGGCGGTGCGGTGCGGTGCGGTGCGGTGCGGTGTGGTGCGGGCCGGGTGCGCCGGATGTGCGGGCCCGGCCCGCGCGCATGTCGGGCCAGCGTCACGCGGGCGGCCTCGGGCGGGTACCTTCGGGGCGTGAGTACCAACGACGAGCGGACCCCGCAGAACGAAGCGCCTCGCCACGACCGGCTGGGCGAGAAGCTGCCGATCAAGATGCTGCACGACCGGGTGCTGGTGAAGACCGAGGGCGCGGAGGGCGAGCGCCGTTCGACCGGCGGCATCCTGATCCCGGCGACCGCGGAGCTGTCCAAGCGCTGTACCTGGGCCGAGGCGGTCGCGGTGGGCCAGAGCGTGCGCTCGGTGGAGCCGGGCGACCGGGTGCTGTACGACCCGGAGGACAAGCTGGAGGTCGAGGTGCGCGGCGCGACGTACGTGCTGCTGCGCGAGCGGGACCTGCACGCGGTGGCGGCGATGCGTTTCGGTGACGCGGAGGGTTCGACCGGCCTGTACCTCTGAGCGGGCCCGTGCCTCTGCGGCATCCCCGGGCAGGCCCCGGGCAGGTCTCCGGGCGGTCGGCCGAGCGGTGGCGGTAGGGCGTCGTCCGAAGGGGTACCTGTGGATGCACCGCCCGTCGGCGCGGAGCAGGCCGGGCCCGTGCCCGCGCCGCCGCGCCGTCCACGAGCCGCGGTCCGTCCGCGGGCCTTCGTCATGCGTCTGCCCTCGGGTTTCCGCGGGGCGGCCGCGCCGGGCGTCGGCGTGTGGCGGTCCGCCGTCACCCGGTTGCCGGGAGTCCGCCGCCGGGCGGGCGCGCCCCCCTGCGCCGGTGGGCGCCCGACCGGCCGGGTGTCGCGTTCGGCGGGGCGCCCGCGGGGTCGGCTGCATTACTGTCCCCGGGTATGACCGGAACGAGTGGCAGTCGCCCCAGGATCAGTGACGAGCAGCGCCGGGCCAGGCTGGGGGAGCGGCACCTGCTGGTGCCGGCCCGGCGGGCGGAGTCGGTGGAGCAGGTGGCGGACGCGGTGGTCGGCCTGCACGCGACGGACGCCGCCACGGTGTACCTGTCGGCGTGCGCCCGGCTGGCCGAGCCCTCGGCGGCCGAGGTGGAGCGGGCGCTGTACGAGGACGTGACGCTGGTGAAGCTGCTGTCGATGCGGCGCACGATCTTCGCCGTGACGGAGGGCTTCGCCCCGTTCGTGAGCTCCTCGACGGCCCGGGCGATCGCGGTCAAGGAGCGGGCGACGCTCGTCAAGCACCTGCGGCAGTTCGCGGAGGGCTGGGACGAGCAGCGGCTCGCGCGGACCGAGCAGGCCGTGCTGGAGGTGCTGCGGGCGCGCGGGGAGGCGACCACCGCGGAGCTGGCCGTCGAGGTGCCCGCGCTGCGGGAGACGATGCTGATGTCCGAGGGCAAGCCGTACGAGGCGCGGCAGAGCATGGGCAGCCGCCTGCTCCGGGTGCTGGCCTCGGACGGGCACGTGCGGCGGTGCCGGCCGCGCGGTTCGTGGGTGAGCAGCAGCTATCCGTGGGCGCCGGTGCCGCCGTGGCCGGACCTGCCGGTGCGCGAGGCGAAGGCGGAGGTGGCCCGGCGCTGGCTGGCCGCGTACGGGCCGGCGACGGTGGAGGACGTCAAGTGGTGGACGGGCTGGACGCTCGGCGACACCCGGAAGGCGCTGGCCGACGTGGCCGCGCAGGAGGTCGTGCTGGGGGACGGCGGCTCCGGGGTGGTGCTGCCGGGTGACGTGGGGGTGCAACGGGCGGGCGGTCCGTGGGCGGCCCTGCTGCCCGGGCTGGACCCGACGGTGATGGGCTGGCGCGGGCGGGACTGGTACCTGCGGCCGGAGGACGTGCCGGCGCTGTTCGACCGGGCGGGCAACGCCGGGCCGACGGTGTGGTGGGACGGCCGGGTGGTGGGCGGCTGGGCGCAGCGGGCGGACGGCGAGGTGGTGTGGCGGTTGCTGTCGGACGTGGGGTCGGAGGCGGTGGCCGCGGTGGCGGGGGAGGCGGCCCGGCTGGCGGGGTGGCTGGGTGAGGTGCGGGTGACGCCCCGGATCCGGACGCCGTTGGAGCGGGAGCTGGTGCGGTAGACCGGTGCGCGGTGCCCGGGGTGGGGCCCGGGCGGGGCTCAGCGGCTGAGGAGTGCAGGGGCTCAGGTTGCCCGGGGAGCTCGGGGTCAGGGCCTGGGGTGCGGGGACGGCGGGGCCGCGGCGGCCGGGGTGGGGGTCGCGGCGCCGGTCGGGGTCGGTACGGGGGTGGGGGTGTTCCGGGTCGGCGCGGGGGTGGGCGCCGGTGGCGGTGTGGGGGTGGGGGCGGCCGGGGGCGTGGGGTTGCCGGGGGTGGGGTGGCCGCCGGTGGGGGTGGGCGCGGCGGTCGGGGTGCCGGTGGCGCGGTTGCCCGGCGCGGTGGCGGGGGTGGTGGGGTTCGCGGTGGCGGTCGGGCTTGGCTGGGTGTTGCCCGGGGTGGGTTGCAGGTCGAAGTGCTGGACCTTGGTGCCGTCGAGGGCCTCGGCCATGTAGGTCGTCCAGATCTCGGTGGGGAAGGTGCCGCCGTTGATCCGGGACAGGCCGGCCGTCCCGGCCAGGGACTCCTTCGCGTGGGTTTTCGGGTTCTCCCTGAAGAGGCTGACGGTGGTGGCGAGTTCGGGGGTGTACCCGGCGAACCAGGCGGCCAGGTTGGCGTCGGTGGTGCCGGTCTTGCCGGCGGCGGGGCGGCCGAGGGCGAGGGCGGCGGCGCCGGTGCCGCGGGCGCTGACGACGTCGCGCAGGACGCCGGTGACGGCGTCGGCGGTGCCGCGGTCGAGGGCGGTGGTCGCCTCGTGGTCGGGCAGGCCGGGGAGGTCGGAGTAGCCGGCGTGCTCCAGCTTGAGGACGGACCAGGGGGTGTGGGCCTGGCCGTGGTTGGCGAGGGCGGCGTAGGCGCCGGCCAGGTCGATGGCGCTCGGGGTGACGGTGCCCAGGGTCATGGAGGTGTTGGCCGGGTCCATGCCGGGCACGTCGTCGGGGATGCCGAGGCGCACCGCGGTCTCCCGGACGTCGGCCAGGCCGGCGTCCACTCCCTCCTGCGCGTACACGGAGTTGACGGACTTGACCATGGCCTGGCGCAGGGTGACGGGGCCGTAGTCCTCGTCGTCCTCGTTGGGCGGGGCGTAGGGGGTGGGTCCGCCGACGACGTCCCGCCCGCTGGTGCCGTCGTAGACGGTCTCGGTGGTGATCCGGTGGCCGTCCTGGTTGGTGGCCTCGTTGTCGATGGCTGCGGCCAGTTCGAGGGGTTTGAAGGTGGAGCCGATCTGGTTGTCCTGGCGCAGGGCGTCGTTGTAGGGCTGCCGGGCGTAGTCCGGCCCGCCGTAGGCGGCGACGATCCGGCCGGTGGCGGGTTCGACGCTGGCGCCGGCGACGCGGACGTCGGTGTCGGTGCCGGGCCGGGTCCGCGGGTCGAGTTCGTCGGTGAGCTCCTGCCGGACGGCGGCGGCGAAGGCGTCCTGCCGGGGCTTGTCGAAGGTGGTGGTGATGCGCCAGCCGCCGGCCTTGAGGGTGGCGGCGTCGACAGTGCCGGTGGTGGCGAGGTAGGTGTCGGCGATGTCGACGAGGTAGCCGGCCTGGCCGCTGAGGCCGGTGACGGGCCTGGGGTCGACGGGTTCGGGGAATCCGGTGCCGGCCCGGGTGGCCGGGTCGAGGAAGCCGAGCGAGACCATGCCGTCGAGGACGTAGTTCCAGCGGGCGACGGCCTTGGCGCGGTTGGCGGGGGTGGCGTTCTTGACGTCGTAGGCGCTGGGGGCCTGGAGCAGGGCGGCGAGGTAGGCGCTCTGGGCGGTGGTGAGCCGGGAGGCGTCGGTGTTGAAGTAGGCGTTGGCGGCGCTCTGGATGCCGTAGGCGTTGCGGCCGTAGTAGCTGGTGTTGAGGTAGCCGGCGAGGATCTGGTCCTTGCTCTGCTGCTGGTCGACCTTGAGGGAGATGAAGAGTTCCTTGACCTTGCGGGAGAGGGTCTGGTCCTGGGTCAGGTAGTAGTTCTTCACGTACTGCTGGGTGATGGTGGAGCCGCCCTGGGTGCCCTGGCCGGTGACGGTGTTCCAGCCGGCCCGGATCATGCCCTTGAGGTCGACGCCCTTGTTGCGGTAGAAGGTGCGGTCCTCGGCGGAGACGACGGCGTGCTGGGTGTCGGCCGGGATCTGGTCGAGGGTGACGTCGCTGCGGTTGACGGCTCCGGTGCGGGCGAGTTCGGTGCCGTCGGCGTAGTAGTAGATGTTGTTCTGGGCGACGGCGTGGGCGTTGGGGTCGGGCACGGGGACGATCAGGTAGAGCGTGACGAAGGCCGCGATGCCGAGCAGGAGC
Organism: Kitasatospora sp. NPDC057015; assembly: GCF_042673745.1. Lineage (NCBI taxonomy): Bacteria > Bacillati > Actinomycetota > Actinomycetes > Kitasatosporales > Streptomycetaceae > Kitasatospora > Kitasatospora sp. NPDC057015. The sequence continues at coordinate 142,092 of NZ_JBHUSG010000009.1, forward strand.
AGGCCGGTGAGGCCGGTGAGGAGCATCCGCCAGGTGGGGATGGCGCGGCGCCAGCCGGGCAGGGCCCGCCGGGCCCGGCGGCGGTCGGTGCGCTTGGCGCGGCGGCGCTCGCGGCGGGTGCCGTGGGCGGGGCCGCCGGTGTGCGGCCGGCCGTGCGCTCCGTCGGGCGCGTGGGGTGGGCCGGTGTCGGGCTGCGGGTCGGCGGGCTCCTGACTCATGGGGTGATTATGTCGATTTGATCGGTGATCAGGTGGTTCTTCCCGCGCTCGTGGCGGGGTGGCTCGGCGCGGGCGGCCCGGGGCGGGGGTGGGGAATTCGGCTGCGCCGGTTGATCGGTGGCGGTACGGTGCAAGGTGAGAACCGCATAGCGCAGTCAGTGGACGTCAGCTCCGCCCGCCGCCCGGGTCACCCCCGGGGTCCGGCCGGTCGGGGCCGGTCCGGCGTGTGCGCGTGAGTGCGCGCTCCGGTCGGGCGGGGTGGCGGCCGTGACGGCGACCGGGGTTCTCCGACGCCTCCCCTCGTGTCGACAAGGAGACAATATGCCGGTATCACCGCAGCTCGACGGCCCTCAGCGTGACGGCCCACCGCCCGGCGGGGCGCCTGCGGGCGGTTCGGCTCCGCCCGGGCGACCGCCCGCCCCCGGCGCCTGGGCCCGGCTCTACCTCGCCGTCGCCGCGGGCAGCTTCCGCCGCTACTCCACCTACCGGGCCGCCACCCTCGCCGGCGCCTTCACCAACACCGTCTTCGGCTTCATCCTCGCCTCCACCTTCCTCGCCCTCTGGCAGGCCCGGCCGGGCCTCGGCGGCTACGACACGAGTGCGGCCGTCACCTACATCTGGGTCAGCCAGGCGCTGCTGGTCACGGTCGCGGTCTGGGGCGGGGGGTTCCAGGACGACGTCCAGGAGCGGTTCCGCAGCGGCGACATCGCCGTGGACCTCTACCGCCCGGTCGACTTCCAGGGCTGGTGGCTGGCGGGCGACCTCGGGCGGGCCGGCTTCCACCTGCTGGCCCGGGGGGCCGTCCCGATGGTCGCCGGGGCGCTCGCCTTCGACCTGCGGCTGCCGCAGGACCCGCTGGTCTGGGCCGAGTTCCTGTTCTCGGTGCTGCTCGCCGTGCTGGTCAGCTTCGGGCTGCGGTACCTGGTCTCGCTCACCGGCTTCTGGCTGCACGACTCGGAGGGGGTGCGCTCGGTGATGCTGGTGGTGTCGATGTTCTTCTCCGGGATGCTGCTGCCGATCGACCTCTTCCCCGGGGTGCTCGGCGAGGTGGCCCCGCTGCTGCCGTGGGCCGCGCTGGTGCAGGTGCCCACCGACGTCTTCCTGGAGCGCAGCACGGGGGCCGGCCTGTTCGGCGCGCTGGGGTTCCAGGCGGCCTGGGCCGTGGTGCTGCTCGCGCTCGGCCGGGCCGTCCAACTGCTCGCCACCCGCAGGGTGGTGGTCCAGGGTGGCTGACTCCGTACGCGAGCGGGTCCGCTGGTCGGTGTGGGCCTGGTGGCTGATGGCCGGCATGTGGACCAGGGCGATGATGTCCTACCGGGCGTCGTTCGTGCTGATGCTCGGCGCCAACATCATGATCACCTCGCTCGACTTCGTGGTCGTGGTGCTGATGTTCCAGCACACCGACCGGCTCGGCGGCTGGTCCCTGCCCGAACTCGGCTTCCTGTACGGGACGTCGGGCTTCGCGCTGGGCATGGCCAACCTCTTCGTCGGCAGCGTCGACGCGCTCGGCGCCCGGATCCGCGCCGGCACGCTGGACGTGATGCTGGTCCGGCCGGCCCCGGCGCTGGCCCAACTCTGCGCCGAGCGCTTCTCGCTGCGCCGGCTCGGGCGCCCGCTGCAGGCCTGCGCGGTGCTGGTCTGGTCGCTGAGCGCGCTGGACGTGGCGTGGACCTGGGACCGCGCCCTGCTGGTGCCCGTCCTGCTGCTCTGCGGGACGGTCATCTTCGCGGCCGTGTTCATCGGCGGCGCCACCCTGCAGTTCTGGTGGGGCGAGGCCAAGGAACTCCAGAACTCCCTCACCTACGGCGGCGCCACCCTGCTGCACTACCCGCCGACGATCTTCGCCAGGGAGCTCGTCGCCGGCGTGGTCTTCGGCGTGCCGCTGGCCTTCGTCAACTGGCTGCCCGCCCTGCGGATCCTGGACCGCCCCGACCCGCTGGGGCTGCCCGTCGCCTTCCAGTACGCCTCGCCGCTGGCCGCCGTGCTGTGCGTCTGCGCGGCGGGACTGCTCTGGCGGTCCGGCCTGCGGGCCTACCGCGGCACCGGGAGCTGAACGCGACCATCCTCCCCTCGGTCGGTGCGCCCGGCGGGCGTCACCCCCCGGCCGGTGCGCCCGCGCCGGCGCGACACCTCGGACCGTGCGCCCCAGCGGGCGCGACCACCCCGGAAAGGACCCATCGCAATGGCCCTGATCGAACTCGACGACGTCCGCCGCACGTTCACCGTGCGGGCGAAGACCGGCCGGCTGCGGCGTGAGAAGCGGGAGGTCCGCGCCGTCGACGGGCTGACCTTCACCGTCGAGGCCGGCCAGTGCGTCGGCTACATCGGCCCCAACGGCGCCGGGAAGTCCACCACCATCAAGATGCTCACCGGCATCCTCGTCCCCACCTCCGGGCGGCTGCGGGTGGCCGGGGTCGACCCGGCCCGCGAGCGGGTCGCGCTCGCCCGCCGGATCGGCGTGGTCTTCGGCCAGCGCACCACCCTCTGGTGGGACCTGCCGCTGCGCGAGTCCTACGAGCTCGCCCGCCGGATCTACCGCATCCCCGACGCCCGGTTCCGGGCCAACCTCGCCCGCTGCGTCGAACTCCTCGAACTCGGCGACCTGCTCGACACCCCCGTGCGCCAGCTCTCGCTCGGCCAGCGGATGCGCGGGGACCTGGCCGCCGCGCTGCTGCACGACCCGCAGGTGCTCTACCTGGACGAGCCGACCATCGGTCTGGACGTGGTCAGCAAGGGCAGGGTCAGGGAGTTCCTGCGCGAGGTCAACCGGGAGCAGGGCACCACGGTGCTGCTCACCACCCACGACCTGGTGGACATCGAGCAGCTCTGCGACCGGGTGATGGTGATCGACCACGGCCGGGTGGTGCACGACGGCGACCTGGCCGGGCTGCACGCGGTGGGCATGAGCGAGCGCACCCTGGTGGTCGACCTCGCCGAGGTCCGTCCGCCGATCGAGGTGCCCGGCGCCCGGGTGGTGAAGGTGGACGGCCCGCGCCAGTGGCTGGCCTTCCCCGCCCAGCAGAGCGCGGCGCCGGTGGTGGCCGCGGTCGCCGAGCGCTACCCGCTGGTCGACCTGTCGGTGCGGGAGCCGGCGATCGAGGACGTGATCGCGAAGATGTACGCGCAGGTGGCGATCGGCTGATCGTCGTCCCGAACCGCCGCGCCCCGAACCGTCCCGCCCGGGCCGCCCCGGGGGCGGTTTGGGGCGCGCGCCGCGCGGGGAGGGGGCGTGGGGGAATTCGCGCGCCGGGTGCGGGCAGACTGGCGGAGTGAGCGACGAAGCCTTCCACGCAACGGGCCCCGGAGTGCGGTTCACCGCGGCCGACGAGGAGAAGCGCCGCGGAGTGCGGCGGATGAAGACCATCGCGACCGGACTGCTGGCCTTCGCCAGCGTCGTCTTCGCCCTGGCGACCTGGGCGGACGCCGCCGGCGCCGGAGCCTGGGCCGGTTACCTGGCGGCCGCCGCCGAGGCGGGCATGGTCGGCGCCCTCGCCGACTGGTTCGCGGTGACCGCGCTCTTCCGCCGCCCGTTCGGCCTGCCCATCCCGCACACCGCGATCATCCCGACCAAGAAGGACGCCTTCGGCAAGTCCCTCGGCGACTTCGTGGGCGACAACTTCCTCTCCGGGCAGGTGGTCCGCGGCCGGCTGGCCTCGCTCGGCGTCGCCCGGCGCCTCGGCGAGTGGCTGGCCGCCCCCGGCAGTGCCGAGCGGGTCACCAGGGAGGCCTCCGCCGCGCTGCGCGGGCTGCTCGCGGTGCTGCGCGACGACGACGTCCAGGCGGTGGTCAGCGAGGCCGTCACCCGCCGGGCCGCGGCGACCTCGGTGGCCGAGCCGATGGGCCGGATGCTCGGCAAGGTGGTCGCCGACGGCGGGCACCACGGGGTGGTCGACCTGGTCGCCGTCCGGGTCCACGACTGGCTGGCCGAGAACCACCTGGAGGTCGTCCAGCGGGTCACCCAGAAGACCCCGGGCTGGACGCCCAAGTTCATCGACCACCAGGTCGGCGAGCGGGTCTACAAGGAGCTGATGCGCTTCGTCACCGACATCCGGGACGATCCGCAGCACCCCGCCCGCGGCGCCGTCGACACCTTCCTGGCCGACTTCGCCACCGAACTCCAGCAGGACCCGGCCACCATCGCCCGGGTCGAGCACGCCAAGGCCGAACTGCTCGCCCGCCCCGAGGTGCAGGAGCTGATCGCCTCCACCTGGGCCGCCGTCCGCGCCCTGGTGATGACCGCCGCCGAGGACGAGGACAGCGAGCTGCGCCGGCGCATCACCCGGGGCGTGCGCGACTTCGGCACCCGCCTGGCGACCGACGCCAGGCTCCAGGGCAAGGCGGACACCTGGCTCCAGGACGCCGCCCAGTACGTCGTCGACACCTACCGCGAGGAGATCACCTCGCTGATCTCCGAGACGGTCGCCGGCTGGAACGCCGACGACGCCTCCCGCAAGATCGAGGCCAACGTCGGCCGGGACCTGCAGTTCATCCGGATCAACGGCACGGTGGTCGGCGCCCTGGCCGGGCTGCTGATCCACACGGTCGCCGTGGCGCTCGGCGGCTGAGCCGCACCGGCGCCGCCGGCGCCGCCGGCGGCGCTGGCGCGTGCTGCTCCGCGGCCACCTCGCGTAGCCTTGCCGGAACTGATGAGACGCGCGTAGAGAGAGAGTCACACCGTGGTCCAGCCGGACGGGAAGAGCGGCATCGAGGCGTTCATCGCTGGCATGCCCAAGGCGGAGCTGCACGTCCACCACGTCGGATCGGCCTCGCCCCGGGTGGTCGCCGAACTGGCCGGCCGCCACCGCGGCTCCGCGGTGCCCACCGACCCGGCGGCCCTCGCCGAGTACTTCACCTTCACCGACTTCGCGCACTTCATCGAGGTCTACCTGAGCGTCGTCGACCTGGTCCGCGACGCCGAGGACGTCCGGACCCTGACCTACGGCGTCGCCGAGGACATGGCCCGTCAGCAGATCCGCTACGCCGAGCTGACCGTCACCCCGTACTCCTCGGTCAGCCGGGGCATCCCCGACGTCGCCTTCATGGAGGCCATCGAGGACGCCCGCAAGGCCGCCGAGAAGGAGCTCGGCGTGGTGCTGCGCTGGTGCTTCGACATCCCCGGCGAGGCGGGCCTGGCCGCCGCCGAGGAGACCGCCCGGCTGGCCCTGGACCTCGCCCCCGACGGGCTGGTCAGCTTCGGCCTCGGCGGTCCGGAGATCGGCGTCCCGCGCCCGCAGTTCAAGCCGTACTTCGACCGCGCCCGCGCGGCCGGCCTGCACAGCGTGCCGCACGCCGGCGAGACCACCGGCCCCGAGACGGTCTGGGACGCCCTGCGGGTGCTGGGCGCCGAGCGGATCGGCCACGGCACCCAGGCCGTCAAGGACGCCTCGCTGGTGGACTGGCTGGGCGAGCACCGCATCCCGCTGGAGGTCTGCCCGACCTCCAACATCGCCACCCGTGCGGTGGAGCGGATGGAGGAGCACCCGATCCGGCAGATGGTCGACGCCGGCCTGCTGGTCACCGTGAACAGCGACGACCCGCCGATGTTCGGCACCGACCTGAACACCGAGTACGGCGTGGCCGCCCGGCTGCTCGGCCTCGACGAGGCGGGCGTCGCCGCACTCGCGAAGAACTCCGTCGAGGCGTCCTTCCTGGACCAGGCCGGCAAGAACCGGCTCGCCGGTGAGATCGACGCCTACCTGGCGGACTGGGACAGGGGCTGAGCCCCGCCCGTCCGACCCCCCCCGCCCGACCCGGCACCGCCGATCCGGTACCGGTGGGCCCGCCCCGCGGGGCGGGCCCACCGCCGTACGACCGGCCCGACGGCGTCAGGCGGTCGTCACCGCTCCGGCCACCGCCGGCGCCGGCGTGCCGCGGTGCAGCCAGGCGCGCTCGCCCGCGCTCCAGGCCGTGGTGGTCACCAGGTAGAGCCCGGCCGCCAGCGGGACGAGCGCCGCGAACAGGACGGTGCCGAAGGACAGGTAGGGCAGCAGCGCCGCCCCCGGCGCCGGCGGGGCACCGGCCCCGGCGGCGGCACCGGGCAGGCCCGCCCGGCGGGCCCGGCGGAAGTTGGCGTAGCCCACCGCCGCCAGCGCCGCGTACAGCGCACCGAACACGGCCAGCTGCGCCGGACCGTGCGCGCCGCCCACGTGCAGGCCCAGCGGGACCCCGAGGACGGTGTGGTCCAGCAGCTCGTTCGGGGTGGTGAAGAGCCGGTACATCACCGAGAAGAACGGGATCTGCACCAGCATCGGCAGGCATCCGGCGAACGGTGACGCCTTCTCCTCCCGGTAGAGCTCGGCCAGGGCCTCCTTGAGCTTCTCGGGCTTGCCCTTGTGCTTGCGGTTCAGCTCGGCCACCCGGGGCGCGAGCCTGGTACGGGCCTTCTCCCCGCGGGCGGCCGCCCGGGCCAGCGGGTGCAGCGCCAGCCGGACGCAGACGGTGAACAGGATGATCGCGGCGGCGGTCGGCAGGACGTGCGCGAGCGCGGACACGGCGTCGTGGGCGAGGCTCACGGCCGGGTCGAGGATCGACAGGACGGACATGGTGGAGCGAGCCCTCCGGGGTCTCGGGAACGAGAGGTCGGCGGAGGACGGCCGCGCGGGAGTGCGGTGGGGAGGTTACGCGGCCGCCGGGGCCGCGCCCGGCGCCCTGGGGCGGCGGCGGCCGCGGGCGTCCGGGTCCCGTTGCGGGAGGAAGGCGGTGCGCTGCGCGTGCCGGCGCAGCGTCCCGTCGCGGACGGCGGCCGGAGCCCGGGCCCCCAGCAGGCGGCCGGTGGCGAGGGAGCCCGCCACCACGCCGGAGAGCAGCACCAGGGTGGCGGCCGCGGCGACCGCGGTCAGGCCGGGGGAGCCGGTGAGCTGGTCGCCGCTGAGGATCCGCAGCAGTCCGAGCAGGGCGGCGAGCAGCGTCATCGTCGTCCCTCCCGGTACGGCCCGGTACTCGCCCGGGCGGGGGTGCTCGTGCGGGCGGGCCCGCTGGTCGTCCTGACGATGGTACGGGTTCGCACCAGCCCCGCGCCGACTGTAGCCAACGGTGCTACACGGGGCTACCGTGGAGGGATGAAGACGATTACCCAGCGGGAGTTCCGCAACAACTCCGCCGCGGTGATGGACGCGGTGGAGGCGGGCGAGATCTTCCACATCACCCGCAACGGCGTCGAGGTCGCGGAGCTGCGGCCGGTCTCCGGCCGGCGGCGCCTCAGCGCCGAGGAGCTGGTGGCCCGGCACGGCAGGCTGCCCAGGGTCGACTACCAGCAGATGCGCAAGGAGACCGAGGAGTTCTTCGGCTCCGAGGACCTCGTCGGCGAGGACGACGACCCCTTCGAGCGCCGCCGTGGCTGAACGCCGCCGCAGCACCCGACGTCGGCCCGCCGGGGTGCTGGACACCTGTGTCTACATCGACCTCGCCCTGCTCGACCCGGCCGACCTGCCGGCCGTCCCCGAGCTGACCGCGATCACCTTCGCCGAGCTCCAGCAGGGCGTCGCGATGGCCCGGGATCCGCTCAGCCGCGCCGCGCGCCTGGAGGTGCTGGGGGCGGCGATGGCCGACTTCGACCCGCTGCCCTTCGACAGCGCCGCCGCCGCCCGCTACGGCACGCTGGTCGCGCTGACCATCGCCGCCGGGCGCCAGCCGCGCCCGCGCCGGATCGACCTCATGATCGCGGCCGTCGCCTCCGCGAACAGCCTGCCGCTCTACACCCGCAACATCGCCGACTTCCGCGGCCTGGGCGCCGCCGTCGAGGTCATCGCGGTCTGAGCCCGCACCCCAGGCCACCCGCCCCCCGGCTCCCCGAACCACCCGAAGCACGTCCACCCCGCAGCGCCGTGACCCGCGGGAGGCACAGGCCCGCGAGCGAGCCGAAGGGGCGCGCCGGTGCCGTAAGGGGGGTACCCCCGGCCGGAGGCTGGGGGAGAGCGACGACCGTCGGCGCCGGATCAAAGCGCTCCGGAGGCGAGGGAGCCTAGTTAGGCCAGCCGCACCACCGTCCCCGTGGCGGCCGACGCGCGCGCCGCCTCCAGCACCGTCAGGGTGGCGACGGCGTCCCGGGGGTCGACCGGGGGCGGGGCGGTGCCCGCGAGGGCGGCGGCGATGCCCGCGTAGTAGGCGGGGTAGTCACCGGGGTAGGTGGGCAGCGGGGCGGCCGACTCGTTGGTGCCGAAGGCGCCGTGGTGGGCCTCGTCGTCGGCCCCCCAGGGGCGGCCGCCGGTGGGGCGGTGACCGGCCCTCAGCTCCTCCTCCTGCGGGTCCATGCCGAACTTGACGTACCCGGCGCTGTCGCCGAGCACCCGCAGCCGCGGGCCGACCAGCGGGGTGATCGCGCTGGTCCACAGGTGCGAGCGGGTGCCGCTGGTGTGGGTGAGGGCGAGGAAGGAGTCGTCGTCGACCACGGCGCCGTCCCGGCGGGTGTCGATCTCGGCGTAGACGCTCTCGACCGGGCCGAACAGGGTGATCGCCTGGTCGACCAGGTGGCTGCCGAGGTCGTAGAGGGTGCCGCCGGCCTCCGCCGGGTCGGCCAGTTCGCGCCAGCCGGCCTTGGGCTTGGGGCGGAACCGTTCGAAGCGGGACTCGAACCGGTGCACCCGGCCGAGGGCGCCGCTCTCGATCAGGTGCCGGGCGGTCAGGAAGTCACCGTCCCAACGGCGGTTCTGGAAGACCGAGAGCAGCACGCCGCGGCTCTCGGCGAACTCGCAGAGGTCCAGGGCGGCGGCTGCGGTGGCGGCCAGCGGCTTGTCCACCACGGTGGCCAGTCCGGCGGTGAGGGCGGCCCGGGCGAGCGGCACGTGGGTGCGGTTGGGGGAGGCGATGACGATCAGGTCGAGGGCGTCCGGGTCGGCGAACAGCTCCTCGGGGGTGTCGACCGCCCGGGTGTCGGGGTGTTCCGCCCGCAGCTTCTCGCGGCGCTCGGGGTTGGCGGTGACCACCGCCTCCAGCCGCAGTCCGGGGGTGGTGGCGATCAGCGGTGCGTGGAAGGCGGAGCCGGCCAGGCCGTAACCGACCAGGCCGACACGGAACGGGGGACGGGGCGCGGTGCTCATGCGTCCCACTCAATCACGGTGCACCCCGCGACCCGCGGCTCCGACTCCGGGGCCGCGGGCGGCGTGTTCGGCGTCAGCGGGCGTGGGCGCCCGGGGTGCGGCGCCCGCGGCGCAGGGCGAAGACGGTGAATCCGGCGAGGAGGAAGGCGGAGCCGATCGAGGCGAGGATGCCGAGCGAGCGGTCGGTACCGGTCTGGGCCAGCTTCGCGGTGTCGGCGGTGGTGTCGGCGGCGGTGCCGGCCGGGGTGGTCGTGCCGGACGCGGATGCGGCGGAGGCGCTGGGCGCGCCCGGTGCGGCGGCCGTCGCGCTGCCGGTGCCGGCTGCTGCGACGGGCACGGGCCCGGCGGTGTCGGCCGGGCCGGCGGCGGGCACGGCCGGGTTGGGGCTGCCGGCGCCGCTCGTGCCGCCCGTGCCGGTGGGTGTGCCCGGCGTGTTCGGGGTGCTCGGCGCGGCCGGGGTGGCCGGGTGGGAGTGCCCCGTCCCGGCCGGCGTACCGCCCGTGGTGGGTACGGGCACGCTGCCGGGGGTGTTGCCGCTGCCGTCGAAGACGACGTCCGAGCAGGAGTAGAAGGCCTCGGGGCTGTCCGAGCGCTGCCAGATCGCGTAGATCAGCTGGCGTCCGGTCCGGCCGGCCGGGATCCGGGCGGGCAGGACGTACGAGCCGTCGACGAGTTGCGGGTCGGTGACCGTGACGAACGGCTGGGCGTCGAGGTTCGACCAGGCCAGCGGCTTGGTCGGGTCGTAGCTGCCGTTGGTGAGGAACAACTGGAAGGTGCCCCGGTGCGGGGCGGTGGCCCGGAACCTGAAGGCGAAGTCGCTGCCGGAGGTGAGGTTGGTGGCGGGCCAGTCGGCGCGCGCGAGGTCCATGCCCTTGTACGTCTCGTCGCCGGCGCTGCAGAGCCGCCCGTCCGGGATCAGGCCGCGGTGCTGTCCGGCCGCGTCGCCGATCCGCAGGCTCATCCAGTCGTAGAGCGCCGCCGTGCCACCGGCCGCGACCGCGGCCTTGCAGGCGGCCGACTTCGGGTTCTCCGCGCCCTCCAGGTAGCAGCCCTCGACCCGGCTGAGCGGGTTCTGCATCGAGCCGTGCGCGACGGCGTCGGGGGCCACGGCGGTGCCGGCCAGCACGCAGCCGGCGAGGGTGAGGAGAACGGTGGTCAGGCGGCGCTTGAGCATGGGTGGGGAACTCCTTCTGAGGAGTCGGGTGAGGGGTTTGGAGCCCTCACGCTAGACCCGCCGACCGGCCCTACTGACAGGTAATCAGTGCGGTTAGGGGCGGCTTAAGGAGCCTTTGAGGGGGTCGACCGCCCGGCCCGGCGCAGCGGGCCGGGCGTCCGGTGGGCGGGCAGTGCTGCCGTCGGGCAGGTGTGCGGATTAGGCTGTGCCCCGTTGGGGCAGCCAGCAGTACCCCCGGTCGCCCGGTGTTCCCTGCGGGAGTCCGGGTGGGCGGGGCGCGCACCGGAGACGTTGCGCAGTTCGTTTCGTACGACCATCGCAAGACTTCGGGAGACACGCACGTGGCAGACCGCAAGCCCATCGAGTCCTGGCTGACCGACATGGACGGCGTCCTCATCCACGAGGGCACGCCGATTCCCGGCGCGGAGGAGTTCCTCCGTCGGCTGCAGGAGTCCGGCAAGCCGTTCCTGGTGCTCACCAACAACTCCATCTACACGCCGCGCGACCTCAGCGCCCGGCTGGCCGGCATGGGCCTGAACGTCCCGGAGGAGCGGATCTGGACCTCCGCGCTCGCCACCGCCAAGTTCCTCAAGGGCCAGCGCCCGGGCGGCACCGCCTACGTGATCGGCGAATCCGGCCTCACCACCGCGCTCTACCAGGCCGGTTACGTGCTGACCGACAACAACCCGGACTACGTGGTGCTGGGCGAGACCCGTACCTACAGCTTCGAGGCGCTCACCAAGGCGATCCGCCTGATCAACGCCGGCGCCCGCTTCATCTGCACCAACCCGGACGAGACCGGCCCGTCCACCGAGGGCGTGCTGCCGGCCACCGGCTCGGTCGCCGCGCTCATCACCAAGGCCACCGGCGTCGACCCGTACTTCGTCGGCAAGCCGAACCCGCTGATGATGCGTGAGGCGCTCAACAGCGCCGGCGCCCACTCGGAGACCGCCGTGATGATCGGCGACCGGATGGACACCGACATCGTCGCCGGCATGGAGGCCGGCATGGAGACGATCCTGGTGCTGACCGGCCTCACCGCCGCGGCGGACGTGGAGCGGTTCCCGTACCGGCCGACCCGGGTGGTCAAGTCCATCGCCGACCTGATCGAGATGGTCTGACGGCGCACTCGCCGACGGGCCCCCCGCACGGCTCCGGCCGCGCGGCGGGGCCCGTTGTTCCTTGAGGGGGGAAGGATCATGAGCCGACCGACGACGAGTCCGCAGCCCGCCGGGGCGCGGTCCGGGGCCGGCCAGGGGGAGGCGGCGCGGGCCCGGACCGCGCCGCGGCCGGCGCCGGCGGGCGGGGAGCCGCGGCCGGGCGGGGCGGCACCCGAGGCCGGGGAGAAGCGGGTCACCTGGGCCGAGCTCTACTTCGACCTGGTCTTCGTCTTCGCGATCACCCAGGTCTCGGCCCTGCTGCACCACCACCACGACTGGACGGGCGTCGCCCAGGCCCTGGTGGTCTTCGTCCCGGTCTACTGGTGCTGGGTCGGCACGACCGTGCAGGCCAACATCCGGGACGTCGACAACCCCCGCGACCGGATCGGCATCTTCGCCGTCGGCCTCGCCGGGCTGTTCATGGCGCTGGCCCTGCCCGGCGCGTACGGCCGCCGGGGGCTGCTGCTCGGCGGGGCGTACTGGGCGGCCCGTCTGGTGCTGCTCGCCCTGGTGGTGCGGGTGCCCGGCGTCTGGCGCGGGCCGTACGGGATCGGCGCCCTGGTCAGCGGGCCGCTGCTGCTCGCGGGCGGGCTGCTGGACGGCGGCCCGCGGCTGCTGCTCTGGTCGCTGGCGGCGCTCTGCGACCTCTCCGCGCCGGTGGTCCTGCGGCGGCGGCTGGCGAACGTGGCCTACCACCCGGCGCACCTGCCCGAGCGGTTCGGGCTCTTCCTGCTTGTCGCGCTCGGCGAGTCGATCGTGGGCACGGGCGCGGCGGCCGCCGGCGTCGCCCTGGACGCCGCCGAGCTGATCGCGGTGGCGGCCGCGTTCACCATCTCCTGCGGCCTGTGGTGGCAGTACTTCGTCCACGCGGCCGACGCCATGCGTTACGCCGTCACGGTCGCCGAGTCCCGCCGGGACGTCATCCGCCGGGTCTTCCAGTACGGGCACCTGGGCCTGCTGGCCGGGGTGATCGCCGTCGCGGTGGGCTTCGGCGAGACCGTCGCGCACACGGGCCGGGCGCTCGGCGGCGGGGCGGTGGGCCTGCTCTACGGGGGCTGCGGGCTGTACCTGCTGAGCTTCGGCTACACCCGCTGGATGATGTTCCGCAGCCTGTCGGGCACCCGGATCGCCGCCGCCTGCCTGGTGCTCGCCCTGGTCCCGGTGATGATGCGGCTGCCCGCGATCACCGCGCTGCTGGCGCTGGCCGCGGTGCTGGTCGCGCTGAACGTCGTCGAGCACCTGCGGGTGCGGCGGGCCGCCCCGGCACCGGAGCGGGAGGAGCCGGCCTGCGCGGCCCCCGAGCTGCGTTGAGGCGGGATGTGTCGGTGGGGCTGTGTAGCGTTCGGGGTGGAAGAAGGACGTACCGGGCAGCGCGCGGTACGCCTAGGTCGGGGTGGCGCGGCCGTGTGCCGCCGCCTGGTGGGAGGTTGAAGTCGTGACGGACACTGTCGAGGCCGGCGTGGGTGCGGGGTTGGAACTGCCGGAGTCCTGGCGCGGGGCGCTGGCGGACGAGGCGGGCAAGCCGTACTTCGCCGAGCTGGCGGCCTTCGTGGCGGCCCAGCGCGCCGAGCACCAGGTCTTCCCGCCGGCCGGCCAGGAGTTCGCCGCGCTGGACGCCACGCCGTACGACGAGGTCCGGGTGCTGGTGCTCGGGCAGGACCCGTACCACGACGACGGCCAGGCGCACGGCATGAGCTTCTCCGTGCAGCCGGGCGTGCGGATCCCGCCCTCGCTGCGGAACATCTTCAAGGAGCTGGACGCCGACCTGGGCATCCCGGCCCCCGACAACGGCTACCTGATGCACTGGGCCGAGCAGGGCGTGCTGCTGCTCAACGCGGTGCTCACGGTCCGCGCGCACGAGCCCAACTCGCACAAGGCCAAGGGCTGGGAGAAGTTCACCGACGCGGTGATCAAGGCGGTCAGCGACCGCGAGGAGCCGGTCGTCTTCGTCCTCTGGGGCAACTACGCCAAGAAGAAGCTGCCGCTGATCGACACCTCGCGCCACGTGGTCGTGCAGGGGGCGCACCCGTCGCCGCTGTCGGCCAAGCTGTTCTTCGGCAGCCGGCCGTTCTCGCAGATCGACGAGGCGCTCGGCGGCTTCGGCGGCGAGCCGATCGACTGGCGGGTGCCGGACGTCAAGACGGGCTGACCTGGACGCCGGGCAGGCCGGGGGGTGCGGGCTGAGCGCCCGTCACCCCCCGGTCGCCGCGCCCGGCGGCGCCGTGGGAGTCTTGATCGACTACGGGGTGGCCGGGGAGGGACTGTGCTCGTACGCGGTGGACGGCGGGGGTGGCCGCACGGCTCGGTGGTGGGCGCCGCGGCGCTCCTGCTGACGGCCGTCACGGCGGGGTGCGGCGGGCCGCCGCAGGCCGAGCGGGCCGCCGACCGGCCCCCGGCCGCCGCACCGGCCACCACTGCCACGACGGTTGCTCCGGGCCCCGGCGCCCCGCCGCAGCCGGCCGGCCAGAGCTTCTACGTCTCCGACCGGACGGCCGCGGCCCGTCAGCTCCCCGAACTGCGCGCGCAGGGCCGTACCGCCGAGGCCGATCTGATCGCCCGCCTCGCCGGCACGCCGTCCGCGCACTGGCTGACCGGCGGGGACGACCGGGCGGCGGTGGAGGAGCTCAGCCGGGCGGCCGCCGCCGCCGACCGCACCGCCCTCTTCGTCGCCTACAACATCCCGCAGCGCGACTGCGGCAGCTTCTCGGCCGGTGGCGCCCCCGACGCGGCGGCGTACCGCGCCTGGGTGGACGGCCTCTCGGCCGCGCTGGCCGACCGGCGCGCCTGGGTGGTGCTGGAGCCGGACGCGGTGCCGCACGCCCTCGACGCCTGCGGCCCCAAGGGCGCCGCCGCCGCCGAGCGCTACGCGCTGCTCGGGTACGCCGTGGACGCGTTGAAGCGGCACCCGGCGGTCCGGGTGTACCTGGACGCGGGCAACCCGGGCTGGGGGCAGGACCGCGCCGCGCTGGCCGACGCGCTGAGCCGGTCCGGAGTCGGCCGGGCGGACGGCTTCGCCGTCAACGTCGCCAACTTCCAGGGCACCGACCGGAGCGCGGCGTACGGCGCCGACCTGTCCGCCGCCCTCGGGGGCGCCCACTTCGTGATCGACACCAGCCGCAGCGGCCGGGGACCGCTGGACGGCGGCGCCTGGTGCAACCCGCCGGGGCGCTCGGTCGGCGAGACGCCCACCGAGCGGACCGGCCGGCCCGGCGTGGACGCCTACCTCTGGGTCAAGATCCCGGGGGAGTCGGACGGGGACTGCGGGCGCGGGGAGCCGGCGGCGGGCCGGTTCTGGCTGGAGTACGCACTCGGCCTGGCCGCGGGGTAGCGGCCGGGCGGCCCCCGCAGTACCCGCGCTCCGCCGCTCCCGGCCCCCCGCTCCGCGGTGTCAGCCGGCCGCGCCGAGGAAGCCCTGCCAGCCGCCCGCCGGGGCCTGCCCCACGTTCAGCGACCGCAGCTTGCGCAGCGTGGACTGGTCCTGCGCCTCCAGCCAGTCGACCAGCTGACGGAAGGACACCAGTCGCACCTCCGGCTTGCCCGCGATCGCCTTGAGGGTGTCCTCGACGGCGTCCATGTAGATGCCGCCGTTCCACTGCTCGAAGTGGTTCCCGATGAACAGCGGGGCCCGGTTGCCGTCGTACGCCCGGTTGAACCCGGCCAGGTAGCAGTCACGGGCCTGGGCGCGCCACTCCGGGTACTTGGCCGGGTCGCCCTTGGTGCTCCCGGCGGACTGGTTGGCGAGGATGTTGTAGTCCATCGACAGCACCTGGAAGGAGTGCCCGGGGAACGGCAGGCCCTGCAGCGGGAAGTCCCAGACCTTGCCGTCCTGCACCTTCTGCGGCCAGATCTGCAGCCCGCCGGAGGAGCTGGCGTCGTACTTCCAGCCGAGCGCGGCGGCGGTCGGCAGCAGCCCCTTCTGGCCCTCCAGGCAGGGCGTGCGGCCGCCGATGAGCTCCTTGCGGTAGTCGAAGGGCAGCGGGTCGACGTCCGTGAAGCCGGTGTTGGTCCGCCACTGCGTGACGAAGGAGACGGCCTGGTCGATCTCGCTCTTCCAGTCCTCCGGGGTCCACTTGTTGACGCCGTTGCCGTCCGGCCGGGTCGAGCAGAAGTGCCCGTTGAAGTGGGTCCCGATCTCGTGGCCGGCCAGCCAGGCCTGGCTGATCAGCTTGATGGTGGTCTTCACCGCGCCGTCGGACAGGTACGGGATGTCCGAGGCGCCGACCGAGTGCTTGGGCGGGTGGTAGAGGTCCGCCTTGCCCTTGGGCAGCGTGTAGATGCCGGAGAGGAAGAAGGTCATCGCCGCCTTGTGCTCCTCGGCGAGCTTGAGGAACCGGGGGAACTGGCCGTCGTCCGTCCCGCCCGCGCCGTCCCAGGAGAACACCACGAACTGCGGCGGGCGCTCGCCCGGCTTGAGCTTCTCGGCCTTCGGCTGGTTCGGCTGGGTGCCGGTGTCGGCGGTGGACCCGTCCCCGATCGGGGTGCCCTTCACCGCGCCGGCCGCCGGGCTGCCGGGCTTGCCGTCGCCGCTGCCCGAGGAGCTTCCGGTAGTCGCACCCGGCCCGGCATCCGACCCGGACCCCGAACCGGATCCGCCTGAGCAGGCCGTGACCGCTCCGAGCGCCGCCGTCGCGGCGGTGGCGCCCAGTATGGTCCTGCGCGAGATGCCGGTCATGGTCTCCCCTGGTGTCAGATGCCCCGGCACGGCGCGGACGAGCCCAGGAAAACGTCCTGCGGGCGGGTCCCGGAGGGCGGTCCGGGAGCGTCGGCAGGACATCGGGCGGCGCCGGTCATTTTGGACATTAACGAATAATCCACCCAGCATGCCATGTGCGGATGGGGCCGACCAAGGCCTCGGTCCGCCGTTATCCATCACGTCGGCGGCGTCCGGACGGCTGCGTTCGGATGCGTTCTGTTGCCGTCCTGTGACGCGTCGGACGGACCGGCGCTCGGCGTCGCTCCGGCAGTCGTCCGGGCCGGTCCGGAGCTGACCGCAGCTGTCCGCAGTCGTCCGTCGAGCGGGCCGGCCGCGGTGTCCGGGGCCGCCCGTCGGTGAGCCCGGTGGCGGCGTGCTGAGGGCGCGCCGCGCGGTGGCGGCGAGGCCCGTTCAGCCGGTGGCGAGCCGGCGGTTGCGGCGCACCACGCGGGCGACGGCGGCGCTGATGGTGGTCGCGGCGGCGCAGGACACGGCCAGGCTCAGCCAGGCGGTGTCGAACCAGTGGCTGTTCAGCCAGCCCAGGGTCACGATGTAGGCGGCCCAGATCAGCGCGGCCAGCGCCGACCAGCGCAGGAACTTGCGCGGATGCGAGGGCGAGTGGCCCATCGCGAGGTCGAGCACCGTCCGCCCGGCGGGCACGAAGCGGGCCACCACCACGATCGCGGCCGCCGCTCCCGTGGTGCGCCCGTCCAGGGCCTGCTGCACGCGCGTGACGCTGGCCGCCAGCTGCGGCCGGTGCTCCAGTCGACGGCGCACCGACGGCGCGCCGCGCCGGGCCAGGTTGAGCAGCAGGATGTCGCCGAGGAAGGACGCCACCGCCACGCCGCCGGCGAGCATCAGCGGGGCGCCGTCGATCCGTGCGGTGTTCAGGACGGCCAGGATGACCAGCGTGCCGCTGGGGATGAAGGGGAGGAAGGCGTCACCGAGCACCGCGAACAGTGCCACCGCGCAGATCCATGACGATCCGACCAGTGTGGTGATGTCCATCGCGTACTCCCTCCAGACCGGCCCGGGGGAGCAGGTGGTTGCAAGGGGCAACGCTAGCGCCTCGACCTTTCATGCCATGAAGCACCCCCTCTGTGGCCGGCCTCACACAGGCGCGAGCCCCCGGAGCGGGGTGCCGCTCCGGGGGCTCGCGGGGATCGAGCGGCGCTGGTCCAGCCCGTCGATCTTGCTTTGCGGGAACGGATCCCCAAACGCGATCCGCCCTGATCGGTAGCCTGCCGGACGATGGCGGCCCAGTGCGAGCCCTGGGACTGGCGACTTCCCGCGCTGGCGCGAACTCGCCACCCGGGAGCGCCCGCTGGCCGTCTGTCAGGGCTCTGACCAGCCGAACGACCGGTCGTCATGGTCAGCCGAACGCCCGGTAGGCCGGGCCGCGGAGGGCCCGATCGGCGCCGTGCCGGGCGCGATGCCGGGCGGCTGCGGACCGGCGTTCCGGCCCCCCGTCCGCCCGGTTCCCGGGACGGTCCGCGCCGCCGCCCGCGGAGCGGGAACACCCCGCCGCCCCCGGCGGTTGTCCCCCGACGGCGGGGAGGCCCGCTCGTACACGATCAGGAGGCCGGACGGCATGAGCACCGAGGACCAGCAGGCACGCGGAGCCGGGCACCCGGCCCGTCCCGGCAGCAGCGGCACCGCCGGCGGCCTCGGGGCCGGCGCCGGGGCCGTCCACGGGGTGGCCCGCGGCACCGCGCCCGCGCCGCTGTCGATCCTCGACCTCGCCCCGGTAGGGGTCGGCCACACCCCGGCCGAGGCGCTGGCCGCGACCACCGAGCTGGCGCGCAGCGCCGAGGCCTGGGGCTACCACCGCTTCTGGGTCGCCGAGCACCACGGCATGCCGGGCGTCGCCAGCTCGACCCCGGCCGTGCTGCTCGCCCACCTCGGCGCGCACACCAGCACCCTGCGGCTCGGCTCGGGCGGCGTGATGCTGCCCAACCACGCGCCGCTGGCCGTGGCCGAGCAGTTCGGCCTGCTGGAGGCGCTGCACCCCGGCCGGATCGACCTGGGCCTCGGCCGTGCCCCCGGCACCGACCAGGCCACCGCCCGGGCACTGCGCCGGGGCCTGGCCGAGGGCGCCGACGACTTCCCGCAGCAGCTCGCCGAGCTGACCCACTTCCTGGACGGCGACTTCCCGTCGGGCCACCCGTACGCCCGGCTCAGCGCCGTGCCCAGGGGGGACGACCGCCCGCCGATCTGGCTGCTCGGGTCCTCGGGCTTCAGCGCCCGGCTGGCCGGCCGGCTCGGGCTGCCGTTCGCCTTCGCGCACCACTTCAGCGGTGAGAACACGGTGCCCGCGCTCGACCTGTACCGCGCGAGCTTCCGCCCGTCCGAGGTGCTCGCCCAGCCGTACGCGCTGATCGGCGTGAGTGCGGTGGCGGCCGACGGCGAGCAGGAGGCCCGGCGGCTGGCCCGTTCGGCGGGGCTGGGGATGCTCCGGCTCCGCCAGGGCGCCCCGGGCCCGATCCCGACGCCGGAGGAGGCGCAGTCGTACCCGTACAGCCCCGCCGAGGCGGAGTTCCTGGACCAGTGGCTGTCCAACGTGGTGCTCGGGTCGCCGGGGGAGGTGGCGGACGGGCTGGAGTCGCTGCGCAAGCGCACCGGCGCGGACGAGCTGATGGTCACCTCGCACATCCACGGCCACGAGGCGCGCCGCACCTCGTACGGGCTGATCGCGCAGGCCTACGGACTGACGGCGCAGGAGGCGTAGCCGGGCGGCGGGCGGCCGGGCGCCGGGCGGGCCCTGAGGCCACGGCCGCCCGGCGTCAGCCGCCCGCCGCCCGGCGTCAGCCTTGGCGTTCGCGCAGTATGGCGGCGACCAGCTCGGCCTCGCCGGGGCGGGCGAAGTACCAGCCCTGGGCGGTGTCGCAGCCGGTCAGGCGCAGCCGCTCGGCCTGGGCGGCGCTCTCGATGCCCTCGGCGGTGACGGTCAGCCCGAGCGCGTGGGCGAGCTGCACCATCGCGCGGACGATCTGCTCGTCCGCCTCGGTCCGCCGTGCGCCCTGGCCGGGCCGCCCGGGCACCGGGTCGCGGAAGCCCTCGATGAAGGTGCCGTCCAGCTTGAGCACGTGCACCGGCAGCCGGGAGAGGTACGCCAGGTTGGAGTAGCCCGTCCCGAAGTCGTCGATCGCGATCCGCACGCCCATGTCGGCCAGCGCCTGGAGGGCCTGCAGCGGTCGCCCGCCGGGGCCGAGCAGCGCGCTCTCGGTGATCTCCAGCTGGAGCAGCCGGGCCGGCAGCCCGCTGCTCTCCAGCGCCTGGGCGACGTCGGCGACGACGTCGGAGTCCCAGATCTGCCGGGCCGCCAGGTTGACGCTGACGAAGGTCTCGGTGTCCGGGAACTCCATCAGCCAGCGCCGGGCTTGACGGCAGGACTCCTCCAGCACCCACTTGCCGAGCGGGACGATGGCCCCGGACTCCTCGGCGAGCGGGATGAAGCGGTCCGGCGAGAGCGTCCCGTACCGGGGGTGGCGCCAGCGGACGAGGGCTTCGGCGCCGTGCACGGCGCCGTCGGCGAGGCCCACCAGGGGCTGGTACTCGACCGAGAACTCGCCCCGCTCCAGCGCCGGGCGCAGGGCGGTGGTGAGGAGCTGGCGGGTCAGCTGGTGGGCACCGCGGTCCGGGTCGTAGAGGGTCCAGCGGGCCCGGCCGTCGGCCTTGGACCAGTACAGCGTCGAGTCGGCGTCCTTCACCAGCTCGGTCGGGGTGGTCCCCGCCACCGGGCGCTCGACCACGCCCACGCTGGCGGTCACCACCAGCTGGTGGCCGGCCACCTCGAAGGGGTGCTGCAGGGACGCGACCAGCTGGGCGGCCAGCGAGGTGAGCTGCTGGTCGCCCTCGCTGTCGGCGACCAGCAGGGCGAACTCGTCGCCGCCGAGCCGGGCCACCAACCGGCCCTCGCCGCGGGCGAACCCGATCTCCAGCCGGGCGGCCACCGCCACCAGCAGCTGGTCCCCGATGTGGTGCCCGAGCGTCTCGTTGATGGCGGCGAAGCCGTCCAGGTCCAGGTAGCAGAGGCCGACCCGGCGGCCGTTCGGCTGCCGTGCCCCCGCCGCGGCCGGTCGCGGCCCGAGGACGGAGGGGCCGGGCCCGCCGCCCGCCGACCCGCCGGCCGCTCCGGAGGCGCCCGCGGGCCCGTCCGCGGCCGTCAGGCAGGCGGCGTCGAGCCGCTCGAAGAACAGCGCGCGGTTGGGCAGCCGGGTCAGCGGGTCGTGCAGGGCCTGGTACTTGAGCCGGTCCCAGAGCCGCCGCTGCTCGGTGATGTCCTCGACCATGGCGAGGGTGTACATCGGCCGGCCGGCACCGTCCCGGATCAGCGAGAGGGTGACGTTGCTGAGCACCGTGCGCCCCTCGCGGTGCTTGAGCCGCTTCTCCATCCGGAGCCGGTCGCGCTCGCCGCGGACGAGTTCGCGGTAGAGGCGCCGCGGGGTGTCCTCGGTCTCGATGATGTCGTGGATGTGCGTGCGCACCAGCTCGGACACCTCCCGCCCGATCATCGCGGCGAGCGCCGGGTTGGCCTCGATGACCCGGTCGGCGGGATCGATCAGGGCCATGCCGATGCCGGCGTCCGCGAACGCGGCCCGGAACCGGGACTCGCTGGCCCGCAGCGCGTCGAGCAGGTGGTCGGTGCTGTCGGCCGGCGGAGCCGAGCAGGTGGGGCAGACGGTCAGCAGCGGGCTGCCGGCGGTGCCGGGCGCCGCGGCGCCGTCCGTCGTGGTGCCGTTCATGGCGGTGCCGTTCCCGCCCGGCGTGTCGCCGAGGTGCGGCCACGGGCGCCGGTCGTCGATGTGTCGAAGTCCCTCGTGCCGCACGCCCAGGTGGTGTGCGTCGGCCCCCTCGCTCTGGCCCGGCACGGCATGCTCCCGTCCGCTGCTGACGCTCGTCCGGCCGACTGTCCGGTGCCGCGGGGGCCGGAGATCCCGCACACCTGTCGCGGCCGCCGGAACCCGGACCGGGTGCTCGTCGCGGAGCACTCGGCGGGGAACGGGGGGCGCTGCGGCCGATCATAAAGCGCGCGAGGATCGGACGGTGACCGCCGCTCGGGTGAGTCGCCCGGGTTTTGGGGCAGTTGTGCCGGTACGTCAGCAGACGCGAACGCCCCCGGGCGCCTTCACTGGAGGCGCGTCGGGGGCGTGTGCGCAGGTCGCGCGCTCCCCGGGTCCGCCGCGGGCCCCGGACGGGGCGGCACGGCGGCCGGGGAGCACGCGATCCGTCAGGCCAGCTTCGCGGTGAGCGTGATGGTCGTGCCGGTCAGGGCCTGGCTCACCGGGCAGTTCGCCTTGGCGTCCTCGGCGGCCTTGACGAAGCCGGCCTCGTCCAGACCCTCCACCTCACCGGTGACGGTGAGGTGGATACCGGTGATGCCGGTGCCGGGCTGGAAGGTCACGTCGGCCTGGGTGTCGAGCTTGGTGGGCGGGGTCCCGGCGCCGGCCAGGCCGTGCGAGAGCGCCATCGAGAAGCACGCGGAGTGCGCGGCCGCGATGAGCTCCTCCGGGCTGGTCTTGCCGTTCGGCTCCTCGGAACGGGCCGGCCAGGACACGGGGTACGTGCCGATGCCGGACGAGGCGAGGGTCACCTCGCCCTTGCCGTCGAGCAGGTTGCCCTCCCAAGCGGTGCGGGCGGTGCGGGTAGTTGCCACGATCGGTACCTCCAGTACTGAACTACTGCCGATTGGTCACGTCCGGTCATGCCGCGTACAGCCTACGGGTCGGCCGGGCGCCGGTTGCGGGCGGCACTCGCAGCACTTACACAGCGTCATATTCGCCAACGACGACGATTTTCGGACGGACGGACAGCGCGGGCGGGCGGGCGTGCGGACAGCGCGGGCGGGTCAGGGGGCGGGGGCCGCCTGCCCCGGGCGTGGTCCGGGACGGCCGGGGTGCGCCACGACCCCCACGGCCCTCCGAGGCCCACCGGCGGAGCCCCGGCGGGGCGGCCGCGTCGGGCCCGACCGGGCGGCCCGGGCCCGCGCGCGCCGTCTCGCCGGTCGGTCCGCATCGCGGACAACCCGGTCGCATGATGGGCGCCCGCGCGGGCCGCCCTGTTAGATTTGCCCGGGCCCGAGCCCGACCACTGGTCCGACCGGGTGTCCTCCCGCCCGTACAGCCCCGGAGCCGCCCCGATGACGGACCACGCCACGAACCCCGACGCCGGGACGACCGACGGGATCGACGATGCCGTCCGGGCCGAGCTGACCAGCCTGCGGGAGAGCATCGACAACATCGACGCCGCCGTGGTCCACATGCTCGCCGAGCGCTTCAAGGCGACCCAGCGGGTCGGCCGTCTCAAGGCCGAGCACAAGCTCCCGCCGGCCGACCCCGCCAGGGAGCGCGACCAGATCAAGCGCCTGCGCGAGCTGGCGGCCGGGGCCCACCTGGACCCGGTCTTCGCGGAGAAGTTCCTCACGTTCATCATCGCCGAGGTGATCCGGCACCACGAGGCCATCGCCCGGGCCTGAGGCCGGGCCTGCACCCGGGCCTGCGCCTGAGGTCGGGCCCGTGCTCGGGCCCGGACCTGCGCCGGCGCTCGGGCCCGGCCCCGCCCCCGTCCGGCCCGGTGCCCGTCCGCCCGTCCACTGGGCGTCCGTCCGCTGGCCGCCCGTCCGTGCCCCGGCCCGGCGCGGCCGTGTCGGCTGCTGCTAAATGTCTGATTTCGTGGCGCCTGATGATTGGCGTTAGCGTGCTGTATTCCTGGATCGGCTGATCCGGTGGATCGCGGCCCCCCGCGCAGTCAGGGCGCGGGCGGACGGCAGTGGTCCGGAGAGGCGGTTCGCGATGGCTTCGGCGATGGCACAGTGGCGGCGGGAGCCCCGGGAGCGGCACGGCGCCGATCGGCCGGCGGCGCCCCGGGCGGCCGGGGGCGCGCACCGCGCCGGCCGGGAGGGCCGGCCCGGCCTGATAGCCGCGACCCGGGGGTGTACCCGATGACGACGGAGCTGACCGGCCCGCGCCGGGCCGACCGCCGCCGGGCCGCTCCCGGAGGCCGTCCGCGCCGGGGCCGCCGCGCCGCCGGCCGGGTCGGGCGTCGCCGCCGCTGGCCGTGGTGGGCCGAGATCCCGGCCATGGTCGTGGTCGGCCTGCTGGTGGCCCTGCTGATCAAGACCTGCCTGTTCCAGGTGTTCACCATCCCCTCGGGGTCGATGGAGAACACCCTGCGGATCGGCGACCGGGTGGGGGTCAACAAGCTCTCGCCGCTGCTCGGCTGGGAGCCGAAGCAGGGCGAGCCGGTGGTGTTCAAGGACCCGGGTGACTGGCTCCCGGCCCACGCCACCAGTGGCGGCAACCCCGTCGTCGGCGCGGTCGGCGACGTCCTCTCCTTCGTCGGCCTGGTGCCGCCGAAGGATGACAACTACCTGGTCAAGCGCGTGATCGCGACCGCCGGACAGACCGTGCAGTGCTCCGGCACCACGCTGAAGGTGAACGGCGCCCCGGTCAGTGAGCCGTACCTCTTCGCCGGGGACGACTCCTGCGCGGGGCTGGACTTCGGCCCGGTGACCGTCCCGGAGGGCCACGTCTGGGTCGAGGGCGACCACCGCAGCGACTCCGCCGACTCCCGGTACCACCAGCAGGACAAGGGCGGCGGCGCGGTGCCGGTCGGCAACGTCGTCGGCCCGGTCTCGGCCGTGGTGTGGCCGCTCGGCCACCTCGACTGGTTCGGCTGGTCCGGCCACTGACCGGCCGCTCCGGCCACTGAGCAGTGCGGCGGCGGGTGCGCGGCGGGGGCCCGCCGCGCACCCGCCGCGTGCGCGCTACGCCCGGACCGTCCCGGCCCGCTCGGCCGCCCCGCCCGAGCCGTCGCCGGCGGCCCCCGCCGCCGCTTCGCGCGCGGCGGCGTCCACGGCCGTGTCCACCGTCCCGATCCCGCCGGCCGGCTCGACGGCCCCGCCGCGGCCGTCCTTCCCCCCGCCGCCCTTGCTGGTCTGTGCGGCGAACGCCCCCGCGAGCACCAGCAGGCCGCCGGCGAGCTGCGGCGCGCCGAGGTGCTCGCCGAGCAGCACCCAGGCCAGCACGGTGGCGACGACGGCCTCCAGGTTGGCCACCACGCCCGCGACCGGCGGCGACAGGTGCCGGACGGCGACGACCCCGGTCAGATAGGCCAGCACGGTCGCCACCAGGATCATCCAGGCCGCCGGGACCAGCGCGGGCAGTGCGTACCCGTTCATCCGGACGTCCCCGCCGAGGACGCCCCAGTCGGCCTGCCAGGGCCGGGTGACGCCGGTGAGGACGACGGCGCCGATCAGCAGCCCGTACGCGCTGACGGCGATCGGGTCGACCGGGCGGTCGCCCCGGCTGCCCGCGTCGGCCAGCACGAAGTAGCCGACCTGGCAGCAGGCCGCGCCGAGGGCGAAGAGCACGCCGAGGGCGTCGAAGCTCAGCCCGTTCCACACCTCGACCACGCAGGCCAGGCCGGCCACCGCGACGCCGGCGCCGATCGCCGCGCCGCGGCTGACCGGCCGGCGCTGGACGAACCTGACGTAGCCGAGCAGCAGCGGCGGCCCGAGGTACTCGATCAGCAGGGCGACCCCGACCGGGATCCGGGATATCGCCGCGAAGTAGCAGGCCTGCACGCCGGCCACCGCGAGCAGTCCGAAGCCGATCAGCAGCCCCGGCCGGCGCAGGACGGCGGCCCGGTGCCGGTAGGCCAGCGGGAGCAGCACGACGGCCGCTCCGGTCACCCGCAGCCAGACCACGTGCAGCGGCGACAGTCCGGCCTCGATGAGGGGTTTGGCGGCGGTGCCGGAGCCGCCGAAGGCGCAGGCCGAGACCAGCGCGAGAGTCAGGCCGAGGGATCGGCCCGACGCGCTGCGGGTGAGGGGCTGAGAGCTGTGCATCGGGGCATTCTGTCAGCCGAGCGCCCGGTTCGGTAAGGCGCCACTGGAAGTTTTGCTCCTCACGCGACGGCGGCCGGGCGGCCGCCCGCCGGGGCGGGTCGTACCCGACCGGCGCGGGCGGCGGCCGGCGGTGCCTAACCGCCGCCGGCCACGGCCGCGTCGGCGCCCGCGCCGGCCGGCCGCGCCGGGTCGACCGCCGGCGGCGAGGCCTTGGCGGGGTCGGTGGCGGGTGCCCGGCTCGGCCGGGGGGTGGCCGCCGGCGCGGTACCGGAGGGGCCGGCCGAGGCGCTCGCGTCGGGGCGGTTGCCGGTGCCGTTGCCTCGACCGCCGTACCCGGACGAGCCGCCGGAGCCGGTCGTCCCCCCACCGGTCGGGTCGGTGGCGCCCGGGCTCGCCGCGCCGCCGGCCGCCGGCGCGGAAGGCGTCGGCGAGGGCGGCGTGCTCGCCGTCGGCGCGCTCGTGGCCCCGCGGCCGGCGCCCCCGTCGGCCGTACCCGCGGCGGCCGGGAAGCTCGTCACGGGCTTCCCCTTCAGCGCGGCCTTCATGTAGGCCGTCCAGATCTGGGCGGGGTACATCCCGCCGGCCGCGCCGTCCAGCCCGCCGGTGCCGCTCAGGCTGACCTGTGCGCCGGTGGCCGGGTCCTGGCCGAACAGGGCGACCGCGGTGACCAGCTCCGGGGTGTAGCCGACGAACCACACCGACTTCTGGTCGTCGGTGGTCCCGGTCTTGCCGGCGGCCGGCCGGCCGAGCGCCTGCGCCCGGAACCCGGTGCCGCCCGGGTCGTCCACCACGCCCCGGAGCATCGCGGTGACCCGGTTCGCGGTCTGCTCGCCGACCGCCTGGGTGACCTGCGGGGCGGGCAGCGCGACCGGCTGCCCCTCGTGCTCGACCGACGTCACCAGCCACGGCGTGATCCGGCGCCCGCCGTTGTCCAGGGTGGCGTACACCCCGGCCATGTCCAGCACGCTCGGGGTGGCGACGCCCAGCGGCAGGGACGGCTGCGCGGCGAGCCCGGGGGTGCCGGCGGGCAGGCCGAGCGCCACGGCGGTGTCCCGGACCCTGTCCAGCCCGGTGTCCTGGGCCAGCTGGGCGAACACCGAGTTCACCGACCAGTCGGTGGCCTGCTGCAGGGTGACCTGACCGTAGTCCTTGCCGCCCTCGTTCGGCGGTGCGTACGGCGTGCCGGTGCCGCCGCGGACCTTGCGGCCGCTGGTGCCGTCGTAGACGGTGCGCGGGCCGATCGTCTGCCCGGACTGCGTCCGGGCGTCGCTCTCCAGGGCGGCGGCCAGCGCGATCGCCTTGAAGGTGGAACCGGCCTGGTAGTCGCGCCGGGCGGAGTTGTCGACGAAGTGCTCGGTGTAGTCGCTGCCGCCGTACAGGGCGAGCACCGCGCCGGTCTTCGGGTCGACCGAGGCCGCGCCCGCCTGGGCGGCGGCGTCCTTGGCGCGGGTGTCCGGCTTGAGGTCGGCGGTGAGCTGGCTGCGGACGGCGTTCTGCAGGTCCTGCTCGCGCGCGGGGTCGACGGTCAGCTTGATCGTGTAGCCGCCCTTGGCCAGCGCGGCCTCACCGAGGATCTGGTGCGAGACGAGGTAGTCCTCGGCCGCGTTCACCAGGTAGCCGGCCTGGCCGGAGAGCCCGGGCGCGGCCTGCGGCTTCCTGACCTCGGGGAAGGTCACCGCGGCGCGCTCCTCGGCGGAGAGCCAGTTCTCCTTGACCATCCCGTCCAGCACGTAGTTCCACCGGTTCATCGCGTTCTGCTTGCCGGTCGCCGTCGCGGTGGAGACGTCGTACGCGCTCGGGGCGTTGAGCACCGCCGCGAGGTAGGCGCCCTGGGCCGGGGTCAGCGCGGCCGCGTCGACGCCGAAGTAGGCCTGGGCGCCGGCCTGGATGCCGTACGCGCCGCGCCCGTAGTACGAGGTGTTCAGGTAGCCCGCCAGGACGTCGTCCTTGGTCTCGGTGGCGTCCACCTTGAGCGCGATGAACAGCTCCTTCACCTTGCGGCCGATGCTCTGCTGCTGGCTCAGGTAGGTGTTCTTCACGTACTGCTGGGTGATGGTGGAGCCGCCCTGGGTGCCCTCGCCCTTCGCGGTCTTGAGCGCGGCGCGGACCAGGCCGGGCACGTTGACGGCGCCCTCGTGGTAGAAGTTCCGGTCCTCGGCGGCCAGCGCGGCGTGCTGCGCGGCGGGGGAGACCCGGTCCAGGGTGACGTTCTGCCGGTTGGTCTCGCCGGTCCGGGCGATCACCGAGCCGTCCTGGTACAGCCAGGTGTTGCTCTGCGCGGTCGCCGCCGCGTGCGCGTCGGGCACCTGCACCAGCACGACGCCGAGGACGAACGCCCCGATCCCGAGCAGCAGCGAGACGACCAGCCCCGCCAGGGCGGCCCGCCAGCCGGGGATCAGCCGCCGCGGACCGGTGCGCCGGGGGCGCCGCGGGGAGCGGGTCTTGCTGGACGGCGCGCTGCGCTCACTCCGGGCGGTACGTGGCAAAGCAGCGGCCTTTCCTGCGGGCGGATCGTGCCAGCCTGCACAGGTGGTCGCCGAAAAGGTTAGGGACCTTTGTCCTGTTTTTGGGTGATGTGGCGCCTCTCACGTCCGGCGGGGGCGGTGCGCGCCCTCGGCCCGGGAAACGCCGAGAGGCCCTTCGCTCTCGCGAAGGGCCTCTCGGGTGTCTGTGCGCCGCCAGGGACTCGAACCCCGGACCCGCTGATTAAGAGTCAGCTGCTCTAACCAACTGAGCTAGCGGCGCCTGTCTGACCCCGAGAACAATACACGCTCCGCGCGGTCACCACGAAACGCCCGCCCGCGCCCGACCGGCGACGTCCGGTCCGTGGTGGCTAGGGTGGATACGTACCCGCTCGACGGCCGTCGGACGGGAGCAATCGGCACCGGGGAGGGCGGGCAGTCATGACGGAGCGGTTCGTCCGCGTCGACGGTCGGCCGCTGCACGTCCGCCGCGAGGGCGCCGGGCCGGTCTGCCTGCTCAGTGGCGGGCTCGGCAGCAGCTGGTTCGACTGGGACCTCGTGGTGCCGCTGCTCACCCCGTACCGCACGGTGGTCCGCTTCGACCGCCCCGGCTTCGGCCTGAGCGCGCCCGCGCCGGACCCGCCGACCGCCGCCGGCGAGGCCCGGCGGATCCTCGGGGTGCTGGACGCGCTCGGCCTGCCGGGCGCCTGCACCGTGGCCGGCCACTCGCTCGCCGCCTTCCACGTCGAGGCCTTCGCCCGGCTGTACCCGGCCCGCACCGCGGGCCTGGTCCTGCTGGACGGCAGCTTCGAACCGGACCCGGAGCCGCTGCCCGCCCCCGAGCTGCGGGACCTCGCCGCCCGGGGCCTGGCCGCCGGCGCCACCGCCGTGGCGGGCCCCTACCTGCTGGGCCCGGCCGCCCGGCGGCTGGTCGCCCGGGCCAACACCGTCTGCGGCGAGGACCTCGCCCCGGTCGAGCTGGTCCGGCGCAGCTACCGGACCGGCCGCGCGCTGCGGGCCCTGCTCCGGGAGAACAGCGCCTACCTGGACGTCGCCGCCGAACTGGCCGAGCTGCGCGTGCTGGCCCCGCTGCCCGACGCGCCGGTCACCGTGCTGGCCGCGGACGACGGCCGCGACGACCCCCGTACGCACCGCCGGCTGGCCCGGCAGCGCGCGCTGGCGGGCCTGCTCGGCGGCGAGTTCCGCACCGCGGCCCCCGCCGGGCACCTGCTGATGTTCGACCGCCCCGACTCGGTGGCCAGGGCCGTGCTGGACTGCGCCTGAGCGGGTGGCGGGCAGTCATCGCCGGCGCCCGGGAACGCCGAGAGGCCCTTCGCTCTCGCGAAGGGCCTCTCGGGTGTCTGTGCGCCGCCAGGGACTCGAACCCCGGACCCGCTGATTAAGAGTCAGCTGCTCTAACCAACTGAGCTAGCGGCGCCTGTCTGACGCGGAAGACATTACACGCTGGTGAGCGGATCCGCCGAATCGCCACCGGTCCGTCACAGCGGGTAGCCGGCGGGGCCTGCCCGCCGGCCGGCTCAGCGGTCGCGCGGGCCGATCCGCCAGGCGAGCAGCACGAACAGGAAGGAGGCCGCCGAGAAGCCGGTACACCACCAGGCGGCGGCGGTGCGGCCCTCCATCCAGGCGTTGGTGGCCACGGTCAGGGCCCACAACTGGCCGGTCACCACGGTCATCGCCACCACCAGCCGGGCGGTCAGCATGGCGGAGCGTTCCGGCTCCTGCTCGGTGCCGGCTCCCGGGCCCGGGCCGGTACGGCGGACCCGCGGGTCGGCGTAGCCGCTGGTGGCGCGGATCTGCGGGTAGCGCTCGGGCACCGGCCGGTTGAGCCGGGGGTCCGCGCTGCCCGGGGTGTAGCCGGCCGGGACGTACTCGCCCGGGACGTGCTCGCCGGGCGCGTGCTCGTCCGGCGTGCGCCCGGGCGGCCGGCTCACCGCGACCCTCCGCAGCCGGCCCGGGCGGCGAGCGCCGGGCTGCGTTCGCGCAGGCCGCGACAGAGTCCGGCCTCCTCGCTCTCGCCCGAGCGCGCGGTGCCGACCGCCCAGACCGCGCCCTGTTCGTCCTCCACCATCAGCACCTTGGGCAGCGGGCGCGGTGGCGGCCCCGAGGTGACCTCGCCGGTCCGGACGTCGAACACCCCCTCGTGGCAGGGGCAGTAGAGCCCCTCCCGCTCCGCGTGGTCGTCCCGCCGGAGCACGCCGCAGGCCAGGTGGGTGCAGACGGTGGAGTAGCCGACCAGGGTGCCGTCGGCCAGCCGGACGGCCATCGCCCGGTCGTCCTCGCCGGGGTAGTCGAAGGTGACGGCCTCACCCCGGGCCAGCCGGTCGGCGACCTTGAGCGGGGCCGCCGTGCCGTCCCCGTGCCGGTGCAGGACACCGGCGGAGACCAGGGTCGAGCCGACCGCGAGCCCGCCGGAGACGGTGGCGACGATCCGCAGGTAGTCCCGGCGGGAGGTGAGGGAGTCGGCGCTGATCCGGTCGACCAGGGCCTCCTCCTCGGGCGTCGGTCGGCTCATGCGGGGGCTCCCGTCCCGGGCGTGGGCCGCCCGTTGACCTCGATCACGCGCAGCAGCGGCCCGCTGCCCGGCCCGTCCGGTGTGCGCCCGCCCGGCCCGGACCCGCCCGGCGTCCCCCCGGCCGGCAGCCCGCCGGGGAGCGGTTCGGCCCGCCGCTCGGCCGGTACGACCATGGCGACGCCGGTACTCACCGTGACGTCCCCGAAGGCGAACATCGTCGAGACGTCGACCCCGGGCCGCTCGGCCTGGAGCTCCTCCAGCGTGCCGTAGAAGAGCGCGCCGGTCGGGCAGACGGTGGCGCACATCGGGGCCAGGCCGTAGGAGGTGCGGTCGTAGCAGAGGTTGCACTTCATCTGCAGCTTGGCGTCGAGGTCGATCTTCGGTACGCCGAACGGGCAGGCGTTGACGCAGTTGGCGCAGCCGATGCAGCGGGTCGGGTCGGCCTCCTGGACGACGCCGTCGGCGGTGATCAGGATGGCGTCCGCCGGGCAGACCTCGGCGCACGGCGCGACCGGGTCCTCGCAGTGCATGCAGACGGTCGGCAGCGAGGCGACCGAGTGCCCCTCGTCCGGATAGTCGAGGTGGATCATCGACTTGCCGCGGTGCGAGTCGCACTCCCGGCAGGCCGAGACGCAGGCCTGGCAGCCGATGCAGCGGCCGGGGTCGATGAAGATCGTTCGTCCGAGCATGCCGGTCAGCCCCTCTCGGCGGTGCCGCGGCCCTGCGGGGCGGTCGGCGGCAGCGGGTCGGTGCGGGAGGCCTGCGCCTGCGGGTAGGCCTCCCGGCCGGGTGGCATCGGCGGCGCGGGGACGGGGTCGAGCCGCTCCGCGCGCTCGATCCGTACCGCGCACACCTTGTACTCGGGGATCTTGGAGCGCGGGTCCAGGGCGTCGATGGTCAGCGCGTTCGCCGCCACCGGCGAGGGCCAGTGGTAGGGCACGAAGACGTGGTCGGCCCGGATCGCCTCGGTGACCAGGGCCGGCAGCACGGACGCGCCGCGCCGGGTCACCACCCGCACCGGGTCGCCGGTGCGGAACCCGTGCGAGGGGTGGACCTCCACCCAGGGCCGCGGGGTCTGCTCGACCAGCGCGCCGAGCCGCCGGGTCTGGTTGCCGGACAGGAAGTGCGCGACCGTCCGGCCGGTGGTCAGCGTCATCGGGTACTCGTCGTCGTACGGGTCGGCGGGCGGGTGCCACTCGACCACCTGGAGGTGCACCCTGCCGTCCGGGTGGTAGGTGCGCCCGTCCTCGAACAGCCGGGGGGTGCCGGGGTGCGCGGTGTCCGGGCAGGGCCAGGCGATGCCGCCGGTCTCCTCCAGCCGCTCGTAGGTGATGCCCGAGTAGTCGATCACCGTGCCGGCCGAGGCCCGGCGCAGCTCCTCGAAGACCTCACGCGAACCGGGGAAGGCGAACTTGTCGCCCTGCCCGAGCCGCCGGGCGAGTTCGCACATCACCCAGGTGTCGGTGCGCACGCCGCCGGGCGGCTCCTGCGCCTTGTTGTGCTTGACCACCCGGGCCTCGGCGTTGGCCATCACGCCCTCGTCCTCCGCCCAGGTGGTCACCGGGAACACCACGTGGGCGTTGGCGGAGGTCTCGGAGAGGAAGAAGTCGAACTGGGCGTGGAACTCCAGCCGGTCGTAGCCGTCCTTCACCACCGCGTAGTTGGGCAGCGAGACGAAGGGGTTGTTGCAGATGCCGATCAGGCCGCGGATCTCGCCGCGCTGCATCTGCCAGACCATCTCCATCATCGAGGTGCCGGCCTGCGGGAGTTCGGCCTCCTCGATGCCCCAGATCGCGGCGATCTGCCGGCGGTGGGCCGGGTCGTTGATGGAGCGGCCGCCGGGCAGCAGGTCGGACTTCTGGCCGTGCTCGCGGCCGCCCTGCCCGTTGCCCTGCCCGGTGATGGTGCCGTAGCCGGCGCCCGGCCGGCCCAGGTTCCCGGTCGCCGTGCACAGGTTGATGACGGACAGGCAGTTCTCCACGCCCTGGGTGTGGTGCTCGATCCCGCGCGCGTGCCAGGCCATCGCCCGCTCGGCCGTCCCGAACAGCCGGGCCACCCGGACGACCTGCTCGGCGGGGATGCCGCAGATCGCGGCGGCCCGCTCCGGCGGGTACTCGGCGACCTTGGCCTTCAGTTCGGCCCAGCCGGTGGTGTGCGCGGCCAGGAAGGCCTCGTCGGTGAGACCGTCCTGCACGATCACGTGCAGCACGGCGTTGAAGAACGCCGAGTCGGTGCCGGACTTCAGCGCCACGTGCACGTCCGCGGTGCGGGCGATCGCCGTCTCGCGCGGGTCGACCACGATCAGCTGCGCGCCGCGGTCGCGCGCGCCCCACACGTACTGGGTCATCACCGGGAAGCACTCGCCGACGTTGGAGCCGGCGATCAGCAGGCAGTCGGTCTGCAGGATGTCCGCGAACGGGTTGGCCGCCCGGTCGATGCCGAAGGCGAGCTTGTTGGCCCCGGCGGCGCTCACCATGCACAGCCGCCCGTTGTAGTCCACGTGCCGGGTCTTCAGCGCGACCCGGGCGAACTTGCCCACCAGGTACGTCTTCTCGGAGAACAGGCTGGCGCCGCCGAGCAGCCCGAAGGCGTCCACCCCGTGCTCGCGCTGGATCCGCCGGATCTCCTCGACGGTGAAGTCGAGCGCCTCCTCCCAGCCGACCTCGCGGAACGGCTCCTCGCGCGAGCGGCGCAGCAGCGGGGCGGTCAGCCGGTCCGGGTGGTTGACCTGCTGGTAGGCGTTGATGCCCTTGGGGCACAGCCGCATCCGGTTGATGTCGTGGTTGCGCGGCTCCACGCCGAAGACCTTGCCGGCGGCGTTCACCCGCAGGTACATCCCGCACTGCACGCCGCAGAAGCAGCAGTGGGTGGGGACGAGGGTCTCCTCGGCCTGGTCGGCCCGCCAGCCGGAGGCGGGCAGGCCGCCCGCGTCCCGGAAGTTCCGGGTGCCGCGCGGGGCGACGGACGGATCCAGCGGCACGGACTCGGCCGTCACTTGTGACCCCGCTTCACTTGTAGCCCCGTTTCACGTCGGAGAGGTAGGCGCTGCCGCGCAGCACCCGCTTGCAGCGCGGGCAGTACTCGGCCCACTGGTCGAAGCCGAGCCGCAGGTCCCGCATGGTGGCGCGGAGGTTCTCGACGTACGGCGCGGTGTCGACCGGCTCGCCGCACCGGCGGCAGTCGAACACCGGATGGCCGGCGGCCCGTCGGGCGGTGTACTTGAACAGCTGCATCCCGACGGCGGCCGGGCGCTGCACGATGTGGAAGAACTTGCCGAACGGCAGGTAGACCAGGGTCAGCACCACCGAGGCCATGTGCAGGACGGACAGGAACTCGTACCCGCCGCCGTCCAGGGCGATCTCGGAGAAGGTCAGCAGCAGGCCCGTCACCGAGATGGTGAGCAGTGCGATCAGCGGGACGAAGTCGTAGCCGAAGCGCTGGCCGGTGATCGCGCCGCGGTCCCGGAAGCGCCGCCAGAGGAAGTAGCCGGCGCCCGCGATCACCAGTACGGCCGCCAGGTCGAGCCCGTGGTACAGGGCCCAGCCGACGACGCTCGCCGAGTCGAAGCCCAGCACCTCGTAGCCCCAGAGCCGCATCTGGTAGCCCGGGCCGGTGGCACTGGAGGCGGTGAAGGTGAACCAGCCCCAGGTGAGCGGGAAGGTGATCGCGGCGGCCAGCAGGCAGCCCCAGAACATCAGCTGGTGGGCCGCCCAGCGGGCGTGCGAGCGGGCGCCGAGGAACTTCTGGAACCCCAGGTAGGTCGCGGCCATCCGGGGCAGGGCGGTCGGCGCGGAGCGGAGGTTGTCCCAGGACAGGGCCGCTCGCCAGCCCTGCCGGAAGAGCCGGCGGGCGGCCGGCGCGGACACCCAGACGGTGTAGCGGTAGGCGACGCCGAAGGTGAGGAAGAGCGTCGCCACCGTGTAGGGGACGAGCGCCGAGTCGAAGTTCCGCAGGCCCCGGCTGCCCAGCACGACGGCCACCAGGAGGAGCAGGGTCGCTCCGGTGGCCACCAGTGACGCCCGGACGGTGACGGACCGGCCGGGCGGGGGGTCGGGCGGACGCTCCTGCGCGGGGGCGTCCGCCGGTTCGGTCACGGCCACCGGCTACCTCCTGCAGACGTGGGCGACTGCTTCGGAAGCTACTGATGGCCCGTCGGTCCGGCCTGCCGGGCGGGGCGTACGGGTGACCCGGTTCGGCGGGTCGGGGCGAGGGGTGGGGCGCGGGTCGGGAGCGGGTCAGTGCGTCCCGGGGTGGTGGCAGGCGGCCGCGTGGTCGACGCCGGGTGCGGCCTCGGCCAGCGGCGGAGCGTCCTGCTCGCAGGCCGTCCGCAGGCCCTCGGCGAGGCCGGCGTACACCGGGCAGCGGGTCCGGAACCGGCAGCCGGCGAGACGTTCGGCGGGGGAGGGCGGGTCGCCGGCCAGCAGGATCCTGGCCCGGGCGCGCTCGGCGGCCGGGTCGGGCAGCGGGACGGCGGACAGCAGGGCGCGGGTGTACGGATGCCGGGGCCGGTCGAACACCGCGGAGACCTCGCCCTGCTCGACGGTGCGGCCCAGGTACATCACGCTGACCCGGTCGGCGAGATGGCGGATCACCGAGAGGTCGTGCGAGACGAACAGGTAGGAGAGTCCCAGCTCGGCCTTCAGCCGCTGGAGCAGGTTGAGCACGCCGGCCTGGATGGAGACGTCCAGGGCCGACACGGGTTCGTCCAGGACCAGCAGCCTCGGCTCCACGGCCAGCGCGCGGGCGATCGAGACGCGCTGGCGCTGCCCGCCGGAGAACTGGTGCGGATAGCGGTCGGCGTGCGCGGGGTCGAGCCCGACCAGGCGCAGCAGCTCCGGGATCCGCCGGGCGATCAGCTCCCGCGGGGCACGCTGGGCGCGCAGCGGCTCGGCCAGGATGTCGCCGACCGGCAGCCGGGGGTCGAGGCTGGCCATCGGGTCCTGGAAGACGATCTGCAGCTCGGCGCGGAGCCGGTGCGCGGCGGCCCGGGAGAGGTGGGCGGTGTCCTGGCCGAGCACCTCGATCCGGCCGGACTGCGGCGCCGCCAGGTTGAGCAGTTCGAACAGGGCGGTCGACTTGCCCGCGCCGGACTCGCCGACCAGACCCAGCGTCTCGCCCGCCCGGATGTCCAGCTCGACCCCGTCCACGGCGTACACCTCGCCGGCCCTGCGCCGCAGCACCCCGCCCTTGAACACCGGGAAGGTCCTGGTCAGGCCGGTGACCCGGAGGACGTGCCCGCGCTCCGCCCGGGGGCCGGCGGGCGGAGCGGCGGCGACGACCGGCACCGGGTAGATCTCGGCGGGGGCGGCCCCGCGCAGCACCGGTTCGTCCGCCCGGAAGCAGGCCGCCAGGTGTGCGTGCGGCGTGCGCCCGCTCGCCTCCGGGCCCCGCGACCCGGCGCTCCCTCGTTCCCCGGTCGCTCGTCGCTCGTCGCTGTCGGCGCCGGCGGGCGCTTCGGTTCGGGGTGCGGCGACCGGTACCGGCCCGCTCGCCAGCGGGGGTTCGGCGGTGCGGCAGCGGTCCTCGGCCAGCGGGCACCGGGCGGCGAACGGGCAGCCGGCCGGCAGGTCGGCCATCGGGGCGGGCACACCGGGTATCGGCACCAGCGGCCCGCCGCGGGCGTCCAACCGGGGGACGGCGCCGATCAGCCCGAGCGTGTACGGGTGCCGGGGCCGGGCGAAGAGCTCGTCGACCCCGGCCGTCTCGACCACCCGGCCCGCGTACATCACGGCGACCCGGTCGGCCATCCCGGCGATCACCCCGAGGTCGTGGCTGACCAGGACGAGTGCGGCGCCGGTCTCCCGCCGGGCGGTGCGCAGCACGTCCAGCACCTGGGCCTGGATGGTGACGTCCAGGGCGGTGGTCGGCTCGTCGGCGAGCAGGATGTCCGGTTCGTTGGCGACGGCCATGGCGATCATCGCGCGCTGGCGCATGCCGCCGGAGAACTGGTGCGGGAAGCCGTCCAGTGCCCGCGCGGGGTCGGGGATCCCGACCAGGTCGAGGAGTTCGGCCGCGCGCCGGCGGGCGGCCGCGCGGTCGAGCGGCCGGTGGATCCGCAGGGCTTCGACGATCTGGTCGCCGATCCGGTAGACGGGGGTGAAGGCGGAGAGCGGGTCCTGGAAGACCATCGCGACCCGGCGGCCCCGGATCGCGGCCAGCTCCCGGGGCGGGAGGCCGACCAGCTCGCGGCCGTCCAGGCGCACCGAGCCGCGGACGGCGGCGGTGCCCGGCAGCAGACCGAGCACCGCGAGCGCGGTGACCGACTTGCCGGAGCCGGACTCGCCCACGATGCCCAGCGTCTCGCCGCGCCGCACGGTGAGGTCCACGCCGCGCACGGCGGGGACGGGCGGGCGGCCGCGCGGACCGGCGAAGTCGACCCGCAGGTCGCGGACGGTGAGGAGGTCGGTGTCGACGGCGGTGCTCAACTGCTGCTCCGGTTCTGGCGGGTACGGCGGCGCGCGGCCGGGCGGCGGACGGGGCGGCCGGCCTCCGAGGTGGGGTCGAGGGCGTCGCGGAGCCCGTCCCCGATCAGGTTGACGGCGAGCACGAACAGCACCAGCAGGCCGGCCGCGAAGTAGAACAGCCACGGGAACACCGGGGCCTCCGAGGTGCCGGCGGCGAGCAGGGTGCCCAGCGAGACGTCCGGGGCGCGGACGCCGAACCCGAAGTACGACAGGGCGGTCTCGCTCATCACGGCGCCGCCGACCGCGATGGTGGCGTCGATGATCAGGAAGGACGCGACGTTCGGCAGGATGTGCCGCAGGATGATCCGCAGCGGCCGTACGCCCATGAACCGCGCGGCGCGGACGAACTCGCGGGCCTTGAGCGAGATGGTCATCGAGCGGATCACCCGGGCGGTGATCATCCAGTTGAACAGGGCCAGCAGGGCCACGAAGGCGATCCAGCCGGCGCCGCGCAGTTTCGGCGAGACGATGGTGATCACCAGGAAGCTCGGCAGCACCAGCATCAGGTCGACGAGGAACATCAGCAGCCGGTCCGTCCAGCCGCCGAAGTACCCCGCGCAGGAGCCGACCAGGGCGGCGAGCGCGGTGGAGAAGAGGGCCACCAGCAGGCCGATCACCAGGGACTTCTGCAGCCCGCGCAGGGTCTGCGCGAAGACGTCCTGGCCGATCCCGTTCGTCCCGAACCAGTGCTCGGCCGACGGAGGGCGGCGCAGGGCGGTGTAGTCCGGCGTGGCGTAGTCCCACGGGATCAGGTGCGGCCCGGCGAAGGCCAGTACGAACAGCAGCAGGACGGTCACCGCGCCGGCCACCGCCCAGCGGGCGGCGAGCAGCCTTCCGAGCACCAGCCGGCCGCGCCCGGTCGGGGCGGGGGTGTCGTCCGGTGCGGCGGGTGCGGGCTGTGCGATCACGGCGGTCATGGTCCGCGGGGCCTCCGTCATCAGTGCCGCACCCGCGGGTCGAGGGCGGCGTGCAGGGTGTCCGCGAGGAAGCCGGAGGCGAGCACGACCACCGCCGCGAACAGGTTGACCGCGACGACCGCGTTGACGTCCTGTTCGTTGATCGACTGGATGAACCACTCGCCCATGCCGTGCCAGCCGAAGATGGTCTCGGTGAAGGCCGCGCCGGTGAAGATGCCCAGGAAGCTGTAGGCGAACATCGTCGACATCGGGATGACGGCCGTCCGCAGACC
Organism: Kitasatospora sp. NPDC057015; assembly: GCF_042673745.1. Classification (NCBI taxonomy): domain Bacteria; kingdom Bacillati; phylum Actinomycetota; class Actinomycetes; order Kitasatosporales; family Streptomycetaceae; genus Kitasatospora; species Kitasatospora sp. NPDC057015. Next base: position 179,868 of record NZ_JBHUSG010000009.1, read on the forward strand.
GTGCTTGAGCAGCGCGCGACCGCGGGTCAGCCCCTTGGCCTCGGCGGTGCGCAGGTAGTCGGAGCCGAGCACGTCCAGCATGGTGCCGCGCTGGTAGCGGCTGTAGGTGGCGAGGCCGCCGAGCGCCAGGCTGAGCGTGGGCAGCAGCAGGTGCAGGGCCCAGTCGCCGAGGTGCGCGCCGAGCCCGCCGGTGAGGCCGGGGGTCTCGTACCCGGTGAACGGGACGACCTCGTGGCCGGCGATGTCCTTGGCGGCGATGGCGCCGTTCTTGAGGAGGAGCGCCACCAGGAAGACCGGGGTGGAGAGCAGCACGAAGGAGGCCACGGTCAGTGCGCGGTCGGAGATCCGGTACTGCCGCACCGCGCTCCAGGCGCCGCCGGCCACGCCGAGCAGCATGCCGAGCAGGCTGCCGACCAGCAGCAGGCGCAGCGAGACCCGGACCCGGCGGCCGAAGTCGTCGTTGACCGGGGTGTCGTGGATGGTGCGGCCGAGGTCGCCGTGCAGCAGCACGCCGCCCGCCCAGGTGCCGAAGCGTTCCAGCACGGGCGTGCGGTCGTTGATGTTGAGCGCGGTGAGCTGGCGGTCGACCGAGGCGGCGGCCGGCCTGGGCACCTTCGACTCGAAGTACGCGCGGGGCTGCAGGGCGCCCGAGGAGAGCGCGTAGGAGAGGAAGACGGCGGCGACCAGCAGCAGCGCGTAGTAGCCCAGGCGCTTCGCCAGGTAGCGGAGCATCAGCCGCCGCCGGGGGCGGGGACGTCGTTCGTGCACCTGGTGGACATGGTCGTTTGCCTTCGCTCTGGGGGTGGTCGGAGCAGTTGCGTGCAGCGGCTCCCGAGTGCGGCCGGTGGGCCGGTTCGGGGGCATGACGAGATCCGCTGTGCCCGTGTCGGGAAAGCGGCAGGTCAGAGTGTTGCACCGGCTCGCAGCCGCCGTGTTGCGGCAGCATTGCGGCCCGTTTCGTTTCGATCAGATCTGAACATCACCCTCTGGTACTGGAACTGATCCGCTGTTACGTTCGGCGGGCCGGCACCGACTTGGCTGCCCACGCTCAAGTGCCGCCACACCTGGTGGCGCCCAACTCGTCGAAAACTCCCGGGGAGACCCCTCATGGACGCAAGAACCACCGCCCGCCGGATCACCCGGGCGGCCGGCCTCGCCCTCGCCGTGGCCCTGACGGTCACCGCGTGCGGCTCGGGCTCCGGCGGGTCGGCCGACGGCGCGGTCAGGAGCGATCCGCCCGCGCAGGGCGCCAACGACATCAACCCCAGGCCGGCGGAGCAGGTCAGGGACGGCGGCGAGGTCCGGTACCCGCTGTACCAGTGGATCACCCAGTGGAACCCGTACCAGGTCGACGGCACCTACGGGGACGCCGTCGAGATCATGCGAGCCCTGGAGCCGAACCTGTTCCGGGTCGACGCCGGCGGCACCTTCCAGCCGGTGGCCGACTACCTGGTGGACGCCAAGGTGACGTCCACCTCCCCGCAGGTGATCACCTACCGGCTCAACCCGAAGGCCAGGTGGTCCGACGGCAAGCCGCTGAGCGCGCTCGACTTCAAGGCCGTCTGGCAGACGGCCGGCGGCAAGGACCCGGCCTACAACATCTCCAACTCCTCCGGCTACGAGCTGATCTCCGGGGTCGAGCAGGGCGCCGACCCGACCGAGGTCAAGGTCACCTTCGCGGAGCCCTACTCGGACTGGCAGAACCTGTTCCGCCCGCTGATCCCGGCGGCCGGCATCGCCACCCCCGAAGCCTTCAACACGGGCTGGGTCGAGAAGATCCCGATCACCGCCGGCCCGTTCCGGATCGGCACGGCCGACAAGACCGCGCAGACCCTCCAGCTCGTACCGGATCCCAACTGGTGGGGGCAGAAGCCCAAGTTGGAGAAGGTCACCTACCGGGTGATGACCCAGGCGGCCACCACCCAGGCGTTCCTCAACAACGAGATCGACTTCGCGGCGGCGGGCACCGCCACGGCCTACGGCCAGCTCAAGGACGCCAAGGACGCCGTGATCCGCTCGGCCAGCCCGTGGGACGAGGTGCACATCTCCTTCGGCGGCGGGGGCGCGCTGGCCGACCGGAAGGTCCGCCAGGCACTCGGCAGGGCGCTGGACCGGCAGTCCCTCATCAAGATCGCCAACAACGGCGTGCCGGTGGAGTTCAAGCTGCTCGGCAACCACATCTTCATGCCCAACCAGGCCGGCTACCAGGACAACTCCGGCGAGTGGGGCAGGTTCGACCTCGCGGCGGCCGGGAAGCTGCTCGACGAGGCCGGCTGGAAGGCGGACGGCGCCGGCCGGCCGCGCACCAAGGACGGCCAGGCACTGGAACTGCACTGGGTCCTCAACGACGGGACGACGCAGGCCCAGGTCGACCTCGCCACCGCCGCCCAGGCCATGTGGCTGGCGGCCGGGGTCAAGGTCGACATCGACAAGGTGCCGAGCAACGACTTCTTCGCCAAGTACGTCAACCAGGGCAAGTTCGACATCGCCAGCTGGCGCAACACCGACTCCTTCCCGCTCTCCAGCAGCCTGTCCAACTTCCGGCTGCCGCAGGGCGACAACGTCTTCGGCAACTACTCCAAGCTCGGCTCGCCCGAGATCGACGCCCTGCTGAAGAAGGCCGCCGGCACCGTCGACCCGGTCGAGGCCGCCAAGCTCTACAACCAGGCGGACGCCGGGATCTGGGAGCTCGGCCACACCGTCGAGCTGTACCAGCGGCCCTCCGTGGTGGCGGTCCGCAAGGGTCTCGCCAACGACGGCGCGTTCGGACTGGCCAGCCAGGACCTCACGCTGACCGGCTGGGAGAAGTAGGGCCGACCCGGACGGGGGAGGGTGGGGCGCTGACGAGCAGCGCGGTGATCACGGGGCCGGTGGTGCGGACAGGGTGGAACGGCGTGTGCCGCCCCCTCGTCCCGCCACCGGCCTTGACCTTCCGCGTTGCCCGCAGGGCGCCCATGTTCGTTGTTCTTCCACCTGATTCCAGCCGGGGACGAATCTAGCCGTGCGATAGGGACGGACCGGACATGCCGCACGGGGCGCGCCCGGAACCGGCCGAGCTGTCACCCGGTTCGCGCACCGCACCGTCAACTATGGCTGACGGTACGGCAAAACGGGTGAAACCGGCACGTACGGCGTGCCGCCCCGGTGCGTGCGCCCCGGTCGCCAGGCTGCCAGGATCGCCGGGACACCACCCTCCCGGAGGCGACCATGAGCGGCCGACCAGCAGCGATCCACCCGCACCACCCCGAGGACCGGCCGATCCGCCGGATGGTGCCGCGCAGCCGGGACGAGCCGCACCGCTCCGCCACGCCGCTGGAACTCTTCTTCGACCTCTGCTTCGTGGTCGCCGTCGCCCAGGCCGGGCGCGAACTCGCCCACGACCTCGCCGACGCGCACTTCCAGGTCGCCCTGGTCGGCTACCTGTTCGCGTTCTTCGCGATCTGGTGGGCCTGGATGAACTTCACCTGGTTCGCGTCCGCCTACGACTGCGACGACGTCCCGTACCGGATCACCACCCTGGTGCAGATCACCGGCGTCCTGATCCTGGCGGCCGGCGTCCCGCGGATGTTCGCGGACCAGGACCTCACCCTCGCCGTCACCGGCTACGTGGTGATGCGCCTCGCCATGGTCACCCAGTGGCTGCGGGCCGCCGCCGGCGAGGAGGGCCCCGCCCGGACGGTCGCCCTGCGCTACGCGGCCGGCATCACCCTGGTCCAGGCGGGCTGGGTCCTGGTGCTGCTCCTGCCCGAGAGCGCCCGCCCGTACGTCGTCCCGCTCGGGATCCTCGCCGAACTCGCCGTCCCCGTCTACGCGGAGCTGCGCACCCAGACCACCTGGCACCCGCACCACATCGCCGAACGGTACGGCCTGTTCACGCTGATCGTGCTCGGCGAGACGGTGGCCGCCGCGACGGTGGCCGTCCAGGCCGCCGTGGACGAGCACGAGGCGCTGGGCAGCGTCCTGCCGATCGCGGTCGGCGGCCTGCTGCTCTGCTTCGCCGCCTGGTGGATCTACTTCGCCCGCCCGATCGAGGACCACCTGCGCTCCAACCGGCAGGGGTTCCTCTGGGGCTACGGCCACTACCTGGTGTTCGCCTCCGCCGCCGCGATCGGCGCCGGCCTGGAGGTCGCGGTCGAGCACGCCGTCGGCAAGGCCCACATCTCCGCCACCACCGCCACCGCCGCGGTGACCGTCCCCGGCGCGCTCTACCTCGCCACCGTCTGGCTGCTGCACGCCCGCCACACGAAGACCGGCGCCGCCCAGGCCCTGCTGCCGGTCGCCGCCGCGGCCGTCCTGGCCTGCACCCTGCTCGGCGAATCCGGCGTCCTCGCGGCCGGCCTGGTCGCCGCGGCGACGGTCGCGGTGGGGGTGGCCCTGCACGCCCGGGACGCCTGAGACGCCGGCGGCCGGCCCGCGGCGGGGGCGCCGCACCCGACCCCGGGGAGTGCGCCCCGGCGCGGGGCCGGGGCGCCGGGGGTCTGTCGGTGGCCCGTGCGAGGATGCCGGGGTCAGGACCGCAGACCCGATCGTGAGGCCCCGCCATGGCGTCGTCCGTACCCGACCAGCTCGACGACCTGCCGTACGGGCACCTGCTCCGGCCGCACGTCGGGCCGCTGCGGCGGGACGAGCGGTACGACACGGTGCTGTTCCAGGGCGGGGAGTACACCGACCAGGCGGCGGGCGGGGCGACGTTCCTGGAGTGCGCGTTCACCGGGGTCGCGATGAGCGGGGTCAAGATGCGGCAGGCCCGGTTCAACGAGGTGTGGGTGCAGGGCAGCCGCTGGGTGGCGTGCGACCTCTCGGAGAGCGAGTGGCAGGACGCCTCGGTGCTCGGCGGGGTGCTGGCCGGGGTCGCGGCGCACGGGTCGGCGCTGCGCCGGGTGGTGCTGCGGCAGTGCAAGCTGGAGGCGGTGAACCTGCGGGCGGCGGTGCTGCGCGACGTGGTCTTCGAGGACTGCGTGCTGCGCGACGTCGACTTCGGCGACGCCAGGCTGACGGGCGTGTCCTTCCCGGGCTCCACGCTGGAGGAGGTCCGGCTGCGCGGGGCGAAGCTGAGCAAGACGGACCTGCGCGGCGCCGTTCGGCTGGGGCTCACGGACGGGCACGAGGGGCTGCGCGGGGCGCTGATCAGCAGTGCCCAGCTGTTCGAGCTGGCGCCGCAGTTCGCACAGGCACTGGGGATCACGGTCAAGGACCGCTGAGCGGCGGGCGGCGCGCCGGGCCGGTGCCGGGTGTGTGCGCGGGCCCCACGTGCGCTGCCCCTGCCGTTCATCTCCCGTCCGCTCGCCGACAGTTGGGCGAACAGTCCGACAATCATGATGCACGACTCTGGTCTCCCCGGCGCGCCCTGCGTGAGGATGCTCCGCGACCGATGTTGCACGACGTGTGTATACAACATCGCTAGCGAAGGGACGGGCCGGGCTGATGTCCGAGCTGAGTCGTAGGAAGTTCATGGCGCTGTCGGCGAGCGCGGCGGCCGGGGCGGCGGTGGCCGGCAGCGCCGCCGTCGGCACCGCCGCCCCCGCCTCGGCGGCGGGTCTCGCGAGCACCGGCACGATCACCGACGCCCAGCACATCGTGGTGCTGATGCAGGAGAACCGCAGCTTCGACCACTACTTCGGGACGCTGCGCGGCGTGCGCGGCTTCGCCGACCGCAGCGCCATCCAGGTCGCCGGCGGCTACAGCGTCTTCAACCAGCCAAACGGCCTCGGCCGGCAGTACCCGTGGGCGTTCAGCGCCACCAAGCCGGCCGGTGGCGCCGACCCGGAGCGCCTGGCCCAGTGCAACGGCGACCTCGCGCACTCCTGGAACGACCAGCACACCGCCTGGAACGGCGGCAAGCTGGACTCCTGGGTGCTCGCCAAGGGCAACGTCCGCACCCTCGGCCACCTGCAGCGCGCCGACATCCCGTTCCACTTCGCGCTGGCCGAGAACTGGACGATCTGCGACGCGTACTTCTGTTCCACCCTCAGCGCCACCGGCCCCAACCGCACCTTCCACTGGAGCGGCACGATCGACCCGGCCGGCACCGCGGGCGGCCCCGCCTACAACGGCGGCGACGAGTCCGGCCTGCGCTGGCAGACCTACGCCGAGGCCCTGCAGAACGCCGGGGTCAGCTGGAAGGTCTACCAGAACGCGGCCGACAACTTCGGCGACAACGCCCTCGCCTACTTCAAGCAGTTCACCGACGCCCCGGCCGGCAACCCGCTGCACGACCGCGGCATGGGCTCCGTCCCGAAGGTGACCGGCCGCACGCCCGACGACATCGCCGCCGCGATCCGCGCGGACGTCCTGAACGGCACCCTGCCGCAGGTCTCCTGGGTGGTCTCCGACGAGGCCTCCTCCGAGCACCCCTACGCCACGCCCAACGACGGCGCGCACTTCGTGCACATGGTGATGGACGCGCTCAACGCGGACCCGAACGTCTTCAACTCCACCGTCCTGATCCTCAACTACGACGAGAACGACGGGTTCTTCGACCACGTCCCGCCGCCCTCGCCGCCGGCCGGCACCGCCGGGGAGTTCTACAGCAACACCGCGATCGGCCTGGGCTTCCGCGTCCCCATGATCGCCATCTCCCCGTGGAGCCGCGGCGGCTGGGTCAGCTCCGAGGTCTTCGACCACACCTCGGTCCTGCGGTTCCTGGAGCGCTGGACGGCCGCCATCGGCAAGCCGGCCACCTGCCCGAACATCAGCGCCTGGCGCCGCAAGGTCACCGGCGACCTCACCGGCGTCTTCGACTTCGCGAACCCGGTGTACGGGATGCCGGCGCTGCCCAACACCGACGCGGTGATCGGCCTGTCCGCCTGCGGTCCGCTGCCCAACCCGGCGCCGGTCACCAACGCGCTGCCCGCGCAGGAGAGCGGCACCCGCCCGGCCCGTGCGCTGCCGTACCAGCCGAACGCGAACCTGGACCACCTGGAGTTCGGCGCGAACAGCGTGATGAAGGTCTGGCTGAAGATGTCGAACACGGGCACCGCCGCGACCAGCGCCTCGCACTTCGCCGCGTACGCCAACGCCTACCGCAGCGGCGGGCCGTGGCAGTACACGGTGGACGCGGGCACCGAGCAGAGCGACTTCTTCAACTGCGGTTCGGGCTTCGGCAACGGCCCCTACGACCTGAGCGTCACGGGCCCCAACCGGTTCCTGCGCCGCTTCAAGGGCGACGCCACCAAGGCCGGCAAGTACGCGGCGGCCACCGCCTCGTACGCCGTCGAGGCGGGCTCCGGCAAGCTGGCGATCTGGTTCAAGCTCGCCAACTCCGCCACGTCCGCGGTGACGTTCACCATCACCTCGAACAACTACCGCACCGGCACCTGGACGTACCAGGTGCCCGCGGGCGGCAACGTCAGCGACTTCTTCAACGCCGTGGCGGGCCAGAACGGCTGGTACGACTTCACCGTCACGGTGAGCTCGGACAGCAGCTGGTCGCAGCGCTTCTCCGGGCACCTGGAGACCGGCGCGGCGAGCGTCACCGGCTGACCCCGGCCGGCCGCCGAGCACCCGGTCGGAAGGCCGGGTGCTCAGCGCAGGCGGTACCAGCGGGCCTGGCAGAACGAGAAGCAGCCGTACAGCGCCAGCCCCGCACCCACCGCGACCAGCAGTGCGGGCCCGGCCGCGGTGTCCGTGAACGAGCGCAGCGTCTCGTCCAGGCCCTTCGCCCGGGCCGGGTCGAAGGCCAGCGCGGCCAGCAGGACGAACACCCCGGCGCCGGCGAACACCAGTCCGCGCACCGCGCCGCCGACCACGCCGAGGGCGACGACGGCTTTGCGCACCCGGGGGCCCATGGCGCCGGTGTCCAGCTTCTTCTCGAACTTCCGCAGTGCGGCGCGCACGCCCAGCACCACGCCGGTGACGATCACGGCGAGGCCGGCCGCGCCGACCAGCCACCGCCCGGCGGGCCAGCCCAGCACCGTCGCCGTGTACTCCTTGGAGGACTCGTTGCTGGAGCGGGGCCCGCCGGTGCCCGCCAGCAGCGACTGCACCAGGCCGAAGCAGAGGAAGCCGTTGAAGGCGGCCCGGCCCAGGTCGGCCGCCCGCCCGGTCGGGCCGTCCCCGCCGGTGCCCCGGCCGAGGACGGCGACCGAGAGCCGCCAGATCGCCATCCCGGCGAACCCGGCCGCCAGGGCCCAGAGCATCACCCGGCCGAACGGCTGCTCGCCGATGGCGGCCACCGCGCCGGAGCGGTCCGCCTCCTTGCCGTCGGAGCTGCCGAGGGCGATCCGTGCCGCCAGCACTCCGACCAGCAGGTAGATGACGCCGCGGGCGGCGAAGCCCGTCCGTCCGGCGGCCCGGACCACCGGGCTGCGTCCCCATCGCCGTCCCCGTGCTCGCAGGGAGACGTCCGTACCACTGTTGGCGGCCATGCGCCCCGCCTGCCCGGGCCCGGCGGGGTCAAACGGCCGCCGTGCGAGGTCGAGTCCTGCCCCCTGCCCGGCCGGCGCGCCGCCCGGACGGCGGGGGAGCCGGTGCGGGAGACCGGCGGAGAGCCCCGCCGGGACGGTGGGACATCGTGACGATCCCATGATCCGGTCGTTTGGCAGTGGGTCAGGCGGCGCCCACCCGGATCTCCGGGCGCGCGCCAGCGCGGCGCACTGCAGGGGAGTCTCCGAATGTCCGGTCGGAAAAGCGCCGCCTCCGCGGCACCGATAACGCGCGAACCGTCCGGCGTGCCGCAACCACCGTGGGCCGCCGCGCGCCCACCCCGGCGCACCCCGGCCGGCCCGCCCGGGGGCCGCCTGCCGGGCGCCGCCCGCCGCGCCCGGTTCAGGGAGTACGAGGCCGCGCTGGTCGGCGGCTACCGCGAGCTGGCCCGACTCGCCTACCTGGTCCTCCCCGGCGGCACCGACCGCCACCACCGGATCCTCGCCGCGCACACCGTCGTCCAGCAGGCCCTGCGCTCGGCCCGCCGGGCCGGGCCGCCCACCGCCCGGCCCACCGTGCCGCCCGCCGCCCAGTCCACCGCCCAGTCCACCGCCCGGTCCACCGCCCAGCCGCAGGGCCGCGCGTACGAGGCCGTCCGGCTGCAGGTGCTGCGCGGCGCCCTCGCCGGGCCCGCCCGGCGCCGGCCGCTGCCGCTGCCCCGGCTCTGGGGCCTGCGGCTGTTCACCGCCGCCGGCAGCCCCGAGGACCTCGCCCTCGACCAGGCGCTGACCAGGGCCGCCCCGCACACCCGGGCCGGCTACGCCCTGCGGGTACTGGAGGGGCTGACCACCGAGCGGGCCACCGACCTGCTGGCCCGGGCCGGGGTGCCCGATCCCGGACGGGCCCTGGCCGAGGCCGAGCGGATCCACGCCGAGCACCGCGCGGCCGGCCGCGACCTGGAGCGCTCGCCCGAGTTCGACCCGTGCGCCGTCCGGGCCCAGCCCACCGACCTGCTCCGGCGCCGGTCCCGGGGGCGGCTGCTGGCCGGCGCCGCCGCCCTGCTGCTCGCCGCCGGGGCCGGCGTGCCGCTGGCGCTCGCCTCGTCCGGGGCGCCCGTTCCAGCCGGGGCGAGCGCCGGGCCGGTCGGCCGCGGTACCCCGGCGCCGAGCCCGGTGGCCACCGACGCCTGGCGGCAGACCGCCCGGCTCGACTTCGGCGTCTGGCCGGCCCGCGGCGACCTCACCGCCGACCGGGCCCTGCTGGAGCGCGCCGTCGACGCCTGGGCCGGCCCCGCTCCGCAGGTCCGCCGCACGCTCGAACCGGGCACCCCCGCCGGCCCGCCCGGCAGCACGCAGCTGCTGTACGCGGGCCGGCCGGAGGGTGCCGCCGCCGTCGTCGTCCTGTACGGCGAGGGCCGGCTGGCCCGCTACACCGAGGGCCTGGAGCGCGAGCTGGTCCTCGCCCGCGCCGACGACGCCGACGTGACCACGGCCGCCGCCCTGGCCCTCACCCGCACCCCCGCCGGCACCCGCTTCCTGCTCGCCCCCTGGGTCGACGAGGCCGCCACCCGCGACCTGCGGGCCCCCGACGCCGCCGCCCGGCCGGTGCCGCACCCCGACGGCGTCACCCCGGCCGTCACCGCGCCCGCCGCGCCGGCCGCCGACGGCTCCTGCACCGGGCGGCCGGTCCTGCAACTGCGCTCCGCGCCGGTGGTGGCCGAGCAGCACGCCTTCCTGCTGGCCGACGTCGGCGGCCTGCTGCCCGCCCACCTGACCTACACCCCGCCGCCGGACGGCACCCCGGCCCGCCCGCCGCGCGAGGCGACCGGCCCGGAGGCGCTCGCCGCCTGGGCCCGCACCTCCTGCGGCCTGCCCGGCGTGGGCCCGGCCGACGCCGGCCCGGGCACCCGGGCCCTGAACACCTGGGCCTTCGCCACCCAGCCGCTCCCGGACGGCGAGGGCGCCGCGACCTGGGTCTGCGTGCGCCGCGACCGCTGGGACGGCGGTGGGTCCGCGGCCACCGCGCTCCTGCTGCCCGACCCGCGACGGGCCGCCCCGCCCCCGCTGCGCACGGCCGGCGCGCCGGAGACCAGGGCCTGCAGCCGCTTCGACCAGAACGTGCTGGCCGCCACCTGGTGGCGGGGCAGGTCCGGCAGGTCGTACCTGCTGGTGGCGGGCAGCCGCCGGCTGGTGAGCGTCTCGGCCACGGGGGCGCTCACCCTGCCCGAGACCCGCGCACCGGCCCGCACGCTGGCCGTTCCCGGTGCGGGGTCGGGCGAGGTCCGGCTGAGCGGTCTGCTGGACACCGGCGCCCGGATCGGCACCCTGGGGTGATCCGGGCCCGTCCGGCCTGCGGATGCGGGCGGTGCGGCGCGGTGTGAGAGTGAGGACAGCCCGGTAACCACCCCGAGGAGGAGACATGGGCATCTTCGACAGGTTCCGCCACAAGGCGCACGATGCCGGCGAGGAGGCCAAGTCCTCGCTCGGCGGGACCCACGAGCAGGACTCCACCGCCATGACGGACGCCGCGCAGCGCGCCGCCCTCGCCCACGACGAGGCCGCCGACGCGTTCCCGGACGGTACCGAGAAGGCGCGGGAGCCGGAGCAGCGACCGCCCAGGCTGTCCCCGCAGGAGGAGGACGAACGGGCCCGGGAGAACATGACCGCCGAGGGCGATCCCTGGGACTGACCGGCCGCGGCCGGGCCGACGGACCAACGGAATGATCGGAGGGGCGCGCCTGCCGGGGCGCGCCCCTCCGTCGCGTCCCCCGCCCGCGTGCGTACGGGCCCGCGTGCGTACGGGGGACGCGCGCCGGGTGCCGCTCAGCGCGGGGGCAGCGGCGGCCGGCGCAGGTCGGGGCGGGGGACGTCCTCCGGCGGCGGCACCGCGGCCGGGCTGTCCTCCAGGAGTTCCAGTGCGAGCCCGACGGCGCAGGCCAGTTCGGGGTGCCGGCCGCGGGCCCAGTCGTGCGGGGCGCGCAGCACGTGGACGTCCGGTTCGGCGCCGTGGTTCTCCACCGACCAGCCGAGGTCGCCGGTGAACCAGGAGGCGTTCTTCGGTACCGAGATCTGGGTGCCGTCGCCGAGCTGGTGGCGCCCGGTCATGCCGACCACCCCGCCCCAGGTGCGGGCGCCGACCACCGGGCCGAGGCCGAGCAGTTTGATGGCGGTGATGATGACGTCGCCGTCCGAGCTGGTGGCCTCGTCGGCGAGGGCGACCACCGGGCCGCGCGGGGCGTCCCTCGGGTAGCGCACGGGCTGCCGCCCCCGGCTGAAGTCCCAGGCGAGGACGCGGCGGGTGAGCTTCTCCAGCACCAGCTCCGAGACGTTGCCGCCGGCGTTCCCGCGCACGTCCAGCACCAGCGCGGGCTTGTCCAGCTCGCGGCGCACGTCCCGGTTGAACTGCGCCCAGCCGGAGCCGCCGAGGTCGGGGATGTGCAGGTAGCCGCACCGGCCGTCGCTGAACTCCCTGACCAGCTCGCGCCGCCGGGTCACCCAGGCCTGGTAGCGGATCGGCCGCTCGTCGGTCAGCGGGGTGACGGCGATCCGGCGCACCCGGCCCTCGGCGCCGGTGCGCAGCGAGATCTCGACGGTGGTGCCGCCGGTGCCGGCGAGCAGCGGGACGGGTCCGCGGACCGGGTCCGGCGGGCGGCCGGAGATCGCGAGGAGCTCGTCGCCGTCCAGGACGCCGTGCGCCGCGAGCGGGGCGCGGGCCCGCGGGTCGGAGGACTCCCCGGGCAGGACGCGCTCCACCAGCCAGCGGCCGTCGGGCGAGCGGCGGGCGTTGGCGCCGAGCAGCCCGAGCGGCTGCTGGACGGGCGTGGGCCCCTCGCCGCGCCGGGCCGGGGTGACGTACGCGTGCGAGGTGCCGAGCTCGCCGAGGAGTTCGCGCAGCAGGTCGGCGAAGTCGTCCGGGCCGGCGATCCGCTCCAGCAGCGGCTCGTACTGCGCGGTCAGGGCCGGCCAGTCGAGGCCGCACATGCCCTCGTCCCAGAACTGGTCGCGGACGATCCGGGCGGCCTCGTGGTACGCCTGGCGCCACTCCTCGGCCGGGTGCACGGTGTGGGTGATCCGCCGCAGGTCGACGGTGACCCCGCCGGACGGGCTGGTCACCGGGACGATCCGCAGGCTGCCCGCGGAGTACACGGCGACCGAGCCGCCGTCGCCGGAGACCGCGAAGCCGTCCAGCTTGTCGACCAGGGTGGTGCGGGTGCCCCGGGCCAGGTCGAAGTGCTCCAGGGAGGGGCGGCCGGAGGTGTCGTCCGGATTGGCGAAGGTCTGGCCGAGGGCGCCGGAGATCGGCCAGCGGAGCCAGACCAGGCCGCCGCGGACGGCCTCGGTGGCGGAGTACTTGGAGGCGATCACGGGGAACTGCACCAGCCGCTCCGAGATGCCCTGCGGGTCGACGGTGACGCTGCCGTCGCCCGGTTCGGCGCCGGTCGCCGCCGGTGTGCCCGGCCGGCCCTCGGTGGGCGCCGCGAACGGCGAGGGGGTGTCGGCGGCCAGCGGGACGAGGTAGGGGCGGCAGCCGAGCGGGAAGGACATGTCGCCGGTGTGCACGTCGTGCACCGGGTCGAAGCCGCGCCAGGAGAGGAACACCAGGTAGCGGCCGTCCCGGGTGAAGACCGGCTGCTCGTCCTCGAACCGGCCGTCGGTGACGTCGGTGACGGGCGCGAGGGCGTCGGTGCGGGTCATCCGGATCCGGCGCAGCGAGCGGCCGGCCACCGGCTGGGACCAGGCGATCCAGAGCGAGTCGGGGGAGAAGACGGCGCTGCTGACCGGCCCGTAGGTGGAGGCGGCCAGCTCGCGCACCTCGCCGTCGGCGGCGGCCACCAGCAGCAGCCGGCCGTCGGAGGTGGCCGCCGCCAGGGTGCGTCCGTCGGGGGCGGCGGAGAGTTCCAGCACCCGGCCGATCCGGCCGCCGGCGATCCGCCGGTGCTCCGGGTGCTGCTCGGTGCGGTGTTCGTGCAGGTGCTCGCTGCCGGGCAGCGGGGCGATCTCGACGGCGTCCTCGCCCTCGGCGTCGGTGATCCAGCAGACCTCGCCGGTGCGGCCGAGCACCACCGGCAGCCTGGTCCGCACGCCCGGGGTGTCGGCCAGCGCCCGGGCCGGGCCGTCCCGGTGGGTGAGCCAGTACTGGCTGCCGCGCACGGTGATCACGCCGGTCCGGCCGGTGCTGTCGCAGGCCAGGTCCTTGACGTGCGAGGCGGCGCTGACCTGGTACGGGCGGCGGCCTGACCGGGCACCGCCGAGCGGCACCCGCAGGCGGTGCGGCGCGGCGGCGTCGAGGCCGTCGAGCAGCCAGATGTCGCCGGCGTGCTGGTAGACGATCCGGGTACCGTCGGTGGCGGCCTCACGGGCGTAGTAGGAGGCGTGGTCGGTGTGCCGGCGCAGGTCGGAGCCGTCCGGCCGGCAGGAGTAGAGGTTGCCGATGCCCTCGTGGTCGGAGAGGAAGGCGATCCTCGGCCCGTCCGGTCCGTGCACCGGCATCGGGGAGGCGAGGTGCCCCCGGTGCTCGGGCAGCACGCGCAGTCCGTCCACCCAGAGCCGGCCGGCGGCGCCGCCGCGGTAGCGCTTCCAGGCGGCGGGTTCGTGCGGGGCCGCCCCGGTGAGCAGGACGGTGTGCTCGCGGCTCATCTGGGCGTCGCCGACCGGCCCCCAGGGCATCTTGCGGCCGGCCGAGCCGTCGAGCGGCAGCGCGTGCGCCCAGGTGTAGTGGGCGAACGGCTCGTGGTACGAGGTGACCGCGAGCACCTCGCCGTCCGGGAGCCAGCCCCGGACCCGGGTGTCCTGGCTGCCCCAGTAGGACAGCCGGACGGCCTCGCCGCCGCCGACCGGCGCCGTCCAGACCTCGGGGGTGAGGGCGAACCAGCTGGTCCAGGCGAGGGTGCGGCCGTCGGGGGAGAGGCGCGGGTGGCTGACCCGGGTGCGGTCGCAGCTGACCCGCCAGGCCCGGCCGGCCTCGTCGCCCCCGGACAGCGGCGCGACCCAGACGTCGTCCTCGGCGGTGAAGGCGAGCAGGCCACCGCGCAGGTGGGGGTATCGGAGGTAGCCGGGCGCCGTCACCTCTTCATGGTTCGGTGCCTGCCTACCGGTCGCAACCCGGGCCGCGGGGCGCCGGGAGCGCGGGCCGCGCCGCCGGGGGCGCGGCGCGGGAGGCCGGGGGTGGGCGGCCTGCGGCGCGGTCGTCCGGCCGGTTGTCCGGGCGGCCGGCCGTCGGGGCGTCGTCCGGGGTCGGGCGCGGGCCGGGGCGCCGGGCGCGGGCCGTCCGGCGGCGGGCTGTGCGGGTGCCGACCAACTCTCCGTCGCTTCGGGGGCATTGACACACAACCGGCGGATCCACTTCAGTGGTCTAGTCCAACTGGTTGAACCGACGGCCGACACCCCCCACCTGGCCGGCGGTCCGCCATGCCCGCGGACACCCCCACATCCCGCGCCCCAGCAGGAGTCCCCCGCATGCGCAGAACAGCATCCCCCACGAACCACCGGGGCAGGCCCGGCCGCCTCGCCGCCCTCGGCACCGCCTGGGCCGTCGCGGCCGCCGGCGCCGTCGGCCTCGCCCTCGGCACCGCGCCCGCCGCCTCCGCCGGCGAGTTCCTCACCAACGGCGGCTTCGAGAGCAACGCGCTGGCCCCCTGGAGCTGCGCCGCCGGTACCGGCAGCGTCGTCAGCGGCCAGGCCCGCACCGGCAGTTACGCCCTGGCGGGAGCGGCCTCGGCCAGCTCCTCGGCCCAGTGCTCGCAGACCGTCACGGTCGCGCCCAACACCACGTACACGCTCAGTGCCTACGTCAAGGGCGCCTACGTCTACCTCGGTGTCGACGGCGGGACCAGCACCTGGACGCCCGGCACCGGCGGCGCGTACCAGAAGCTCTCGGTCAGCTTCACCACCGGCGCGGCCCAGACCAGCGCCACCGTGTACACCCACGGCTGGTACGGGCAGGGCACCTACTACGCGGACGACGTCTCGCTGGACGGGCCGGGCGCCCCGAGCCCCTCCCCGTCGGCCACCGCCACCGCGAGCCCGACCGCCACCGCCTCGCCGACGGCCACCGCCACGCCCACCGTGACGGCCACCCCGACCACCACCGCCACGCCGACCAGCACCGGCACGCCGACCCTGCCGCCGCCCGGCAACCACGCCCTGGTCGGCTACCTGCACGCCAGCTTCGCCAACGGCGCCGGCTACACCAAGGTCGCCGACATCCCCGACTCGTGGGACTTCATCAACCTGTCCTTCGGCGAGCCGACCTCGGTCACCTCCGGCGACATCCGCTTCAACCGCTGCCCGGTCGCCGAGTGCCCCTCGGTGGAGTCGGACGCCGACTTCAAGGCGGCGATCGCCGCCAAGCGCGCCAAGGGCAAGAAGGTGCTGATCTCGATCGGCGGCCAGAACGGCCAGGTCCAGCTGACCACCACCGCCGCCCGCGACACCTTCGTCTCCTCGGTCTCCGCGATCATCGACAAGTGGGGCCTGGACGGGCTCGACATCGACTTCGAGGGCCACTCGCTGTCGCTGGCCACCGGCGACACCGACTTCAAGAACCCGACCACCCCGGTCGTGGTCAACCTGATCTCCGCCCTGAAGACCCTGAAGGCCAAGTACGGCGCCGGCTTCGTGCTGACCATGGCCCCGGAGACCTTCTTCGTCCAGCTCGGCTACCAGTACTACGGCTCGGGCCCGTGGGGCGGCCAGGACCCGCGTGCCGGCGCCTACCTGCCGGTCATCTACGCCATGCGCGGCGACCTGACCCTGCTGCACGTCCAGGACTACAACTCCGGCTCCATCATGGGCCTGGACAACCAGTACCACTCGATGGGCGGCGCCGACTTCCACGTCGCGATGACCGACATGCTGCTCAAGGGGTTCCCGGTGGCGGGCAACACCGCCAACATGTTCCCGGCGCTCAACCCGTCCCAGCTGGCCATCGGCATGCCGGCCACCACCAACGCGGGCAACGGCTACGTCAGCCCGACCGAGGTGAACAAGGCGCTGGACTGCCTCACCAAGCTGACCAACTGCGGCAGCTACGTCCCGCGGGCCGGCGCCCAGCCGAACCTGCGCGGCCTGATGACCTGGTCGATCAACTGGGACCAGTTCGGCGGCCGGGAGTTCTCGAAGAACTTCGACAGCTACTTCGGCTGATCCGCCCGGACCGCCCGCCAGGGCGGCACCGCGGCGCACCGTGATCCGTCGGCCGGCCGGCCCGCCCCCAGGGGCGCCGGCCGGCCGACGGCCTTCGCGCCGCGGGAGCCCGGAGCGACCGGGAAACGCCGAGGGGCCCTCCGCTCTCGCGAAGGGCCCCTCGGGTGTCTGTGCGCCGCCAGGGACTCGAACCCCGGACCCGCTGATTAAGAGTCAGCTGCTCTAACCAACTGAGCTAGCGGCGCCTGTCTGACGCGGAGAACATTACCTGGTCAGCAGGCGAATCCGCCAATCGGTTCGGGCGGCGCGGGCGGGCGGCCCGCCCGGTCAGGGGACGAGGACCACCTTGCCCCGGACGTGGCCGCCGCCGACCAGCCGGTGGGCGTCCGCGGCACGCTCCAGCGGGAAGGTCTCGGCGACCTCCAGTCGCAGGCCGCCGGCCTCCCAGAGCTCGGTCAGCTCGGTGAGCCGGGCCGCCGTGCGGGCGCCGCGCAGCATCGCCACGCCCAGCCGCTGCGCCGTCTGGAAGTCGACGATGGTGCCGATCCGGCCGCGGTCGGCGACCAGCTCGACGGAGGCCTCCAGGGCTCCGCGCCCCGCCGCGTCCAGGGCCGCGTCCACCCCCTGCGGGGCGAGCGCCCGGACGCGGTCGGCGAGCCCCGGGCCGTAGGCCACCGGGACGGCCCCCAGCTCGCGCAGGTAGTCGTGGTTGCGCTCGCTCGCGGTGCCGATCACCGTCGCGCCCCAGGCGCGGGCGAGCTGGACGGCGACCGTGCCGACCCCGCCGGAGGCGCCGTGCACCAGCACGGTCTCGCCCGCGGCGACCTTCAGCTCGCTCAGCGCCACGTGGGCGGTCTGGCCGGAGGCGGAGAGCGAGCCGGCCTGCTCCCAGGGCATGCCGAGGGGCTTGGCGACCAGCTGGGCGGCGTCCACGGTGACGTACTCGGCATGGCTGCCGAGCTGCCGGAAGCCCAGCACCTCGTCGCCGACCTCCCAGCCGGAGCTGCCGGCGCCGAGCCGGTCGACCACCCCGGCGAACTCGTTGCCGGTGACGACCGGCAGTTCGATCCGCGCGCCGGGCGGGGTCCAGCCGGTGCGCACGGCGAGGTCGGCGGGCTGCAGGCCGGCCGCGTACACCCGGACCCGCACCTCCCCCGGTCCGGCGGCCGGCGTCGGAACCTCGGCCACCCGCAGCACCTCGGGGCCGCCGAACTCGGGGACGGTCACTGCCTTCACAAGAATTCTCCTGTCGTCAGGTCCTCCGGCCATCATGAAAGTTCAAGCGGACTTGAAGTCAAGCCCCCGGTGTGTCGGGCAGCGAATGGGCGCATTGTCTGATTTATTCTGACGCCGGGCGGGGACCACCCCCGTCCGGGCGACGGCCCGGCGACCGGAAGCCGAGAGGAAACACTCCGTGGGCCAGCTGCCACTGTTCTTCCTGGTGCTGCTCGCCTCGGTGGTCACCATCCCGCTGGCGCGCCGCACCAAGGTGCCGCAGCCCGTCCTGATGACCCTGCTCGGGCTGGGCATGGCCCTGGTGCCGCAGATCCCCGACGTCGCGATCGACCCCGAACTGATCCTGCCGCTCGTCCTGCCGCCGCTGATCTTCGCCGTCGCCCGCCGCTCCTCCGTCCGCTACTTCCGGGCCAACATCCGCTCGATCCTGCTGCTCGCGGTGGCCCTGGTGGTGGTCACCACGATCGCCGTCGCGGGCACCGTCCACTGGCTGCTGCCGACCCTGCCGCTCGGCGCCGCCATCGCCCTCGGGGCCCTGGTCTCCCCGCCGGACCCGGTGGCCGCCGTCGCCGTGGCCGGCGCCGTCGGGCTCCCGCGCCGGCTGGTCTCCGTCCTGGAGAGCGAGGGGCTGTTCAACGACGTCACCGCGATCGTGATCTACTCGCTGGCCATCGAGGGCGTGGTCAGCGGCGACTTCTCCACCGGCAACGCGGTGCTGCGCTTCGTGCTGTCCGCGGTGGTCGCGCTGGCCGTCGGCATCGGGCTCGGCTGGGTGAACAGCAAGCTCGCCGGCATCCTGGAGGACCCGACCCAGCAGGTCGCGCTCAACCTGCTGGTGCCGTTCGCGGTCTACGCCCTGGCCGAGGCGATCCACGGCTCCGGCGTGCTCGCCGTCGTGGTCTGCGCCCTCTACCTGGCCGAGCGCGCCGCCGACGCCGACGAGGTCGCCTACCGCCTGGTCGGCAACGCCTTCTGGGAGATCGTCGAGATCCTGATCACCGGCTTCGCCTTCGGCCTGATCGGGCTGGAGCTGGCCACGGTCATGAAGGAGGCGGGCACCGGCTGGACCAGCATGCTCGGCGACGCCGCCACCGTGATCGCGGTGGTCGTCCTGGTCCGGCTGCTCTGGCTGCTGCCGGCCGGCTGGCTCTCCAAGCGGCTGCGCAGCGGCGACGAGGAGGACACCCCGATCAGCTGGCAGGAGAGCGTGGTGCTCTGGTGGTCCGGGATGCGGGGGGTGGCCACCGTGGCCCTGGCCCTGGCCGTCCCGCTCACCCTGCACTCCGGCGAGCCCTTCCCCGAGCGCGGCCGGCTGGTCTTCGTCGCGTTCGGCGTGGTGCTCTTCACCCTCCTGGTCCAGGGCCTCTCGCTGCCCTTCCTGGTGCGGGTCCTCGAACTCGACGCCGACCACGACGCCCACGAGCAGGCCGTCCGGGAACTGTGGTGGCGGGCCGCCAAGGCCGGGCTGGACCGGCTCGTCGAACTGGAGGAGGAGGAGGACCTCTCGGTCGAACTGGTCGACCGGCTCCGGGACCGCCAGCACTCGCGACTGGCCCGGCTCTGCCCCGAGAAGTACGCCGAGGAGGAGGCCGCCGAGGCCCGTCACCGCGCCTCCCAGTGGCGCGAGGCGCACACGGTCGAGCAGGAGATGATCGCCGCCTCCCGCCGCGAGATGATCACCGCGCGCAGCGAGCTCGGCGCCGACCCCGAACTCGTCGACCAGGTGCTCCGGGGGCTCGACCTGCGCTCCGAGCGCACCTGAGGCGGTCGGCCGCGGGCCCGGCCCGGGCCGGGCGCCCCGGCCCCCGCGACCGGCCGGTGACGCGGCGGCGAGGTCCGGGCGACGCACCGGCGACAACCCGGGTGCCCGGCGGCGACTCGGCGTCCGCCGGCCGTGCAATGTACGCGGCGCCCCGCGGCGTTGCATAGGCTGTCGCCGGGCAGCCCGTCAACGGAGTCGGCGCACCACACGTACCGCCGGACCTCGCGCAACCACCCTCCCGCTGGGCTCTGCCGGTATCTGCACCCAGATGAATCGAGGAGCATTCCGATGTCGGAACTCGACGCCCGCCCGGGGGCCAACGGCCGCACCCCGCTCGACCGCACCCCCGAGTGGGCCGCGCTCGGCAAGCACCGGTCGGAGCTCGGTGAGCTGCACCTGCGCGAGCTGTTCGCCGCCGACCCCGAGCGAGGCCGCCGCTACACGCTGCAGGTCGGCGACCTGCATGTCGACTACTCCAAGCACCTGGTGACGGACCGCACGCTGGACCTGCTGCGCGCGCTGGCCGACGCGACCGGTGTCGCCGAACTGCGCGACGCGATGTTCCGCGGCGAGAAGATCAACACCACCGAGGACCGCGCCGTCCTGCACACCGCGCTGCGCGCCCCGCGCGGCGCCGTGGTCGAGGTCGACGGCGAGAACGTGGTGCCCGCCGTGCACGCCGTCCTCGACAAGATGGGCGTCTTCGCCGAGAAGGTCCGCTCCGGCGAGTGGACCGGCCACACCGGCAAGCGGATCCGCACCGTCGTCAACATCGGCATCGGCGGCTCCGACCTCGGCCCGGCGATGGCGTACGAGGTGCTGCGTTCCTACACCGCCCGCGACCTGGACGTCCGCTTCGTCTCCAACGTGGACGGCGCCGACCTGCACGAGGCGGTCCGCGACCTGGACGCGGCCGAGACGCTGTTCATCGTCGCCTCGAAGACCTTCACCACCATCGAGACCATCACCAACGCCACCTCGGCGCGGGACTGGCTGCTCACCGAACTGCGGGCCGGCACCGACGCGGTGGCCAAGCACTTCGTCGCCCTCTCCACCAACGCCGAGGGCGTGGCGGACTTCGGCATCGACGTGGCCAACATGTTCGAGTTCTGGGACTGGGTCGGCGGTCGCTACTCCTACGACTCCGCGATCGGCCTCTCGCTGATGATCGCGATCGGGCCGGAGCAGTTCCGCGAGATGCTGGACGGCTTCCACCTGGTCGACGAGCACTTCCGGACCGCCCCGCCGGAGCAGAACGTCCCGCTGCTGATGGGCCTGCTGGGCGTCTGGTACGGCGCGTTCTTCGACGCGCAGGCGCACGCGGTGCTGCCCTACTCGCACTACCTGTCGAAGTTCACCGCCTACCTGCAGCAGCTGGACATGGAGTCCAACGGCAAGTCGGTCGACCGGGACGGCAACCCCGTGGGCTGGCAGACCGGCCCGGTGGTCTGGGGCACCCCCGGCACCAACGGCCAGCACGCCTACTACCAGCTGCTGCACCAGGGCACCAAGGTCATCCCGGCCGACTTCATCGGCTTCGCCGAGCCGGTCGCCGACCTGCTGCCCGGGCTGGTCGCCCAGCACGACCTGCTGCTGGCGAACTTCTTCGCCCAGACCCAGGCGCTGGCCTTCGGCAAGACCCCGGAGGAGGTCGCGGCCGAGGGCGTGCCGGCCGAGCTGGTGCCGCACAAGACCTTCAAGGGAAACCACCCGACCACCACCGTCCTGGCCGGCTCGCTGACCCCGTCGGTGCTCGGCCAGCTGGTCGCGCTCTACGAGCACAAGGTCTTCGTCCAGGGCGCGATCTGGAACATCGACTCCTTCGACCAGTGGGGCGTCGAGCTGGGCAAGGTGCTCGCCAAGCGGATCGAGCCGGTGCTGCTCACCGGCGAGGGCACCGAGGCACTGGACAGCTCCACCGCCGAGCTGGTCGCGCGCTACCGCTCGCTGCGCGGTCGCTGACCCCGTTCGCGGCGCCGGTCGGGCCGCCCGGAACCGACCCGCGGACACGGAACCGACCGCGGGCACGGAACCGACCCGCAGGCAAAGAGAAGGCCCCGGCACTCCCGGGGGAGGAGGGCTCCCGCTTCGGCGGGGGCCCTCCTCGTGTTTCCGGTGGGAGAAAGATATGGATACTGGATAGCGTCAGTGTCTATTATGGAGCCAGGTTCCGGCCCCTGCCGGCGAAAGGCTGTGACGACGTGCCCACTCTTCCCTGGATCACCCCCCATGCGCCCCGCCCCGGCACGCAGGTACTGGTGATGGCCTCCCGGCTGGAGGTCCGCCGCCTGCGCGACGTGCCCCGCTTCTTCCTCAAGGCGATGGCCGCCTGGCGGCAGCTGCGCACGGCACCCGGCGCCGTCGGCGCCTCGCTCGTCGCCGAGCCGCTGCGGCGCACCTTCTGGACCCTCTCGGCCTGGGAGAGCCGCGACAGCCTCAACGCCTACGTCCGGGCCGAACCGCACCACTCGATCATGACCTCGCTGCGGTCGGTCATGGCGGGCTCCGCCTTCACCTTCTGGGAGGGGCCGGCCGAGGAGTTGCCGATCAGCTGGGAGGAGGCCAGACGCCGCCTGGCGGAGCAGTCCTGACGGCGCGGCGGGAGTGCCCGGGAAACGCCGAGAGGCCCTTCGCTCTCGCGAAGGGCCTCTCGGCTGTCTGTGCGCCGCCAGGGACTCGAACCCCGGACCCGCTGATTAAGAGTCAGCTGCTCTAACCAACTGAGCTAGCGGCGCCTGCTGACAGAGAGGACTCTAGCAGCGGCCCCGGGTCGGGCCAAAATCGATAATCCGGATCGGCCAGGACGTCGGCGCGTGTGTCGGGGCCCACCCCTGACGTCGCCGGTGGCCCGGCCCCCGGGGGCCGCGGCCACGCCCGTTCCGGGGTGCCCAAGGAGGTCGACCCGGGTCGCCCCCGGGGCCGTCGGGCACGGAAGTCGGGGCAGCGGGATCAGGCGGACGGGAGCGGCTGGAGCCGGGGGCCCGGCCGCCGGCCGGCCTGCTGCGAGCCGCGCCGCCCGCCCCGCCCGTCGGGCCGGGGCGGTGTGGTCGGCGCCGCCTCCGGGGCGGGGAGCGGCGGCAGCGCGGCCCCGGGCCTCCGGGAGGCCCGGACGCAGGCCCAGAGCAGCACGCCGGCGCCGGGCAGCCACGGCTCGCGGGAGTCCGGGGCGACGATCCACCGGCCGGCCCCCAGCCCGGGGGAGTCCGGGGTGTTCGTCATCCGCTGCACGGGCGGCACGGTCACCGCGTCGCCCTGCCCGTGGCAGAGCAGCGGCGGCACGTCCCTCGCCCACTCCTCCCAGGCCAGCAGCGTGCGCAGCCTCGGGGCGGCGCCCGGCTGCGCGAACAGCAGGGTCCGACCGCGGTGGCTCGCCACCGGGCCGCACCCCGGACCGGAGGTCCAGAGCTCGTCCAGCACTCTCCGGCCGAACAGCGACGGCATGCTGATCACGTCGAAGGCCCGGCCGCAGGGCAGGACCGAGGGCGCCCACGGGCGCGACTGCCACAGGGCGCGCATGCTGCGCGGGTACTCACTGGCGGAGGCCAGCCAGGTCTCCCCTGCCACGGTGACGTACTCCACCGATTCATACGTCCAGATGTCCACGGGAGCAGCGTGCGGCGTCGCGCGGGTGGCGCGGAGGGAAAGCGCGGTTTGCCGGACAGCGCACCGTGGAGCGGCGTACCCTGCCCTGCGCATATGCCACAGGCGAGCGAATTCCGCCCGCCCGTGCGACCGGCGGAGCCGGCGGGCGGGTCGGGTCAGTCGCCCTGGCGCTGCGGACGCAGCAGGCCGCGCCCGTACTCGACCATCTTCTCGGCGTAGTCGGGGGTCCAGTCCGCCCGGGCGGCGATCTCGTCGGCGGAGAGCGCGTCGAACCGGCGGGTGTCGGCCAGCTGGGCGGCCGCGACGGCCTGGAAGTCGGTGGCGCGCTCGGCGGCGGCGCGGAAGGCCAGCGCCAGCTCGGTCGAGCGGCGCAGCAGCTCGGCCGGATCCTCGATCGACTCCAGGTCGAAGAAGCGCTCCGGCTCGGGCTCGCCGGCCGGCGGCTCGAACAGCAGCTGGGCCGGGCGCAGCCGGCGGGCGGGCTGTTCGGGAGTGCCGGACCGGCCCGGACCGGCCGGCGCGGGGGGACCGCTCTGGTCGGACGGCCTCGGGTGCGAGTCGGGCATGGGTGGACACCTCCGGGAGTGATCAGCGTGGGGGCACCGGCGGGCGGCCGCCGGGGCTGGGGCACCGGGCCCGGCCGTCGTCCATTGTCGCAAGGCGCCGGCCGGTAACGGAACGGTGCGATCACAGGCGCTATTCCCGCCCCGCGCGCCGGGGTGGTGCATCGACCGCCCCGGCGGCCGGCTCCCCGGGGTGCGTCCTGGTGAGCCGAGCGGGGTGCCGACCGTGCTGCCGACCGGTGGGCGAGCCGGTGAGCCGGTGAGCCGGCCGCAGTGGCCCGGCCGGCGGAGAGGACCGGGTCAGCGGACGGCCACCCGGTGGTCGCCCAGGTGCGCGAGGACGGCGTGGTGGGCCTCCCAGCCGTCCGGGAACTTCACCGTCACCCCCAGCTGGACGGGCTCCGTGGCCGGGTGTTCGTCCAGCAGTTCGGCGATGCCGGCGCGGGCGACCACGATGCAGGCGTGCCGGTGCCGGGACGCCAGCACGCACAGCCGGCCCGTCTCCAGGTGGAAGGCGGTCGCGTCCGGTCGGCCCGACAGCGGGTGCAGCACCACCGTGACGTCGTACTCGCGGCCCTGCAACCGGTTGGCGGTGTCCACCGAGACGGCCGGGCCGGCCGCCGGGTCGACCGGGACGCCGAGCTGCGCGAGCGCCGCGCGGACGGCGGCCGCCTGGTCCCGGTGGGCCGTCCCCACGGCGATCCGCCCGGCGGACAGCGGGGTGGAGCCCTGCTCGGAGTGCGCGGTCAGCCCGCGGTCCAGCAGCCGGCGCACGGTGGCGGCGACGACGGCCACCGCCTGCGGGTCGGTCCGGACGGTGTGCCGGGCCGGCAGCTCCAGCAGGGCCCAGCCGCTCCCCGCCGCCTCGTCGATCGCCGCGTCCAGCGCGGAGCCGTCCGGCCGGACGGCGGCGGTCAGGGTGCGCTCGCCCGGACCGGTGCCCGACCGGAACGGCGTGTACGGGTAGAAGGCGGCCGAGACCAGCGGCGCGGCGCTGGCGGGCAGCCGCCAGGAGACCGGCAGCCGGTGCGGCTCGATCTGCGGATTGTGCGCGAGCAGCGTCACCACCGCGCTGTTCGACGGGTCGTAGGACAGCCCGGCCCACTGGTCGGTGCCGACCACGGTGAACGGGTCCAGCTGGCCGGGGTCGCCGACGAAGAGCGCCCGTTCGAACAGCCGGGCCACGGCCAGCAGCGCGTCCGAGCGCATCTGGTACGCCTCGTCGACGATCGCGTGCCGCCACGGCGCCTCGGTCTTCACCCACTGCCACTTGGCGGAGGTCGAGATCACCACGTCGTGCTCGGCGAGGTCGGCGACCTTGGTGGCCGCGGTGACGTTGGGGTGCCGCAGCGCCTCCGCCGCGGGCCGGCCGTCGGTGGCGTGCAGGCGACCGATGGTGACGTCCGGCGCCTTCTCGGCCAGCCGGTCGACCAGGTCGTCCACCTGGTTGTTGGTCTGGGCGACGATCATCAACCGCTCGCCCGCGCCGACCAGCTCCCGGGCCGCCCGCACCACCAGGGTGGACTTGCCGGCCCCCGGCGGGGAGTCGACCACCACCCCCCGCGGGGCGCCCACGGCGGGGCGGACGGTCGCGTCGAGGATCCTGGCCACCACCGCGTCGGCGGCGGCGCCCGGGGCCTGCTCGTGGTCGGGGGGCGGCGCGGTCACGGGGCTGGTCACTCCCATTCCTCGGCGGCGGACGCCGCGGCGGTGGTCGGCCGGGCACTCGCGGCGCCCGCGGGATCGGCGCCCGGCGGCCCGCCGTGCGTCCACGGGGTGTCGTCCGGCTCCGGCAGCGGAGCGGACTGGCGGACCGTCAGCTCGAAGAGGGTGAAGGTCACCCGCTCGCCCGGCTCGGGGAGGCTGCCGGGCTCCGGCTCCTTCTTGCGGCCCATGCCCGACATCACCCGTACGGTGATCGTCCCCGCGGCCTGGTCCACCGCGCTGATCACGGCCTTCTGCGCCGTCGCGGTGTGCGTGCGGTGCGCCTCGCGGCCCGGGTCGGCGTGCGGCCGGTCGGCCGTGCGGACCGTCACCAGCGGCCGGGGCTTGGGCGAGCGCCCCGAGGTGTCGTAGTCCGGCACCACCTCGACGACCTCACCGGTGAACGCCTCGCCGGCCAACCGGCGCTCGGCCATCGCCAGCGGGTCGTCCAGGGCCTCCTGGACGTCCACCCGGACCTGCTCGCGCTCGCGCTGGGCGAGCTTGCGGGCGGCCGTCACCGCGTCGTCCTGCCGGGGCTGCGGCGGCTCGCCCGCGGCCACCCGGTCGCGGTGACCGGTGTAGGACCAGCGGTCGCCCTCCCAGCGCTCCGCCAGGTGGGCGGCGGGCGGCAGGGCGCGCAGGAGGTCGAGGCCGTGCCAGACGTCCCGCCAGGTGGGCAGCAGGACGCCCGTCAGCTCGTCGGCCAGCACCGCGACCGCCTGTTCCACGAACCGCTGGGCGCGCTCGCGCTCCTGCGGCCCGGCGTCCCGCAGGGCGGTGACGGCGGCGTCGTAGCGGCCGACGGCCGGGGCGAGCACCAGCTCGTCGAAGCGCGGGTCGGTGGCCGGGCCGGCCGGCGGGTGCAGCAGCCGGCCGCGGGCGTCCCGGGCGGTCTCGGCCCACTCGGCGGCCGCGGCGCCCGTCGCCGGGCGGTCCGGCACGTCGCCCGCGGCGTCCACCGGCGGGGACGGCCGGGGGTGCCAGGCGAGCCGGGCGGCCAGGTGCTGGTCCTCCAGGTGGCTCTGGCCGGTCGCCCAGTGGCGGGCCAGCAGGCCCGTCATCGGCAGCAGCAGGCTGGAGCCGGGCACCTGGGCGCGGTCGGTGAGGTGGGTCAGCCAGCGGCCGAGCAGCGGCACCCGGGCCGGCGCCGGGTACGGGCCCGGGTCGGCGTCCTCGATCGTGCGGCGGAACCGGGTGGAGCGGCCCAGCAGCGCCAGGTGGTGCACACCGCCGCCGTTGGGGACGATCAACTGCGGCGCGTCGGAGCAGAGCTCCCGGAGGATCTGGCTCTTCTCGCCGGTCTCCGGATCCGTCTCGGACCCCTCGACCTGCTCCACCTCCGCGCCGAAGGACTCCAGGTACGGCAGCAGGTCGGCGGCGAACGCGGCGAGGAACTCGAAGCGCAGGGTGCGGTTCAGCGGCTGCGGCACGAAGTGCACCCGCGGTGCCTCCCGGTCGGTGCCGAGCATCACCGCCAGCGGGGCGCCCGACTCGCCGGCGGCCGTCAGCGGCACGACCACCATCGGGCGCTCGGACAGGTGCCGGTGCCGGACGGTCGCCAGCGGCTCGGCCCGCCCGCTGCGCACGGCCTCCAGCCGGGCGAGTGTGCCGAGCAGGCTCATCCGCGGCACCCGCCCAGCGCCTCGGCGCGCAGCGCGGCCGCGTACGACAGCCGGGCGGCGGCCTCGTCCGGCTCGGAGCCGGCGGTGTCCGCCGTGCCCCCGGAGCCGGAGTCGGAGCCGGAGCCCGAGCCGGGGCCGGAGCCGGCGGCGGCCAGCGCCTCGCCGACCGTACGGATGCTGCCCAGCTCGCCCCGGACGCCCCGGCCGAGCTGCTCCACCCGGTCGTCGCAGCGGGCTTGCGAACGGCAGTGGAACCCCAGCTCGCAGGAGGAGAGGCAGTCCGGACTGTAGGCGGCCGGGAGACCCTCCACGGCCCGGGCCAGTTCGGCCGCCGGCCGGGTGGGCACGCCCGCCTGATCAGGGGCCAGGTCGAAGCTGGTACCGGGCGCCAGCGTGTCCAGCAGCTGGTCGACGGTGGTCATCCGGGCCAGCTGGCGGCGGGTGGTGGCCAGTTCGCGCCGGACGTCGACGGCGACGGCGGTCGGCCGGTTGCTGAAGTCCTTCGGGCAGACCAGCAGCACGCTCGGCTCCGGACTGCCGGGCAGCGACTGCACCGCGTACGGGCCCGGCTCCGCCGCGCCGCCGGCCAGCGCCGCCGCGGCCTCCTGCAGCGCCAGCACGTACACCGCCGACTGCCGGGCGGCGGCGCCGACCTTGGCCGGGTCGGCGCTGCCGTCCAGCACCGGGAAGGACTTGATCTCGATCACCGTGCAGCGGCCGCCGTGCACCACCACGGCGTCCGGCTCCAGGTACGCCGGGCAGCCGGCCACCGTCAGCCGCAGCAGCGGGTGGTCCAGCAGGGTCCAGGCGGCGGGGTCGCGGGCGGCCTCCGCGAGGGCGGCCATCGTCCGCTCGGCCCGGACGGCCGGACCCGAGCGGCGCAGCAGGTCCGGCACGGCGAGCGGGGCGCCGCCGTCCACGGGCAGCCCGAGGTGGCGCCGCAGCGGCTCCAGCAGCGCCGCGTAGCCGTCGGCCTTCAGCCGGGCCTCGAAGATGGTGCCGCGGGCGATCGCGAACGGCGACTGGCCGAACGGCGCGGGGCGGCCCAACCGCTGGGCCAGCGCCCCCTTGTCGACCCCGGCGGCGTCGAGCACCGCGCGGCGGCGGCACCCGGGGTTGGCGGCGAGCGCGGCGAGGGCGCGGGCGTTCAGGCTGCGCTGCGGCGCCGGGCCGCGCAGCTCGGCGAGGCGCTGCGCGAGCGGCTCGGGGTGCCCGATGTGCGAGACGTTCATGGTGCGGCCCAGTGTTGCATCCGGGTCGGACAATCGGGCCCGGACGGCCGAGGCAGCGTGCCGCGGCGGTGCCCGGAGGGGCCGTCCGCCGGCCGACCGCGCAGGGGCGCGGTCGGCCTCGCGCCCCGCGGCGGCCGTCGGCGCGAGGCCGCGGGCCGCGGGCCGCGGGCGGGTGCCCGGGCAGGTCGCAGGGGCAGGCCGAGAGGGCCGGAGCGGGATGGGGGATCATGGAGACCGGTGCTCGATGGTGAGACCGGCCGCTTGTCACCGCCCGCTGCGAGGAGTTCCCCATGCCCGCCCGAATCGTGCTCGTCCGGCACGGCGAGACCGCCTGGTCGGCCACCGGCCGCCACACCGGCCGTACCGACATCCCGCTGACGGAGGAGGGCCGCGCGATGGCCCGCGCCCTCGGCGCACGGCTCGCCGCGGAGCCCTGGAACGGCCTGCCGGACGCCCTCGTCTACACCAGCCCGCTGAGCCGCGCCAGGGAGACCGGCGAGCTGGCCGGGTTCGGGGACCGCGCCGTCGACCGCCCCGAACTGCTGGAATGGGACTACGGCACCTACGAGGGCCGGACCGGCCCCGACATCCGGGCCACCGACCACCCCGGCTGGCTGATCTGGCGCGACGGCGTACCGGGCGGGGAGAAGCTCTCCGAGGTCGCGGCCCGCGTCGACTCCTTCATCGCCGGCCTCCACACCGAGCACGGCGTGCCGCACCCGGACACCACCACGATGCACTGCGCCGACCGCGACGTGGTGCTCTTCGCCCACGGCCACCTGCTGCGCATCCTCACGGCCCGCTGGCTCGGCCTGCCCCCCGAGTACGCGCAGCGCTTCAAGCTGGGCACGGCCGCGCTGTCGGTCCTCTCCTGGGAGTACGGCCTGCCCGCCGTGGAGGTCTGGAACGACACCAGCCACCTCGAAGGACCCAAGGGCTGAACGGTCCGCGGTCGGAGCCGGGTGCCGCCCCGGCTCCGGCCCCGCCCGGGGCGGTCAGGACGCGGCCGCGTCGTCGTACGCGGCCAGGAACCCGCCGACCTCGGGCACCCCGGCGTCCGCGCGCAGCCGGTCGGCGGTCGCGGCCAGCATCGCGGAGATCCTGGCCGAACGGACACCCCGGAGCAGCGTCACCGCCGCGGACCCGTGGTCGCCGGCCCCGGCCAGATCGCCCCGGCCCAGCCGGTCGTGGGCGAGCTCCGCGGTGTACAGCGCGCGGTTGCGGACGAAGTGCGGCTCCTGGAGCGTGATGGCCCGCACGGCCCGGTCGCTGGCGCGGTCCCACTCCCCGAGGGCGGACCAGCACTGCGACTCCAGGCCGGCGATCTCCGCCTCCCCGAAGAAGGACATCCACTCGGGATCGGCCTCCGACTCGCCCCGGTCGAAGAGCGTGTACGCGCGGCCGAGGGCGCGCTCGCAGGCCTCCCGGTCGCGCAGCAGGGCCCAGCCGCCGGCCTCGCGCATCGCGAGCAGCGACAGCAGCCGGTCCGAGTCCAGCCGCCGGGCGGCGCTCTGCCCGGCCTGGGCGGCCCGCAGGGCCTCGCGGGGGCGGCCGGCGTCCCGGGCCAGGAAGGCGCTGTTGCAGAAGACGTGGGCCTCCAGCGCGCTGTCGTCGGCCATCCGGGCCGTGGCCAGCGCCTCGGCGTACAGGGAGCGGGCCTCCGCGAGCCGGTTCGAGTCGTGGGCCAGCCACCCGACCGAGATCGCCAGCTCACCGGCCCCGGCCTGCAGCCGGCGCTCGGTGGCGGAGCCGTACTCGCCGTCGTTGAGCAGCACGTACGCGGTGCGCAGGGACTGGCCGGCCCGCTCGAAGAGCGTGTCGGCGCCGTGCACGTCGTCCAGCAGCCGGATGTCGCGCACGGCCTGTTCGACGCTGTGCACCTCGGCGGCGCCGACCCGGCGGGGCGGCGGGACGGGCCCGGCCTGCCGGGGCGGCTGCCAGGTGGGGGCCGCGGCCGCGGCCGGCCGGTCAAGGCCGATCACGGTCGCCAGGGCGGTCGGGCCGCCGCTCAGGAACGTACGGCGACGCACGTCGTCGTTCTCCTCGTCCAGATGGTGCGGATCGTCGGGCCACCAGGGCGCCACCGGAGCCGGTACCCGGTCGGCGAGGTCAGCGTAGCCGTCGTCAACTCTCCTGCTGCTACCGGCTGTTCCGGTTGCACGACGGCGGACCGTGCGGCGCGGGGCGAAGCCGAGATCCTGCAGGCCGAGGTCCGGCCACATGTGCCGGAAGACCCGCTCGTAGGCGTAGTTGGGGCAGCGGATCTCGCCGGACTCGACCCGCCCGACGTAGCGCGCGTCGCAGGACACGTGCTCGCCGATCTCGCGGGCCGCCCGGCGTACGGCGGTGGCGAACTCGCCGGGGGAGAGCGCGCCGCGCAGCTCGCGCATCGCACGGTTGGGCGAGGGGAGGTCCGGTGCGGCCGGTCCGGTGGCTGCCATGCTGCACTCCGTGGTCGTGCGGGGCCGTGCTCGTCGGATTCGGTGCCGGGCGGGGCGCCCGGCGTGGGCTGGTGGCCGAGGGCGGAGACGGTGGTGACGGGGCCGCCCGGGCCGACG
The DNA here is from genome assembly GCF_042673745.1 of Kitasatospora sp. NPDC057015. Classification (NCBI taxonomy): domain Bacteria; kingdom Bacillati; phylum Actinomycetota; class Actinomycetes; order Kitasatosporales; family Streptomycetaceae; genus Kitasatospora; species Kitasatospora sp. NPDC057015. Next base: position 210,656 of record NZ_JBHUSG010000009.1, read on the forward strand.
GTGGCGGATGGTGCGGGGGAACGGCCGGGGGGCCGGTGAGGGCGGTGGGGGTCGGTGGGGGTCGGTGGGGGCCGAGGAGGGTCGGTGGTGGTCGGACTCGTGGGCGGTCGGCGACCTCCCGATGCTGCGAAGACAGTACCGGGAGTCACCGGACGAACACGGCTTGTTCTGGGATGATCTGCTATCAATTCAGGCTATTTCGGGCACTGTTGCCGAGATCTGCCATGAAATGCCATGGCTTGCTGTAAGTCGCCCCGTGGCCTGGAGGGCCCTCCTCGCGTTGTCCTGATACGCGGAAGCCGTTCCGACGCCCGACCCGCCGCCGGCTCGCTCCCGAGCCGGCCGCGGCCCCCACACCGCCGGGTGCCGAGGCTTCCGATCTGGACGAGGTGACAGGAGGGCCCGAGATGGCCACCGGAGTGCCGCAGTACCACCGCCTGGCCGCCGGAGGAGTCCTGCCGGGCGTCGCACCGGCCCTGCTGCCCGAAACCACCGACGGCCGTGCGTTCCGGGCGGGCGGCGGACCGCTGCCGGCCCGCGGCCCGCGGGTCGGTCGCGAGGCCGGCGGCCGGGCCGGTGCGGTCACCCCCGCCGCCGGCGGCTACGACACCGTCACCGTCTCCATCCGGCACGGCCTGGAGGCGGTGGACATCCTGCGCCTGCGGCGGGCCTGCGGCGCGGTACTGCAGAGCGTCACCGGTACCACCGTCTCCTTCCTGGTGCCCGCCGGGACGGTGGTCGGCTGGCACCTGCCCGGCAGCTCGTGTTCCGCCGGCGCCGTGGTCCTGCCCGCCGCCGATCCCCGCTGGGTGATGCCGCCCGCCGGCGTGGAGGCGGTCGCCCGGCCGACCGATCCCTGGGTCCTGCGCTCCGCGCTCTGCGAGGCCGCCTGCACGCTGACCGCAGGCGGCCTCGGGCCGTTCTGAGCCCCGCCGCCCTCTCCCCGCGCCGTACCCGCGGCCCGCCGCACCCGGCCGGTCGCCGCCGCGCCCGGGGCCGTCCCGTGCTGTCCGTCGCTCAGCGACCGTCCCGTACCGCCTGACCTGCGGACGCCTCCGGACCGGCGGCGATAATGGCCCGCATGGGACGAAGCAGCAGGGCCGGCAGGAGCTCCGACCGGAGCCGGAGCGCGTCGGAGGTCGCGACGGTGAGCGATCCGGGCGGCCGGGTCCACGCGCAGGGCCCGCTGGCCCGTCCCGTCGACTCCGGCCTCGCCGAACTCGTCCCGGACCGGGACCGCCCGCAGGCCTGGTCGCTGCTGATCGACGGCGCCCCGCAGTCCCTGGTCGATCTCGCCGACCCCACCCACCTGGGCTTCGAGTACCAGCGCCGACTCGGCCACCTGATCGACCTGGTCGCCCCCGCCGGCCGCCCGCTCACCGTGCTGCACCTCGGCGGCGGCGCCCTCACCCTCGCCCGCTACGTCGCGGCGACCCGCCCCCGCTCGCGCCAGCAGGTCGCCGAGATCGACACCGCACTCACCGAACTGGTCCGGTCCGAGCTGCCCCTGGAACGCGGCTGGCAGGTGAAGGTCCGGGGCGCCGACGCCCGGGCCGTCCTGGAGCGCACCCCCGACGCCGCGGTCGACCTGGTGATCGCCGACGTCTTCGCCGGCGCCCGGGTGCCCGCGCACTGCGCCACCGTCGAGTTCGTCACCCAGGCCGCCCGGGTGCTGGCGCCCGGCGGCTGGTACGCCGCGAACATCACCGACGGCTCGGCCCTGGCCTTCGCCCGTGCCCAGGTCGCCACGCTGGGCAGCGTCTTCCCCGAGTGCTGCCTGGTCGCGGATCCGGCGGTGCTCCGCGGCAAGCGCTTCGGCAACCTCGTCCTGGCCGGTGCCCACACCCCGCTGCCGATCGCCGACCTGACCCGCAGGGTCGCCGGCGACTCCGCGCTCGGCCGGGTCGAGCACGGCCGTGAACTCGTCGACTTCACCGCCGGCGCCGCCCCGGTCACCGACGCCGGCGCGGGCCCCTCGCCCGAACCTCCGTCAGGCGTCTTTCGCTAGAGCCGGTCCGGGCGGGCCACGGACCCGGGCGGCGCCGGCCTGGGTCGCCGCGCTCGGGGCCGACCGCAGTCCGCGGGGACGAACCGGGCTCGGTGACCGGGGTTCGGCGGTCGGGGTTCAGCGGTCGGGTTCAGTGGCCCTTCGGCAGGCCGCGGTGCTTGCACATCGCGGCGGCGGTGAGGAGCAGTCCGGCCGTGATCGGGACGAGTACCGCGGCGCCGGTCCCGGCGGTCCCCTCCGCGACCGGGCTGCCGGCGGAGATCGTCAGGCCCGACCCGTCCGGCGGCTCGGGCCTGGTCGGACCGGCCGTCGCCGCGACGGCGGGCCGGCGATCCGCCGACGGTGATCCACCCGGCGGCAGGCCGCCGGGGCGCAGGTCGGCGACGGGCAGAGGCTGGGCCGCGAGCACCGCCGGCCCGGGGCGGGTCGCCGGGACGTCGGCCGGCACCCCGGGCTCGGCCGCGGTCTCCACCGTGGCCTCGTCGGGGCTGTCCCGAGAGGCGTGCGGCTCGCTCTCGTGGGGCTCCGCAGGGCCGGCGGGGAGGAGGACGGCGGCGATCGCGAAGGCGTCGGGAACCGACGACCCCTGGCCGGGCAGCGGGAGTCCACCGGCCCTGATCCGCTCCTGGAGCACCTGGTCGACCGAGGCCGGCGGGGTCTCCAGCACCGGCACCCCGGCGGTCAGGCCGCCGACGAGGTCCCCGGAGCCGGCGTTCCCCGATCCATTGCTCGCAGATCCATTGCTCGCAGATCCACTGTTCCCGGATCCACTGCTCCCTGCCCCACTGCCCCCACCGCCTCCCGACCCACCGGCGTCCGGCCCGTTGCCCCCTGATCCGCCGCTCTCCGACCGGGCGCCGGCGGACGGATCGCCCGGGCGGACCGGTGCGGGGCCCCGGCGTGCGGCGGCGCCGGTGTCGGCGGCCTCGGGGTCGGCGGTGGACCCCTCCGGCCGGGGCGGGGTTCGCTGCGCGGGCAGCGGGACGGGGGGTCGGGCGGCGGCCCGGTGGGCGGTCGCGGCGGTCGGGCCGGGGGCGGCCGTGGTGGCCTGGGCGCAGCCGGCACCGAGGCCGACCCCCCAGAGCTGGACGAGCAGCGCCCCGCCCGCCGCGACGGCGCGGGGGCGGGGCAGCCACCCACGTCCCCGGCGGCCGCCCTCGCGACAGGGGGTGGCCGGGGCCTGGGGGTGGGTCGGTTGTTTGGCTCGCACGTGAGGGCACAACGAGCGGACGCGTCTCAGGTCACGCCGGTCGTCACGGACAGTCATCGCCACCGGGCGGGCGGCGGAGCGGAGCCGGTCGTGCCGGTGCTCCGGAACGCCGTCGGCCCGGGCGGCGGCCCGCCCCGCACGCGTTCGCGCTCACCGTCAGTCGAGGCCGCCGCGCCGGATCACCTCGGAGTACCAGTGGGCGCTGGCCTTCGGCGTGCGGACCAGCGTCTCGTAGTCGACGTGGACGGCACCGAACCGCTTCGCGTACCCGTAGGCCCACTCGAAGTTGTCCATCAGCGACCACAGGTAGTAGCCGCGCACGTCGGCGCCGGCCTCGATGGCGCGGGCGACCGCGACCAGGTGCTGCTGCAGGTAGGCGATCCGGTCGGTGTCCTGGACGGTGCCGTCCGGGCCGGGGACGTCGTCGAAGGCGGCGCCGTTCTCGGTGATCAGCATCGGCAGACCGGGGTGGGCGTGGTGGACGTCGAGCAGCAGGTCGGTCAGACCGGTCGCGTCGATGGGCCAGCCCATCGCGGTGAGCTCGCCGGGCGCGAGGTGGAAGGCGACGTCGTCGGCGCCGGGCCACGGCGAGTGGGGGCTGGCGCCGTGGATGTCACTGCCGTGTTCGGCCGTGGCGTTCTCGGCGGCGGAGACCACGGTGGGGGTGTAGTAGTTGATGCCCAGCAGGTCGATCGGGCGGGAGATCTCGTCGAGGTCGCCGGGGCGGACGAGGGCGTCCCAGTCGACGATGCGGGCGGTGTCGGCGAGCAGGTCCGCCGGGTAGGCGCCGCGCAGCACCGGGCCGGTGAAGATGCGGTTGCCGACGGCGTCGATCCGGCGGGCGGCCTCGGCGTCGGCGGCGTCCTCGGTCAGCGGCCGCACCTGGTGCAGGTTGAGCGAGAGGGCGATCCGCGCGTCGGAGGGGAGGGCGGCGCGCAGCGCGCCGACGGCCAGGCCGTGGCCCAGGTTGAGGTGGTGGGCCGCCTTCAGCGCGTCGGCGGGGGAGGTGCGGCCGGGGGCGTGCACGCCGGAGCCGTAGCCGAGGAAGGCGCTGCACCAGGGTTCGTTGAGGGTGGTCCAGGTGGTGACCCGGTCGCCCAGCGCCTCGGCGGCGAGTGCGGCGTAGTCGGCGAACCGGGCGGAGGTGTCACGGACCGTCCAGCCGCCGAGGTCCTCCAGGTGCTGCGGGAGGTCCCAGTGGTAGAGGGTGGCGACGGGCGAGATCCCGTACGAGAGGAGCTCGTCGGTCAGCGCGCGGTAGAAGTCCAGGCCGCGTTCGATGGCGGGGCCCCGGCCGGTGGGCTGGATCCGGGGCCAGGAGAGCGAGAAGCGGTAGGACGTGAGGCCGAGGTCGGCCATCATGCGGACGTCCTCGCGGAACCGGTGGAAGTGGTCGACCGCGACGTCCCCGGTGTCGCCGTCGGCGGTCCGGCCGGGGGTGTGGCTGAAGACGTCCCAGATGGACGGGGTCCGGCCGCCCTCCGCGACCGCGCCCTCGATCTGGTAGGCGGCCGTGGCGGCGCCCCAGGCGAAGCCGGCCGGGAAGGTGTGGCCCGGGGTGGCGGACCTGGGCGCCGGGACGAAGTCCGAGGCGGTCTGTTCGGATACGGCTGTCATGCGGGAGCGCTCCCATGAGTTTCGAAGGGCCGGAAAACTGAAGCGGTACGGGCGAGCGGGCGAGGGCGCCGAGGCTGCCGCCCGGCAGATGCCCAGGAGGCATGCGGATGCACGTGCCGGCCGTGACTGCCGAGCCGGCGCGCTTGGTGCTGTTCCTTGGCGGGATTGCCCACTAGAGTGTGGGAGCGCTCCCATCGTGCATGCCGAAAGGTTCCTTTGTCCCGGGGGCGAGTGTCAAGACGCCGGATCGGATCCGATCTCCGGGGCTCGGGGGCGCGATCGGGCCGCCGCGGCCTCCGGCGGCCCGGGCGGCATCGGTCACCGCCCGTCACCGCAGGCGGCGGGTGGTGACCGGTCCGGTCCCGGGTGGCTCCCCGGCCGCCGGAACCGGCCACAATGAACAGCACCACAATGAACAGCAGTGACCAGCAACCGGGCGACAGGCCCGGCCGAGGATGATCTCTCCACGAGGTGAGCGATGAGCCAGACCGCACAGCGCCCCACCGGGCCGAGCGAATCCGGGGCGAATGCGCGGGGCTCGGCACGCCCGACCCTGGAGGAGGTGGCCGCGCTGGCCGGCGTCGGCCGCGGCACCGTCTCCCGCGTGATCAACGGCTCGCCCCGGGTCAGCGACCGGGCCCGCGAGGCCGTCCAGGCCGCCATCACCGAACTCGGCTACGTCCCCAACCGGGCCGCCCGCACCCTCGTCACGTCGAGGACCGACTCGATCGCGCTGATCGTCCCCGAAGCCGAGACCCGGCTCTTCTCCGAGCCCTACTTCTCGGACATCATCAGCGGCGTCGCGGCCGAGCTCTCCGAGACCGACATGCAGCTGCTGCTGATCCTGGTGCGCAACCGGCGGGAGCGGGATCGACTTTCGGCCTATCTGACGGCCGGCCGGGTCGACGGCGTACTGCTCGTCGCCGTGCACCAGGACGACCCGCTGCCCGCCCTGCTGGAGAGCCTGGAGATCCCCTCCGTGCTGGCCGGCCGCCGGGGCGACCAGGAGCCGTTGAGCTACGTCCACGCGGACAACGCCGGCGGGGCGCGGATGGCCGTGCGGCACCTGCTGCGGCGCGGCTGCGAGCAGGTCGCCACCATCACCGGACCGCTCGACATGGAGGTCGCCCGGGCCCGGCTCGGCGGCTACCGGACGGCCCTGGAGGAGGCCGGACGCCCCTACGACGAGGAGTTGGTGATGCTCGCCGACTTCACCGAGGAGGGCGGCCGGCTGGCGATGCGTGAACTCCTGGAGCGCCGGCCGGGGCTGGACGCCGTGTTCTGCGCCTCCGACGTGATGGCGGCCGGCGCGATGCAGGAGCTGCGGGCGGCCGGGCGGCGGGTGCCGGACCAGGTGGCCGTGATCGGCTTCGACGACTCGATCGTGGCCCGGCACACCGACCCGCCGATGACCAGCGTGCGCCAGCCGATCGAGGAGATGGGCCGGACCCTGGCCCGGCTGCTGCTGGACGAGATCACCGAGCGCGGACGGGCCCGCCGCCAGGTGGTACTGGCGACCGAACTGGTGGTGCGGGACTCCGCCTGACCGGTGGGGTGGGGTGCGGGCCGGCCGGGCGCGGCCGGGGCGGTGGCCGCCCCGGGCGTGACCGGGCCGGCCTCGCGCGTCCGGTGCCAGGTGGCCTGGTGGTGGTGCGGCGGTGTGCTGGTCCCGGGCTCGCCCCTTGCCTCGGACCGCAGGACGGCGACCCGGGGCCGGAGCTTGCTGCGGCCGGGCCGCTGAGCCCTGTTCAGGGCTGGTTCAGCGGCCCGGTGCAGGTGTGGCCAGCCGGTGCCCGGCTGCGGTCGTGCGGGGTGCTGCGCGGTGCGGGTGATCGCTTCCGGGCGGTGGCTCCCGGTGGCGACCGGGGTGCACGGCGCCTGTCCCTGTTCCGGAGCGTCGGCCCTGCCGGCGTCGTACCCACCCGCGCGGGCGGTACGGGTGGCTCCGGGCGGGCCGGTCGTCAGGAGTTCGGGCGCAGCGTCCAGATGACGGTCATGACACCGGTGACGGCGCCGTCCGCGCGGGTGATCTCGACACTGACCGGGAACTCCGGGCGCTCGCCCTTGTCCAGCTCGGCCACGATCTCCGCGGCGGGGCGGCCGAGGACGGCGGTGGCGGTGACCGCGCCCATCGCCAGCTTCTTGTAGGAGATCTCGGCGCTCACGGCGAGCGGAACCGCGCGCGAGAGCTGGTCGGCGAACGCGCCCAGCACGATGCAGCCGCTGGCCGACTCGGCGAGGGTGAACATGGCGCCGGCGTGCGGGCCGCCGACGTGGTTGTGGTAGTCGGGCTGGTCGGGCAGCCGCAGGACGGCGCGCTCGGGCGTGGTCTCCAGGTATTCGAGATTCAGGGTGCGTGCCATCGGCACGGTGGAGTCGAGGAGCTGGCCGATCGAGGGAGTGGTCATGCCGACATGTTACTAGTCGGTAGCTTCTTGGGGCAGGTCCGGGTGCCCGAAATTCCCGGCCGCAGCCGACGTCCGTCCCGAAGTGATCGGGGGAGGCGGGGAGGTCTGGGGGTTGGGAGGGGAGCGGTTGGCGCGGCGGGCAGGAGCCGCAGGGGCCGGGCGCGCGGGGCGCGCGAGGCGCCGTGTTTCGGTGCCGGAACGACAGAAACGCCTGAGGGCCTGATCTCCAGAAGAGATCAGGCCCTCAGGCACTGGGGTGAGTGACGGGACTCGAACCCGCGGCCACCTGGACCACAACCAGGTGCTCTACCAACTGAGCTACACCCACCATCTGTCCGGGGCGTTCCCGCTCCGACAGGAAGAACTCTACAGGATCCGAGAGGGTGCTCGCGCCAGGGTTTCCGGCAGGCGGGGCAGCCTGTTCGGACCCCCGCCCCGAGCCCGGGGACGGTCGTGTCGACCCGGTCGGCAGGACCGTCCCCGGCCGTCCGGTCAGCCGCGCCGTCCCGGTAGCACCGGCGGCGCGGCCCGGTTCACTCGGTCGGCAGCTGGTACTTCGCCGCGATGGCGCGGGCCGTCTCGGTGTCCGGTCCGGGCTGTGCCACGAACACCGCCTCGCGGTAGTACTGCAGTTCGGCGATGCTCTCGCGGATGTCGGCCAGGGCCCGGTGGTTACCACCCTTCTGCGGGCTGTTGTAGTAGGCCCGGGGGAACCAGCGGCGGGACAGCTCCTTGATCGAGGAGACGTCCACGATCCGGTAGTGGAGGTGCCCCTCCAGCGCGGGCATGTCACGGGCGAGGAAGCCGCGATCGGTGGCCACCGAGTTCCCGCAGAGCGGGGTCTTGCCGGCCTCCGGCACGTGCTCGCGGATGTACGCCAGGACGAGGGCCTCGGCCTCCGCCAGCGTCACCCCGTGCTCCAGCTCGTCGAGCAGACCCGAAGAGGTGTGCATGGTGCGCACCACCTCGGGCATGTTCGCCACGGCCTCGGCGGGCGGGCGGATGATGACGTCGATGCCGTCGCCGAGGATGTTCAGCTCGGAGTCCGTCACCAGCGCCGCGACCTCGACCAGTGCGTCCCGGTCGAGGTCGAGCCCCGTCATTTCACAGTCGATCCATACCAAACGGTCATTCACGTCACTCACCCTACGGCGCGATCACGCGCCGCGGGCACTGCAAGGCCCGCGCGGGAGCCGGCCGCGCCGATCCCGTCGTCCGCGGGTGCGGCGGGCGCGGGCACGCGGTCGGTCGGCGAGGCGTGGTTCACGGACCGGTGGTCGGTGGCCGCGCCGCCGTCCGGAAGGTGTCCGGACCCCAGGTGACCCGAGTCGCCACGACCGGATTCACCACGACCTGATCCGCCGTACCCGGCGCCGCCCTGTCCGGCGCCGGCGTGCTGGATGTCCGCCTGTTCGGCGCTGGCGTGCTCGGTGTTGGCGTGCTGGGCGTTGGCGTGCTCGGTGTTGGAGTGTTCGAGGCTCACGTGTTCGGCGCGAGCGGGCTCGGAGGGGCCGCGACCGGCGGGTACCCGATCGTTCGGCGACGCACCGGATCCGGACCGCTCGGAGAAGGGCCGCTCGGTGCCCGAACGGTCGGGCACGCTCCGTTCGGGCACGCTCCGCTCCGTACCGGCTCGGCCGGCCCGGTGCCCCTGGCCCGATCCCTGCCCCCGGGCCCCCGGTTGCGGCTGGCCGTCCTCGGCCGCCGCGTGCTCGACGGTACGAGGAGGCCGCGGGCCGGCCGGACCCGCCTGGGCGGGCACGAGCGCCCGGCCGCCGCGGCCTGCCGCCGACTGCGCGGTGTGGGCCGGGTACGGCTGGCGGGCGTGCTGCCCCTGATGCGGGACGGCCCCCGGAGCCGAAGGTGCGGACGGGTGCGCGACGCCGTGGGCGGCGTGCCCCGCCGAGCCCGGGCTCGGGGCATGCTGCTGCCCGGGCGCTCCGGCCCCCGCCGACGGGTGGGCGTGGCCGGGGTGCCCGGTCGCTCCCGGCTGCGGGCCGCCGGTCGTGCCGGTGAAGCGCTCGGTCGGGCCGGCCGCCGTGGCAGTCGGCCCGGGCCGGCGGGCCCGGTAACTCGTCCGGTAGGCCGCCGGCGAGACGCCCAGCTGGCGGCGGAAGTGCCCGCGCAGCGCCACCGGGGAGCGGAAGCCGCAACGGCGCGCGACGTCGTCCACCGACAGCTCGGAGGTCTCCAGCAGGCGCTGGGCCTGCAGGACCCGCTGGGTGATCAGCCACTGGAGCGGCGCGCTGCCGGTGAGGGTGCGGAAACGGCGGTCGAAGGTGCGGCGGCTCATGTAGGCACGGGCTGCAAGGACCTCGACGTCGAACTGCTGGTTGAGGTTCTCCAGGGCCCAGGTGACGACCTCCGCCAGCGGGTCGTTGCCGATCTCCTCAGGTAAAGACTGATCGATGTACTGGGCCTGCCCGCCGCCGCTCCGCCGGCTCGGCACCACCAGGCGGCGGGCCAGGGCGTTGGCGGCCTCGGCACCGTGGTCGCTGCGGACCACGTGCAGGCAGAGGTCGATCCCGGCCGCCGTACCGGCCGAGGTGAGGACGTCGCCGTCGTCGACGAAGAGTTCGCGCGGGTCGACATGGACCCGCGGGTAGCGCTTGGCCAGTGTCGGAGCGTACATCCAGTGCGTCGTGGCGGGGCGCCCGTCGAGCAGGCCGGCTGCGGCGAGGACGAAGGCACCGGTGCACAGCCCGATGATCCGTGCGCCCTCGTGGTGGGCCTTGCGCAGGGCGGCGATGGCCTCCACCGGCGGCGGCTGCGAGATCGAGCGCCAGGCCGGTACGACGATGGTGCCCGCGCGCGCGAGGGCCTCCAGGCCGTACGGGGCGGTGAGGGTCAGCCCGCCGGTGGTGGCCAGCGGACCCTCCTCCCCGGCGCAGACCAAGAGGCGGTAGCGGGGCACGCCGGCGTCCTGACGGTCGACGCCGAAGACGGACAGCGGGATCGAGCTCTCGAAGATCGGCGCGCCGCCGAAGATCAGCACGGCCACCGTCTCGCGCCGCCGCCGGCCGGAGAGCTTGCGGGGCGGAGTCGACGTCAGCGGTCCGGCGGACGACTGCCCGGGAATCGTGCTGCCCGCGGCGGACATGACGGTGGATCCGGAGCCCGAGGAGTGCGGACCGCCCTGGAACACGGTGCCGACGGTCGCGCCCACCGCCGCGCCGGTGGTCTGGCCCGCCGTCAGGTGCGGCCCGCCGATGCCGAACTGGTTCGGGACGGCGTGCGAGGTGCCGAACGGGGAGCGGCCGAGGGGAGCGCGCGTGACGGTGCGGCCGGCGGCGTCCGCGGTGGCGGAGGCGTCGGCCGAGGCGTCGGATTCTCTCGACGCCTGGTCCGTGAGACCGGCCACGGCCTGGCCGTTGTCAGGACCCGCGTCGCTCCTGCTCACCCTGCTCAAGGCGCTCAAGCCCCCTCGGTGGTGTGGTGTGGTGGTGCGGCACTGCTAGCCAAGATCGAATCTACTGGGTGGACCGTTGCTGTTGTGACAAGTTCACCATTCGACGCTATGTCGACATGGCAATTTGGCGTGAAGCATTCGATCACGAAGCGTGGCACCCGTCGAGCCTTCTGGGAAGGGGGCAGGTGCGGCGGTGGCTTGTTGTCGCACGACCTTTCCCGTGGTGGCGGACCCCGACGGGCCCGGCCGACTGCCGTGGGCTGCGACTTTGTCCAAGAGGGGTCGACCGACACCAGATTGACTGAAAATAGGCGGTGCACGCGAGGGGCGCGCACAGTACAGGAGTGCGCCCGCCCCACCCCCTCAGCACAGCACCGAAGGGGCTGGGACCCATCCCGACCCGTCCGGATATCGTCCTGTCGTGGAGAATCGCAGCCGGCTCGAACAGGCCAACGACAACGCCGCTGGATTCTGGCTCGCCCAGGCCCGCGTGAACGGGTGGGAGTACCTCCACCGACCTGGCCTCACCGCCGTTCGGTGCGCCCGGAGCGCCGCCGACCCCCATCGCGTGGTGATCACCGATCCCTATGGCGAATCGGCCGTGCTGGAAGAGGAGTTGTCCGAGCTGCTGAACTCATGGCGTACGACCCAGCTCTGCCTGGAGGATCCGTACCGGCGACTCGACCTCTCCCGCTTCGGGTGTGTGCACGGACTGGACATGGCGATCATGGTCCGTGAGCCGGTGGTCGTGCCGGGCCCGAACGCGATGCCGGGTTCGCCCCTCGTACCGGGTTCGGCCCTCGGGCCGGGTTCGGCCCTCGCGCCGGGGCAGGCCGTCGTGGTCGGGTCCGCCGCTGGTTCCACCGGTTCGGTAGGTACCGCGGGTTGGGGCGGGCGGCGGCGGTACGGCGACGAACTGACGGTAGCCCAGGCCGTGGACGGTGAAGGGTTGGCGGCTGCGGAACGGACGGTGGTGGAGGGGTTTCCCGTCCCCGCGCATCAGCCGGCCGTGCGCGGCGGGATGCTGGCGGAGGGTCTACTGGACGAACCGGGCCTCCGGGCCTGGCTGGCCGAGGTCGACGGACAGGAGGCCGGAGCCTGCCTGACCTACGACAACGGCACGACGGTCGGGGTGTACTGGGTGGCCACCCTTCCCGGCCACCGGTCCAGGGGGGTGGCCCGCGCGCTGGTCGAGGCGGCACTGGCCGCACACCCGGACAGACCTGCCGTGCTGGTCGCCACCCTGCTCGCCGAGCCCCTCTACCGCAAACTCGGTTTCGTGGAGCAGGGGGTGACCCGATGGTGGGGCTATCCGGCGGCGCCCGAGGCGTACCCCAGCGGAGCCTGACGCAGGCGCTGAACGGCCTCGGTGCTGCCACCCACCACCCTCGTGGCGCTGTCCGACCGAGGCCGGGACACGGGGAGGGAGCCTGAGAGGGAGCCTGGGAGGGACCCGGCGGCGGCCGAGGAGAGGGCACAGGGGGTGCCGTTGCCGTGCGGGGCGGCGCTGGGCGAGCCGGCGCTGAGTGAACCGGCGCTGGGTGAACCGGTGAGGGTGGAGTCGACGGCGGTGGGGTTGGCGGTAGCGGTGTCGGCGGCAGCGGATGGACTCAGGGGCGTGGCGATGGATCGGGTGGCCGCTGCCAGTGCCGACGTCGGCCCCGTGGAGGCCGGCGTTGTAGCCGTAGCCGTAGCCGTAGCCGGACGCGGAGTCGAGGTCGGGGTCGCCGCACTCGTGGCGGGCCGACCCGCTCCGGGTGCGCCGGCGACGGACGCACCCTTGGGGGACGCGCCGAGCGCGAGTGCGGCCGGCTCGGTGTGGGTCGTCGGGCCGGAGGAGGGCGTGGCGAAGCGGGTACGGGGCCTCGGACGCTGTTCCGATGCCGGACCGGTGTCCGGCATCCGGCCGAGACCGGCCGCGACCCGGGACGCGCGACCGGCGGAGTTTCGGACAGTCACCGAGCTGGGCACGCTCGGCGCCGGTGTGGTGCTCGATGCCTCCCCGGTGACCGGGGTGAACGGAGTGTTCGCCGTGGTGTCCGCCGACCCGACGGCCCTCGGCCGGGCCACGGGTCGTGCCGCCGGCCGCTGGTGGGGCCGAGGGCTGGGGGCGGCCACGGCGCTCAGGACGAGCCCGACGGCCTCGGGGAGCCCCGGTGCGCTGAGTGTCGGACGATAGCCGGGTTCCGACCAGGGCCGGCCATGGTGCAGCCACACACTGCGCAGGCCGGTGAGGTCGGCGCCCGCGATGTCGGCGGGGGCGTGGTCGCCGATCATCCAGGTGTCCGAAGCCCAGTCGCCGGTGGGTGGCACGCCACAGCGCTGTGCGGCGATCTCGAAGATCAACGGATCGGGTTTGAGGCACTCCGCCTCCTCCGAGATGACCCAGCCGTCCACGAGCGGGCCGAGCCCGGTGCGGCGGATCTTCTCCAGTTGCGGGCGGGTGCCGCCGTTGCTGACGATCCCGAGGGTCCAGCCGGCGGCGCGGGCCGCGCGCAGGGCGGCGAGGTGACGAGTGGGGCAGTGGATGTGGGAGTTGATGCCGCGTCGGTAGTGGGCGAGCAGGAAGTCGAGGGAGTGGTCCAGGCCGTAGCGGCGGCGGGCCGCTGACAGTACGGTGCTCCGCGGCACGTACCCGCCGCCGTCGATGGTCGCGAGCCAGTCGAGTTCTGCGGGGGGCAGCCCCAGTTCGGACAGGAAGTCGTGGGCCCAGGCCCGGAAGGCCGCGTCCCGCGGCAGCAGGGTGTTGTCGAGGTCGAACAGGAGCAGCGGCATGGTCTGCATGCTGCCAGCGCCGCCGGGTATGCACGTGGCAATTGCCAGGTGACGTCGCGAACCGGATCGAATTGGCTGAAACAACAACATTCGGGCCGGGAGTCCGGGGTCGGTGACCGCGAGGCGCCGGCGGTGGCGGTGGCGGTGGCGGTGGCGGTGGCGGTGGCAGCGGCGGTGGCGGTGGCAGCGGCGGTGGCAGCGGCGGAGGCCGGGCCTGCCGCCGGCACGGAAGCCGACGTGAGTGGGGTGCCGGGCGGGCGGGTGGACGGCGCCCGTGGGCCGAGCGGGTGCGGGTCGGTGAACGGCCGAAGGTTGGCCCCTCGTAGTCGGCGGTGAGTCCGGTCGGCCTGGGTCGGCGGCGGCGCGGGGAGTGTGAGGAACGGGGGTGGGACGAGGGTCAAAAACTACCGCTCTATGACAGTCCGGTCACGGTGTGTGCCCGGACAGTTGCGTAGCCGCGGCGGCTCCGTCAAGCTCCAGGGAACCTCTTTTCCCGCGCGGGGGTTCGAACGCCTGCGCAGAGGGCGCGTTGCGAGGGGCGTACGCCCCTGCCGTTGGCGGGAATCCTGTCGTTCAGGAGCTCTGCCGGTGGGCCGGGCTCCATGCCCGTCGTACTCTGAAAGGAACAGGTCACATACGGTGGTGCGCGGCACAGTCCGATGTGGTGCCGTGGGCGGGCCTGCCGCCCGGGCAGCGTCGCCCTCCCCTGTCGGCCCATCTCATCCGAAGAGCTTTGAGCCATGGCTGGTACTGAGTCTTCCCGACCAGTCGGTGCGGACGGTTCCGCACGGTCGATCGGTAGTTCGGACGGCCCGGAAGGTGGACAGATCCCTCCGGCCACGTCTCGGGACACCGCGCGCCGTGGTTGGCCGCGGTCCCGCCAGCGACGCGGGGACAGTCGGGACCGTACGGAGCGAGCAGTGACCGAACGTATCGAGCCGGGCGCAGGCCGGTCCGGGGTGCCGGGTGCCGCCGGAGCGCCTGGGTGGCCACTGGTTGAGGGCGAGGCAGTTGGCCCCTGTGACCCCGTTTTCCAGCACGGCGTGGTGGTGGGGTTTGACGGGTCGCTGTCGAGCGAGCGCGCGCTCGCGTACGCGGTCGGGATGGCCCGCCGCTCGCAGTGCGGTCTGGTGATCGTCCATGTGGCCAACCGCCTGCCGGCCACCGTCTGGGCCGGGTGTGAGCCTCCTGTCTTCGTCGACCTGCCGGATCACCGGACGGAGGTCATCGGGCTGGAGCTGGCGTGCGCGGACTTCCTGTCGGGGGTTCCGTGGATCCTGGTGGAGCGGGGTGGCGACATCTGCCACGAGATCGAGGAAGTGGGTCGGGAGTACGCGGCCGACGCCATCGTGGTCGGCAGTACGCACGGGCTGCTGGGGAAGCTCTTCGGCTCGGTTTCGGGCAGGTTGGCGCGCCGCGCGAACCGGCCGGTGATCGTCATTCCCTGACGTTGCTCCTGGGCTTGATCCTTGACGAAGTCTCAGGTCATCGAGGGCGGTGGTCGATCAGGGCGGGTCGCCCGCCGACCTGCCGTACCGGACGGCAGGTCGGCACGCAGTCGTCGCATGGTGCCAGCCGTACCCCGGCGCCGTCGGGGGACGGTCGGGCGGCCTGGGTGGAGCGCGGGTGGGGCAGACGGGACGCGGCGATGGAAGGTCTGGAGCGGGTCGGCTACTGGGAGCAGATCAGGACGTCATGCCGAGCTCACGCGCGATGAGCATGCGCTGGACCTCGGAGGTGCCCTCGCCGATTTCGAGGATCTTGCAGTCGCGCCAGAAGCGGGCGACCGGGAATTCGTTCATGAAGCCGTAGCCGCCGTGGATCTGGGTGGCTTCCCGGGCGTTGTCGACGGCGGCTTCCGAGGAGTACAGCTTCGCGATCGCGGCCTCCTTCTTGAACGGTTCGGAGTGCAGCAGCCGGGAGGCGGCGTCCCGCCAGGCCAGGCGGGCGGTGTGGGCGCGCATCTCCATGTCGGCGAGCTTGAACTGGATGACCTGGTTGGCACCGATCGGGCGGCCGAAGGCCCGGCGGGTGGCGGCGTAGCTGAGCGACTGGTCGACGCACCCCTGAGCCAGGCCGGTGGCCAGGGCGGCGATCGCGATACGGCCCTCGTCGAGGATCCGCAGGAACTGGGCGTAGCCGCGGCCGCGCTCGCCCAGCAGGTTGGCCGCGGGGACGCGGCAGTCGGTGAAGGAGAGTTCACGGGTGTCGGACGCGTTCCATCCGACCTTGGAGTACTTCTTCGATACCTGGAATCCCGGTGTTCCGGTGGGCACGATGATGGAGGAGATCTCCCGCGTTGGCGAGAACTGTCCAGCACCTTCACTCGAACGAGTGATCGGTTCGGTGAGCGCCGTGACGGTGACCAGGCCGGTGATCTCGGTGCCGGAGTTGGTGATGAAGCACTTGGTGCCGTTGATCACCCACTCGTCGGTGGCCTCGTCGTAGCGGGCCGTGGTGCGGGTGGCGCCGGCGTCCGAGCCGCCTTCGGGCTCGGTGAGGCCGAAGGCGCCCAGGAGCTCGCCCGAGGTCAGCCGGGGCAGCCACTCGCGCTTCTGCTCCTCCGTGCCGTACCGGTAGATGGGCATCGCGCCCAGCGACACGGCCGCCTCCAGGGTGATCGCCACCGAGGAGTCGACCCGCGCGAGTTCCTCCAGGGCGAGGCCGAGCGCGAAGTAGTCGCCGCCCATGCCGCCGTACTCCTCCGGGAAGGGCAGGCCGAACAGGCCCAGCCGCCCCATCTCCTTGACGATCTCGTAGGGGAACTCGCCCTGCTCGTAGAACTCCCCGATCTTCGGGGCGACCACGTCCTGGGCGAATTCGGCGACGGTGCGGCGCAGTTCCTCGTACTCGGAATCCAGCCGGTGATCGAGCATGGTGATCCTCCTGGGGCCCGGCCGGGGTGGCCGCGGGCGTTGAGTGGATGGCCGGCGCCGGTCCGATGGTGTGACAGGCGTGCCGGGCTGGTGGGGAGTCGGCCCGGTTCTGGGATGGAGCCGGGCCGTCGGGCGGGGAAGCGGGCCTCGGTCAGGCCCTGCCGCCGAGCAGGGCCTGGACGGTGCGCGAGGGGCTCGGGCGGCCGAGCCGCTCGGCCATCCAGCCGCTGGCGGCGACCAGCGCGCGCAGGTCGACCCCGGTACGGATGCCGAGGCCGTGCAGCATCCAGACCAGGTCCTCGGTGGCGAGGTTGCCGGTGGCGCTCTTCGCGTAGGGGCACCCGCCGAGACCGCCCGCCGAGGCGTCCACGGTGGTGACCCCGCCGCGCAGGGCGGCCAGGGTGTTGCTGAGCGCCTGGCCGTAGGTGTCGTGGAAGTGCACGGCGAGTCTGCCGGTCGGCACGCCCGCGCGGGCGAAGCCGTCCAGCAGGCCGCCGACCTGGCCCGGCGTGGCCACGCCGATGGTGTCGCCGAGGCTCAGTTCGTCGCAGCCCATCTCCAGCAGGCGGGTCCCGAAGGCGACCACCTGTTCGGGCGGGACCGGGCCCTCCCACGGGTCGCCGAAGCACATCGAGAGGTAGCCGCGCACGCGCAGTCCGGCCTCGGTCGCCCGTCGGACCACCGGTTCGAACATGGCCATCGCCTCGTCGGCGGACCGGTTGAGGTTTCGCCGGGCGAAGGTCTCGGTGGCACTGGCGAACACCGCGATGTCGCCGACCCCGTGCACCAGCGCCCGGTCGAGACCGCGCTCGTTGGGCACCAGGACGGGCAGGCGCAGGCCCGGATACCGGCCCGGCAGGTCGGCGAGCCGGGGCACCAGGTCCTCGGCGTCGGCCAGCTGCGGGACCCACTTGGGGTGGACGAAGCTGGTCGCCTCGACGGTCCGCAGGCCGGCCGCGGCCAGCCGGGCGATGAACTCGGCCTTCACCTCGACGGGGACGAGGGCGCCCTCGTTCTGCAGGCCGTCCCGCGGGCCGACCTCGTGGATCCGGACCTCGGCGGGCAGGGCCGGATCCGCCACCGGCGAGGGCAGGCCCAGGTCGAGCGCGTCGGGCTCGTTCGGGACGGTGGTCACGACGTCACCTCGGCGCCGGCGGTCAGCCGCTCCTGGCCCGCTCGGACGCCCGCTGCGGCATCCGGTGACTGCCCGTCGTCGGGGGTCACGACGACGAGGAGTTCCTCCATCGCCACGGTCGCGCCGGCGACGGCGCGGAGCTCCGTCACGGTGCCGTCGTGCGGTGCGGCGATCACGTGCTCCATCTTCATGGCCTCCAGGACGAGCAGTGCTTGGCCCCGCCGGACCTGCTCGCCGGCCGAGGTCTTGACGACCGTGACCGTGCCGGGCATCGGGGCGGTGAGCCCGCCGTGGTGGGCGCCGCCCCCGGCGGCCCGGTCGCCGACCGGGTCGTAGGGGTGGAGGACCCAGGCGTCGCCGTCGATCCCGAGCCAGGTCACCGGTCCTGCGACGGCCTGCCCTGACGGGTTGTCAGTGGTGTGTGCGAACGTCGTCTGCAGGCCGTCGACGGTGAGGTGCAGCCGGTCGCCGACCCGGGCGGCCCGGGCGCGGTGGGTCGGGCCGTCGCCGAGACGAACGTGCAGGTCGGAGGTGTGGCTCGAAGGATTGTCAGTGGGCTCGGCTACGTTGCCGGCAGTGACAGGTCGGACACTCACCGACACCGGATCCTGGCCGGGGGCCCGGAGTCGGTGGGTGGTCCAGGCGGGTTCGCCGCTGAGGCGCCAGCCGGACGGAAGGGAGAAGGGGTCGGTCCAGCCGTCCGGTGCGGTCGTCCGGCCGAGGTCCAGGTGCCGGGTCAGGGCGGCGGCGTAGTAGAGGAGGTGCGTCGACGGCACGGAGGAACCGATGCCCGGGCCCATCCGGGTGTCGCCCTCGTTGCCGGGCGGGACGGCGTCGATCGCAGGGCCGGAGGGGGGCACTGCGCCGGCGGTGTCACCGCCGCCGCCGGGGTCGGAGGGGCTGCCGGCACCGGTGGGAGCCGCGGCACCGGCCGGGGAGTACGGGGAGGCCAGCAGGGCGGGGTTCTGCTGGGCTGTCTGTTCGACCAGGCCGGTGTCGAGGCGGCCGGCGACGACATCGGGGTGGGCGAGCAGTCGTCGAAGGAAGCCGGTGTTGGTGGTGACGCCGAGGATCCGGGTGTCCGCGAGCGCCGCGCGCAGCCTGCGCAGGGCGGTCTGGCGGTCGGGTCCGTACGCGATCACCTTGGCCAGCATGGGGTCGTAGGCACTGGCGATCTCGCTACCCGGGGCGACGCCGGAGTCGACCCGGATGCCCTCGCCCCGCGGTTCCTCCAGCAGCAGGATGCGGCCACCGGTCGGCAGGAAGTCCCGCTCCGGGTCCTCCGCGCAGATCCGGGCCTCGATGGCGTGGCCCAGGAAGGAGATGTCCGACTGATCGAACGTCAGCTCCTCGCCGGCGGCGATCCGCAACTGCCATTCGACGAGGTCCAGCCGTCGCGGGTCCGACGTGTCGCGGCCGACCACGATCGCGAGTTCCGTGACGGGGTGTTCCACCTGGAGCCGGGTGTTCATCTCCATGAAGAAGAAGTCAAGGACGCCGGCAGGCGGCTCGTCGGCCGTCGGGTCGAGGCCGGGAACGATGAACTCGACCGTGCCGGCGCCGGTGTAGCCGCAGGCTTCGGCGGCCCGGACGGCGGCCGCACCCATGGCGGCCCGGGTCTCGGGGTTGAGTAGGACGGAGGGTGCCTCTTCGATCAGCTTCTGGTGGCGGCGCTGCAGACTGCACTCGCGCTCGCCGAGGTGGACGGTGCGGCCGTGGGCGTCGGCGAGCACCTGCACCTCGATGTGCCGCGGCCGGTCGATCCAGCGCTCCAGCAGGAGCGTGTCGTCGCCGAACGCGGTACGGGCCACCCGCCGGGCAGCCTCGATCTCGGAGGGCAGGTCGGCCGGGTCCCGGACCAGCCGCATGCCCTTGCCACCGCCACCGGCGGAGGGCTTCAGCAGTACGGGGTAGCCGATCGCCCGGGCGGCTGCGGTGAGCTCCGCGTCGGTGGGGGCGGTGTCCTGACTGCCGGGTACCACCGGCACACCGGCGGCGCGAACCGCCTCCTTGGCATTGATCTTGTCGCCCATCAGTTCGACGGCCGTGGGAGGAGGACCGATGAACGCCAGGCCGGCGTCCGCACAGGCGCGAGCGAAGGACGCGTTCTCCGCGAGGAACCCGTAGCCGGGGTGGACGGCCTGGGCGCCGGTGCGGCGCGCGGCCGCGAGGATCTGGTCCGTGCGCAGGTAGGTCTCGGCGGCCGAGCTGTCACTGCGGTCCGCCGGCCCGAGCCGAACGGCGACGTCGGCCTCGCGGACGTGCGGCGCGTCGGCGTCCGCGTCGCTGAACACGGCGACCGAGCGTACGCCGAGCCGCCGGAGGGTGCGGATCACCCGGACGGCGATCTCGCCACGGTTGGCGACCAGAACTGTGTCGAACATGGGAGGCGTTCCTCCGGGTCGAGGGGAGCCGTACGAGGAGGGCGGTGGAGGGTGGTCGGAGGGCGATCCGGGAGAACGGCCGGGCAGACCCGGACAGCCGGACGACCGGGCGGGCGGGCCGCCTGTCAGGGAGACCCGCCGCAGGCCCGGGGCCGGCTCACATCCGGAAGACGCCGAACGGCCCGGGCGGGGGCAGGGGAGCGTTGGAGCAGGCGGTGAGTGCCAGGCCGAGTACCGTCCGGGTGTCCATCGGGTCGATGACCCCGTCGTCCCACAGTCGGGCGGTGGCGTAGTAGGCGTTGCCCTGCCGCTCGTACTGCTCGCGGACGGGCCGCTTGAACTCCTCCTCGGCCTCGGCGGCCCAGGGCTCGCCGCCCTGTGCCTCCAGCTGGTCACGGCGCACCGTGGCCAGCACCGAGGCCGCCTGCTCGCCGCCCATCACCGAGATCTTGGCTCCGGGCCACATCCACAGGAAGCGGGGTGAGTACGCCCGGCCGCACATCGAGTAGTTGCCGGCTCCGTACGATCCGCCGATCACCACCGTCAGCTTGGGGACCCGGGTGCAGGCGACGGCGTTGACCATCTTGGCGCCGTGCTTGGCGATGCCACCGGCCTCGTACTGCCGGCCGACCATGAAGCCGGTGATGTTCTGCAGGAAGAGGAGGGGGATCCCGCGCTGGTCGCACAACTCGATGAAGTGGGCGCCCTTGAGGGCCGACTCGGAGAAGAGCACGCCGTTGTTGGCGACGATGCCGACCGGGTGGCCGTGGATCCTGGCGAAGCCGGTCACCAGTGTGGCGCCGTACTCGGCCTTGAACTCGGAGAACCGGCTGCCGTCGACCAGTCGGGCGATCACCTCGCGCACGTCGTAGGGCGTCCGCGGGTCCACCGGCACGGCTCCGTACAGGCCGGCCGGGTCGACGGCCGGGGGCTCGGCGGGGGTGAGCGGCCAGGGCCGGGGCGCGCGGGGGCCCAGGCCGGCCACGATCGTCCGGACGATGGAGAGCGCGTGGGCGTCGTCCTCGGCCAGGTGGTCGGTCACGCCGGAGGTCCGGGAGTGCAGGTCGCCGCCGCCCAGCTCCTCGGCGGTGACCACCTCGCCCGTGGCCGCCTTCACCAGCGGCGGGCCGCCGAGGAAGATGGTGCCCTGCTCGCGGGCGATCACCGCCTGGTCGCTCATCGCCGGGACGTACGCGCCTCCCGCGGTGCAGGAGCCGAGAACCGCCGCGATCTGCGGGATCCCGGCGGCGGAGAGCCGCGCCTGGTTGTAGAAGATGCGACCGAAGTGCTCCCGGTCCGGGAAGACCTCGTCCTGCATGGGGAGGAACGCCCCGCCGGAGTCCACCAGGTAGATGCAGGGGAGGCGGTTCTCCAGTGCCACCTCCTGGGCCCGCAGGTGCTTCTTCACCGTCATCGGGTAGTAGGTGCCGCCCTTGACGGTGGCGTCGTTGGCCACCACGACGACCTCGCGTCCGGCGACCCGGCCGATGCCGGCGATGACGCCGGCGGCTGGCGCCGCCCCGTCGTACATCCCGTCGGCGGCGAGCGGGGCCAGTTCGAGGAAGGGCGAGGCCGGGTCGAGCAGGGTGTCCACCCGGTCGCGGGGGAGCAGCTTGCCGCGCGAGGTGTGCCGGGCACGGGCCTTGGCCCCGCCGCCGAGCGCCGCCGAGGCGAGCTTGTCGCGCAGCTCGGCGACCAGCGCCCGGTGGGCGGCGGTGTTCGACCGGAACGCGTCCGAGCCGGGGTCGGCAGCGCTGCCGAGCCGCGGCGCCGGAGCCGCGGCCGCCCCGCCTGTGCTGCCTGCACTGCCGGTGCTGCCGGGTCCGCCCGACGGCGCACCGGATGGGCGCGACGTCGGGCCGACGTTCGGGCCGCCGAAAACGCCGGTCGGTACACCGGCGGTTGAGAAGACCATCCCAAGAGCTCCCTTGCCCTCGGAACCAGGTGGGCCACGGGCAGGATGAGCCGCGTGACCCCCAAGTTAATGAGCGTTAACTCCTGCCGTCAGGTTAACGCGCGATAACCCGACTGTCTACGATGGGCAGCATGTCGAACGTCCCAGCCACCTCCGCGCTCCCACGCCGTGACCAGATCCGCAAGGAAGCGGCGCGGCTGTTCGCCGCCCGGGGCTTCCTGGGTGTGGGCGTGGACGAGATCGGCAAGGCCGTCGGCATCAGCGGCCCCGGTCTCTACCGCCACTTCGCAGGCAAGGACGCGATGCTCGCCGACCTCCTGGTCGGTATCAGCGAGCGCCTGCTGGAGGAGGGCCGGCGCCGGGCCGGCGCCGCGACCCGCGACGGCCGCACCGGCACGGAGGACGCCCTGGACGCCCTGGACGCCCTGATCAGCGGCCACGTCGACTTCGCGATGGATGACCGCGACCTGATCACCTTGCACGACCGGGAGCTGCTGCACCTCAAGGAGGAGGACCGCCGCCGCGTCCGGCGGCTGCAGCGCGGCTACCTTGAACTGTGGGTGGACGTCGTCCGGGAGGCGTTCCCGTCCCTGGCCGGCCCTGCTGAGGAGCCGGTCGCCCGGGCCGCCGTGCACGCCGTCTTCGGGCTGCTCAACTCCACTCCGCACAGCCTCGGCCCGAACGTGCCCCAGGGCGAGTGGGCCGGGCTGCCCCGCGACAGCATGGCGAGGCTGCTGCACAGCCTCGCCCAGGGCGCCTTCGCGGCCGCCGCCCGATCCGCCGGAACGTCCGAGGCGGCCTGAGGCTCCGGAGAGCGGGTCGTCCGCCACGCGCCTGCCCTGCCGGTCGCCCACCTCGTCGCCCCGTCGCCCGGCCGCCCCGGGACGCCCGACCTGCCCGTGAGCGCGGCCTGCGGCCGCCGCCGTGATCGCCCGTCGCCCGCTCGCACTCCCCCCTCCGCGGATCCCCTGCCTCCGCCATCGACGGCTGCCCGCCTGCCGTCCGTCCGTCTGCCGTCCGTCCGACGTCCGGGACCGAGGACCGAGGCTGCCGTCCGAGTTCGCGACCGCGATCGCGCCCGAGACACGACCCCGGGGCCTAGGACCATGGGCTGTCGGGAAGGGGTCGCGGGGCTGGTGCGGGCGCCGGTGTGCGTCGATCACGCTGGTGGGAGGCCGGAGAAGGAATCAGCGGCGCCCGGCGACTGTTGGTGCGTCCGTCGGCCCGAAGGGCCCCCTCGGCTTGCCGGAACGCCGGACCCGGCCGAATCTGCTTGGACGGTCACGCGACGGAATGGTTAGTATCCCTAAATATGTCTGACACTCACGGATCCACGGCGGAGCTACCCCGGGGCGGCGGCATGCGAGGCGGCCGTGCCGCCGGTTCGACCGGCCCGGCCGCGGTGGCCCAGCTCCCCGCGGCGGGTCAGGACGCTCCGGCGGGACAAGCTCCTCCGGCGGCCCCCGTCCCGGCCACGGCCACGGCCCCGCAGGGCGCCGGCCCGGATCCGACGGGCGCCGAGCCGACCGGCCAGGGCTGGCTGCGACGACTCCTCGGCTACTGCTGGCGCTTCCGTCGCAGCGTGCTGCTGTCCTTCGGCGCCTCGCTGGTCGGGATGGCCGTCACGGCCCTCGTGCCGCTGGTCACCAAGTTGATCATCGACGACGTGATCACCGCCCACACCCGCTCCCTGGCTCCGTGGGCGGTGGTCCTGCTGGTCGCCGCCGTGCTGGTGTTCGTCTGCACCCAGATCCGCCGCTACTACGGCGGTCGGCTGGCCCTCGACGTGCAGCACGACCTGCGCAGTGACCTCTTCCGCTCGCTGGGTCGGCTCGACGGCCACCGGCAGGACCGGCTGGACACCGGCCAGGTGGTCGGTCGCGCCACCTCCGACCTGCAGTTGATCAACGGCCTGCTCTCGATGATGCCGATGATGACCGGCTACGTGGTCATGTTCCTGATGTCCCTCGCCGTCATGCTCTGGCTGTCGCCGCCGCTCACCCTGATCGCCCTGGTGATGGGCCCCGCCCTGTGGTGGGTGTCGGTGCTGAGCCGCAAGCGCCTGTTCCCGGCGACCTGGGCCGCGCAGCAGGAGGCCGCGGCCGTGGCGGGCGTGGTCGACGAGGCCGTCGGCGGCGTCCGGGTGGTGAAGGGCTTCGGGCAGGAGGCGCAGGAGCTGGGCAAGCTGGAGGCGGCCTCGCGCGACCTGTTCGCGGCCCGGCTCCGCTCGATCCGGCTGACCAGCCGCTACAACCCCGCCATGCAGGCGATCCCGGCTCTCGCGCAGGTCGCGGTGCTGGCTCTCGGCGGCTGGCTGGCCGTCGAGGGCAAGGTCTCGCTGGGTACGTTCGTGGCCTTCTCCACCTACGTCGCGCAGATGACCGGCCCGGTCCGGATGCTCACCATGGTCATCACCGTCGGCCAGCAGGCCCGGGCCGGTGTCGAGCGGGTGCTGCAGTTGATCGACGAGCGCCCGCTGGTCCGGGAGCGGCCGGACGCGATCACCCTGGACCTGACCCACCCCGCCGCGGCCGACGCCGCCCGGGCCGGCCGGGTCGACGCAGCCCGCGCCGGTCAGGCCGACACCGTGGCGGACACCCCGGCGCTGGAGTTCGACCGGGTCGACTTCCGTTACGACCCGGCCCACCCGACGCCCGTCCTGCACCAGCTCAGCCTGCGGCTCGCGCCCGGCGAGACCCTGGCGCTGGTCGGTTCCTCCGGGTCGGGCAAGTCCACCGTGGCGCAGCTCGTCCCCCGGTTCTACGACCCGTCCGGCGGCGCCGTCCGCCTGTACGGTCACGACCTGCGGGACCTCACGCTGGACTCGGTGCGCGCGGCCGTCGGCATCGTCCCGGAGGAGAGCTTCCTGTTCTCCGAGAGCGTTCGGACCAACATCGCGTACGGGCGGCCGGAGGCGACGGACGAGCAGGTCGAGGCCGCCGCGCGGATCGCCCAGGCGGACGAGTTCGTCCGCGAGCTCCCCGACGGCTACGAGACCAAGGTCGGCGAGCAGGGGCTGACCCTCTCCGGCGGCCAGCGGCAGCGCATCGCCCTCGCCCGGGCGATCCTGACCGATCCGCGCATCCTGCTGCTCGACGACGCCACCTCGGCCGTCGACCCGCAGATCGAGGCGGAGATCCACGACGCGCTGCGCTCGGTGATGGCCGGCCGGACGACGCTGCTGATCGCGCACCGCCGTTCCACGCTGCAGCTGGCGGACCGGATCGCCGTCCTGGACGGGGGCCGTCTGGTCGACATCGGTACCCACCACGAGCTCGACGGTCGATGTCCCCGGTACCGCGCCCTGATCTCCGACCCCGAGGCAGGCCGAAGCCCCGCACCGGCCGCCGACCTGCCCGCCGCCGACGCCGATCCCGCCGATCCCGCGGCCGGTACGGCTCCCGCAGCCGCCACTTCCGCGACCGCCGCTCCCGCGGCCGGTACGGCTCCCGCCGAGGACTCGCCCGCCGCCTCGCCGTTCACCGCCGCGCCGCCCACCAAGGCCCTGGCGAAGGCGGCCCGGACGGCGAGCCCCGACCTGCTGGCCAAGGTCGCCGCGCTGCCCCCCGCCACCGACACCCCGGCTGTCGCCCTCGCCGAGGCCGAGGCCGGCGATCCGGACTTCAGCCTCCGCCGCATGCTCGCGCCGTTCCGCCGCCCGCTCGCCGTCGCCCTGGTGCTGGTGGCCCTGGACGCGGGCGCGGGTCTGGTGCTCCCGATCCTGATCCGGCACGGCATCGACGACGGTGTCACCAAGGGGGCGATGGCCGGGGTCACGGCCGCCGCGCTCGCGGCCCTGCTCGTGGTCGGTCTGGACTGGCTGGTCCAGGCCGGCGAGAACCGGGTCAGCGGCCGCACCGGGGAGCGGGTGCTCTACACCCTGCGGATCAAGATCTTCGCGCATCTCAACCGGCTCGGCCTGGACTACTACGAGCGCGAGCTCTCCGGCCGCATCCTCACCCGCATGACCACCGACCTCGACTCGCTGACCAGCTTCCTGCAGACCGGCGTCGTCACCGCCGTGGTCAGCCTGCTCACCTTCTTCGGGATCTTCGCCGCGCTCCTGATCATCGACGCCGGCCTGGCCCTGGTGGTCTTCGCGGTGCTGCCGTTCCTGATCGTGGCGACGCTGGTCTTCCGCCGGAAGTCCAAGGCCCAGTACGAGATCTCCCGCGACCTGATCAGCACGGTCAACGCCGATCTCCAGGAGAACGTCGCGGGCATGCGGATCGTCCAGGCGTTCCGCCGCGAGGACACCAACACCACGCGCTTCGTCGCCCGGGGCCTGGCCTACCGGGACGCCCGGGTGCGGGCCCAGTTGTACATCTCGCTCTACTTCCCGTTCGTCCAGTTCCTCTCCAGCGTGGCGGCGGCCCTGGTGCTGATCGCCGGCGCCGCCCGGGTGGACGCCGGTACGCTCACCGTCGGCGCACTGGTCGCCTACCTGCTCTACATCGACCTCTTCTTCGCCCCCGTGAACCAGCTCTCGCAGGTCTTCGACGGCTACCAGCAGGCGGCGGTGGGCCTCGGTCGGATCCGCGAACTGCTGCGCACCTCCACCAACACGGCGCCCGCCGAGGACCCGGTGCCCGTCACCGGGCTGCGCGGCGAGATCGACTTCGACGGGGTCGGGTTCGCCTACAACGGCGGTGGCGCGGGCAACCCGGAGGTGCTCTCCGGGGTCACCCTGCACATTCCGGCGGGGCAGACGGTGGCGCTGGTCGGCGAGACCGGGGCCGGCAAGTCGACGCTGGTGAAGCTGGTCGCCCGGTTCTACGACGCGACCGGCGGCACCGTCCGCGTCGACGGCGTCGACATCACCCGGTACGACCTCGCCGAGTACCGGCACCGGCTCGGAGTCGTCCCGCAGGAGGCCTACCTCTTCGCGGGGACGGTGCGCGAGGCCATCGCGTACGGGCGGCCGTCGGCCACCGACGCCGAGGTGCGGGCCGCGGCCCGGGCGGTCGGCGCCGACAAGATGATCACCGCTCTTCGCGACGGCTACGACCACGAGGTCTCCGGCCGGGGGCGCAACCTCTCGGCGGGCCAGCGCCAGCTCATCGCGCTGGCCCGGGCCGAGCTGGTCGACCCGGACGTGCTGCTCCTCGACGAGGCCACGGCCGCGCTCGACCTGGCCACCGAGGCCGCGGTCAACCATGCCGCCGACCGCCTCGCCGGCGGCCGGACCACGCTGGTCATCGCCCACCGGCTGACCACCGCGGAGCGGGCCGACCGGGTGATCGTCCTCGATCACGGCCGGATCGTCGAGGACGGCACCCACACCGAGCTGCTCGCACGAGGCGGCACCTACGCCGGTCTCTGGCGGGCGTTCATCGCCGACGGGCATCCCGCGCCGGAGCCCGTCGGCGGACGGTGAGAGGCGGCGACGGTCGGCGACACCCCACGGCGACGGCCTCGACCGCCCGACGGAGGTGGCGACGGCGGGACGCCGGGACGGCGGAACCGATGACCGGCGCAACAGCGGGCCGGGCGGTGGCGGGCCGCACTCCTCGGTCGGTCAGGCCGCGATCAGCGACGCCAGTAGTGCCGCGGCGTCCACGCCCGACGGCAGGTCGCTGACCTGGCCGTCGCCGACCTCGACTACCCGCCACTCGGCGCCGCCCGCCCGCCGGGCGAGGTCGGTGGTGACGAACCGGCAGCCGAGCGCCCGGACCAGCGGGCGCACCCCGGTCAGATCGGGGTCGGGGGCGTGGCCGGGCGTGTCCGGATGCGGACCGACCAGGACGGGCTCGCCGTCCAGCCACCAGACCCGTGCCTCCGCGGCCCGCCCGTCCGGGGTCCGCGCGAAGTCCTCGAACTGCCGCAGCACCACCCCGCCGGCGAGGAAGTCGTCCTGCAACTCGACGAACCGGGTCACCACCCGTTCCAGCGCCGGCAGGTCGGCGAGTTCCGGCACGTAGCAGGCCTCCGCCCACTCGTGCTTGCGGGACTTGACGTAGTCCTTGACGATCGCCGCGCCCGTCCCGCCGAGCCGTTCGGCGGCGGCCGCCAGCTCCGCGGCCGTGGGCACCTGGCCGGGCGTGGCCAGCGGGATCCAGGTGCTGGCCGGTGTCGCCCCTTCGAAGACCGAGTACCAGCCCGGGAGTTCATGGGCCGAGGTGTAGCCGGCGGGGCTGGTGAGCAGCGCGCCGCCGCGGGCGTCCAGGGCGGCGGCGAAGCGTGCGTACACCGCGCCCGGGATCATCCAGCCGCGGTACCAGAGCGGTCCGATCCCGGCCGGCACCCGGCGGACGGCCGCCTCGGCGTCCCCGGCCAGCAGTGCGTCGTGGTCCACCAGGGCGTGGTCGCCGCCCAACTCCCGGAGCAGGCGGGCCTCCCAGGCGAAGTGCGGGTCCGGCCGCCGTGCGGCGAGCGGATCGGCGGGGAAGAGGATCACGGGTACGGCCATGGGCCACAGCGTACGGAACCGGCCCCGGGCCGGCAGTCGGTTTGCCGCGCGGCACCGGTCTCGGGTGAAGGCCGGCTTGCGGGCGTCGGATCGCCCGGGTGCCTCGGGTCACGGCTTCGCCCGGGAATGCGCTCGACGCCTCCGGGAGCCTCTGCGAGGGTGAGCCGATGCGAATTCTGAAGCGACACCGGAGGCGAACTCCCCGGCAGGCGGCCCGAACCGTGGTGCTCGGCCAGGACGGCTCGGTCTTCCTGCTCCGCTCCGACAACATCGAGGTCGGCGTGCACTGGACGTCGCCCGGCGGCGGCATCGAGCCGGGTGAGACGCCCCGGGAGGGCGCGCACCGCGAGCTGCGGGAGGAGACCGGCTGGACGGATCTGGAGCCGGGCCCCCTGCTCTGCACCTGGGAGCACGACTTCACCTGGCACGGCATCCCCGTCCGCCAGCACGAGCACATCTTCCTGACCCTCGCCCCCCGACGCGGACCGGTCGGCGACGTCACCGCCGCCCACGTCGCGGACGGCATCCTCGGTTGGCGCTGGTGGACCCCGGAGGAGCTCGCCGACGAGCGCGCCGACGCCCTCTGGCCGCCCCAACTTCCCTCCCTGCTGGCCAAGGTGAGGGAGGCGTGGTCGTCCGGTGACGGATCCCTCGCGGTCGTCGAACCGGTCGATCTGGGCTATGTCCCGAACGGCCCGAAGGGTCAGTGGAGTTCACCTGGTCCAGCGAGCCCGGACAGCCCGGACAGCCCGGACGCGCTGAACACCTGAACGCCTGAACGCCTTCCCCCGGGGCTCACTTGCGCCGGGCGCGGGCGGCACCGCGTTTGGCCGGCCCGGTACGCCAGCCGTGCAGTCCGAGTTCACGGTCGTGCAGGGCCTCCGGATCGATGAACACCGACAGCACGGCGTCCGGGAGCTGCTCGAAGCCCAGGCCGGTCGCGGCGATCAGCTGTTCGGTCGGCACGGAGACGGCGATCGCGGACCGCCAGGACGGGAGGACGACCAGGCAGGTGCCCCGGCCCGCCCGGAGCAGTCGGGCGTCCACCCGGACGTACCGGCGTTCTCGCGGGCGGTTCTCGGGTTCGGGCAGGTTGGGCGTGCCACCGATCAGGATGCCGAGCGGAGTCTCGGAGGGTGTCTGCGAGGCTCCGGGACCGGTGGGACCAGTGAGCCCGGTGTGACCGGTAGGTGAGGTGGGGTCGGGCGCACCGGTGCTTGCGGCGGAACGGTCGGGCAGGGACGCCGAGCGCTGCTGAGGAACGTCGCCCGGCCGCCCTTCGCGAGGATGCAGACGACTCAACCGGCGCGCCGGCGAAGGGCGCTTGGGGAGGGGGACGGCCGGAGCCGACCCGGAGGCCGGACCGGCCGGCGGTACGGGCGGCGCGGGCAGGTTCCGCCGGCCCGCCGTGCCCGGTTCCGGCGCCGGTTCACCGGCCGCCGGCGGCCGCCCCGCCGGTCCGGCCGCCCGTGCCGTGGACTCGGCGGACCGTTGCGCCGGGTTGGCCGGGTTGGCCGGGTTCCGCGGGCCCCGCGGGTTTCGCCGGACTTCCGGGGAGAGGTCCGTACCGGCGGTCAGCAGCAGCTCACGGGTCTCGGCGTCGGTCCGGCGGCAGGCGACGGAGA
Source organism: Kitasatospora sp. NPDC057015 (assembly GCF_042673745.1). NCBI lineage: Bacteria > Bacillati > Actinomycetota > Actinomycetes > Kitasatosporales > Streptomycetaceae > Kitasatospora > Kitasatospora sp. NPDC057015. Next base: position 240,427 of record NZ_JBHUSG010000009.1, read on the forward strand.
GCTCGGCGATCGTCGCGCCGCGCTCGTACGCGCTCCGGAGCCGGACACCGAGGCCGGCCCGGAGGTTGCGGGCCGTGACCGCGGACGGGCCGGCAATCAGCGCCGCTCCGCTGTCGGCGCCGTCCTCCGCACTGTTCTCCGCACTGTCCTCAGCGCTGCTCTCCGCCCGGCCGTCCGTCCCGTCCTCGACCGGGTGATCCGCCCGGCCGTCCGCCCGGCCGTTCGCCGGCTCCTGGCGCCGTCCGGCGGCGAGGCGCGGCTGCGGGACCGAGGCCGTCGTTGCGGCGCCACCGGGGCCGGCGGCCGCGGCGACGGAGCATTCGGCGCTCGCTCCCGCGGCGGTGGCTGCGGGCTGCGGGCGGTCGGACGCGGTCTGGTCGAGCGGGGTCATCGGCACGGGCCCTCCGAGGTGCGGTTCGGATGATCCTGCCCCACCCCGGGATCAAGCTCCAAGGGGGACCACCGCCCCGGCCCGTCCGATCGATGCGGACTCGCCGGCCCCCCGTCGGCAGTTCCACCGGAGTGCGCCCCTGTCCGAACGACCTCGGATCCCGGTCCGGGAGTGTCACCCGAAGGGGTGGCGCCGAACCGCTGGGCACTCCCCGGTGCGCAGGACCCGGCCGGACCCTGCGGGAGCCCGTCCCGCGGCTCGCGCTCAGGCCCCCGGTGCGACGAAGCCCTTCAGGTCCGCCAGCACGGCGTTGGCGGCGAGCACGCCCAGACCGAGGAACCAGGTCTCGTCCGAGACCGGTCGGGCCTGGCCGGACTTCACCGCGCCGAGGGTCTTCCACAGCGCACCGCCCAGGACGGCGTCCTGGTTGGTCGAACTGGGCGTGCCGTAGACGCCGTAGAAGATCCAGTCGGCGTCGGCCTTGTCGATCTGCTCGGGGCTGATCTCGACCGCGAGCTCCTTGACCTGCTCGATCTTCGGCTGGGGGATCGGGATGTCGGTGAGGATGGTGCCGATGAAGGAGAGCTCGGCGTAGAGGCGGGTCTTGCCCGGCATGAAGCGCAGCGGGCTGACGGAGGGCTTCGTGTCACCGAGCTTGGCCCCGACCGCGGTGGCCGCGTCCTGGTACGCGGCCAGCAGCGCCTTCGCCTCCGCCTGCAGGCCGAACGGACTCGCGTTGAGTGCGAAGTTCTCCTTCCAGGGATAGCCGGGGCGGATCGAGAAGACGGTCGGCGCGATCTTCGACAGCGAGGCGTACTGGTCCTGGGCGCGCAGCTGGCTGCCGAGGATCAGGTCCGGCTTGAGGGCGGCGATGGCCTCCAGGTTGAGGCTGTTGATGGTGCCGACGTTGGCCGGACTGCCGACCTTGTCCTTGAGGTAGGATGGCATGGTCTTCGATCCGTCGGTGTAGACGACGCCGACGGGCTGGATGCCGAGCGAGACGACGTTGTCCAGCTCCCCGGTGTCGAGGACGACGACCCGGACCGGCCTGGCGGGGATGACGCTCTCGCCGAGCGCGTGCCTGATCGTGCGCGGATAGACGCCGGGGGCGGCGTCGGTGCCGAAGGCCTTCATCTGCTCGATCACGGAGGCGTAGTCGTCGCCGCCCTGCTTGACCGACTTCTGGTCGGGGGAGGCCCCGCCGGAGGCCTTCGCGCCGCCGGCGCCCGTCGGGCTGCCCGAACTGCCACAGGCGGTCAGCAGGGAGCCGAGGCCGAGGACGGCTCCACCGCCGAGGCCGGCGGCGAGGAACCTCCGCCGGGTGGTGCGGGAGGTGGTCCGGGCGGTGGTGGTGGGGGCCACGCGATCGCTCCTTCTGAGGCGGCCGGTGGTCGCCGGACGGGGGTGTCGCCGTGCGGTCACCAGGAGGTTTGTTAGGTGAGGCAAACCTATCTCATGGCTCGGAGGGGGTCGGTGGGCGGCTCTGCACGCCTGGGAGAAAACATCTCAAACCAGTGCATAACGGAAAAATCACGGCCCCAAAAATCCTTCGAAACAAAGGATCTAACCTCGATGATCCATGGATCCATGCGCAAAAGTCCAATCCGATGGCTTGAATCGAAGACGGTGGCTGAGATCACCCAGCCCGGCCCTACACAGAACCCGAACCCGTACTTAAGGTGCCGAGGTGGTCGATCAACAGCTCTCGGAGCACGGCAGCAGCGGACGGGCAACGGCGCCCGCCTCCCCGACAGGCACCCAGGTCATCGGCACCACCGGCGACCTCCCCGGACCGGGGGCGACCCCGGGGCAGGCCGGGGACAAGGGCCTACGCGGCAACTCCGTCGGGCTGCTGAGCAGCGTCGTCCTCGGCGTCTCCACGGTCGCCCCGGTCTACTGCCTCACCGCGACCCTCGGTCCGACCGTCACCGCCGTGGGCGTCCAGATGCCCGCGGTGTTCCTGGCCGGCTTCCTGCCGATGCTGCTCGTCGCCTTCGCGTACAAGGAACTCAACAAGGCCTTCCCCGACTGCGGCACCTCCTTCACCTGGACGGTGAAGGCCTTCGGCCCGCGGATCGGCTGGATGGCCGGCTGGGGCCTCACCGTCGCGACCATCATCGTGCTGTCCAACCTGGCGGGCGTCGCGACCGACTTCCTCTACCTGATGCTCGGCGAGATGACCGGCAGCGACGCCGTCGCCGGACTCGGCGACAACACCGCGGTGCACCTGCTCACCGTCGTCACCCTGATCGCCGGCGCCACGGCGATGAGCTACCGGGGCATGACCGCCACCAAGTGGTTCCAGTACAGCCTGGTCGGGCTCCAGCTGGCCGTCCTGCTGCTCTTCTCCGGCATCGCCGTCACCAAGGCGGTGGCCGGCGACCTGCCGCACTCCATCGGCTTCTCCCCGAGCTGGCTCAACCCGCTGGAGGTCGGCTCGTTCAGCGCCTTCACGGCCGGCCTGTCCCTGTCGATCTTCATGTACTGGGGCTGGGACACCTGCCTCACCATGAACGAGGAGACGCTCGGCAGCGCCAAGACCCCCGGCCGGGCCGCGATGATCTCGATGGTCACCCTGGTCACCTCGTACCTGCTGGTCGCCGTCGCCGCCCAGATGTTCGCCGGGGTCGGCGCCGGCGGCACCGGTCTGGGCAACCCCGAGACCGCCGACAACGTCTTCGCGGCGCTGGCCCGGCCCGTCCTCGGCTCGCCCTGGAGCATCCTGCTCTTCCTGGCCGTCGTCGCCAGTGCGGCCGCGAGCCTGCAGACCACCTTCATCCCGGTCGCCCGCACGCTGCTCGCGATGAGCGCCTACCGGGCCGTACCGCCGCGCTTCGGCAGCGTCCACCCCAGGTACCGCACTCCCGGCTACGCCACCGTCGCGGCCGGAATCGCCACAGCCGGCTTCTACGTCGGCATGACGCTGATCAGTGACCACGTGGTCGAGGACACCATCAAGGCCCTCGGCCTGATGATCTGCTTCTACTACGCCCTCACCGCCTTCGCCTGCACCTGGTACTTCCGCCACGAGCTGCGCCGCAGCCTGCGCGACCTGGTCCTCAAGGGCCTCGCCCCGCTGCTCGGCGGCCTGCTGCTCGCCGGTGTCTTCCTCAAGACGCTCACCGACGCCTGGGACACCGGCTACGGCGGCGGCGCGGTGCTCGGCATGGGATCGGTCTTCGTCATCGGGGTCGGCATCCTGCTACTGGGCGCCGTCCTGATGGTCTGGTACAGCGTCTACCGGCCGGAGTTCTTCCGCGGAGAGACCCTCCGCACGGACACCCCGGCCCTCGTCGTGGAGGACTGACGGCGCGGGGCGCCCCGTCGCCCGGTCCCGAACGACTCCGGTCCCGATCGGCTTGGCCCTCGACGGGATCCGCCCCGGCCGGTCCCGGCCGGATCCTGGCCGAGTGCCCGTACCTCCACTACGCTCGACGCCATGAAGCGCTTCGCGTGCCTGAGCTGGTGGCCGTCCTAGGACGGCCACCCCAGACACGACCAGGGCCGTCCGTCCGGACGGCCCTGCTGCTTTTCCTCCCGTGCAGACGGCCCCCGGACGGCCGGCGACCACCGGAGGAGAACCCCGTGACCAGCACCGCCACCACCCACGCAGCCGCCGCGCCCGAGGCCGACCACCCCCACCCCGCCCCGGTACCCGCCCCCGTCGGCTCCGCGCAGCCCGCGGCCGATCCCGGCGATCCGGCCGGCCGGCGCGTCCTGACCGGGGACCGCCCGACGGGGCCGCTGCACCTGGGCCACTACTTCGGCACCCTGCGCAACCGCGTCGGCCTCCAGCGACAGGGCGCCGAACTGTTCGTCGTCGTCGCGGACTACCAGGTCATCACCGACCGCGACATCGCCGACCGCCTGGCCGAACACACCGAGAACCTGGTGATCGACTACCTCGCGACCGGCCTCGACCCCGATCGGGCCACGATCTTCGCGCACAGCGCCGTCCCGGCCCTCAACCAGCTGCTGCTGCCCTTCCTCAGCCTGGTCACCGTCGCCGAACTCAACCGCAACCCCACCGTGAAGGACGAGATCGCGCACTCCCGCCAGTCCGCCGTCAGCGGCCTGATGTTCACCTACCCCGTCCACCAGGCCGCCGACATCCTGTTCTGCAAGGCCGACCTGGTGCCCGTGGGCCAGGACCAGCTGCCGCACCTGGAGGTCGCGCGCACCGTCGCCCGCCGCTTCAACGAGCGCTACGGCGCGGGGATCTTCCCGCAGCCACGGGCCCTCCTCTCCTCCGCGCCGCTGCTCCCCGGTACCGACGGCACCAAGATGAGCAAGAGCCGCGGCAACGCGATCGCCCTGGCCGCGGACGCGGACGAGACCGCCCGGCTCGTGCGCGCCGCCCGGACGGACGCCGAGCGCCGGATCACCTACGACCCGGCCGGCCGCCCCGGGGTCGCCGCACTGGTCCTGCTCGCCGCGCTCTGCCAGGACCGGACGCCCGAGCAGGTGGCCGAGGAGATCGGCGACGGCGGCGCCGCCGCACTCAAGCGCACGGTCACCGAGGCGGTCAACGAGCACCTGCGACCGATCCGCGCCCGCCGCGCCGAGCTCGCCACCGACCGCGGACACATCCGCCGGGTGCTGCGAACCGGGGCCGAGCGGGCCAACACCGTCGCCGACGCGACCCTGACCGAGGTACGGGCCGCCATGGGAGCCGTGGGATCGGCCTGAGCCCGGCCGGGCATACCTTGGTCAGTCGAACGTCACTACCCGGGGAGGAACGCCGATGCCTCAGCACACGCCCGAGCACGCGGCCGAACAGGCGCGTGCGCCGCAGCCGCGGCACCCGGCGCCCCCGCAGGCCGGCCCCCTGCGGGCACTGACCCGTCCGCCGCAACTCCTCCCCGGGGACCGCGTGGCCGTGGTCGCCCCCAGCAGCCCCGTCGAGCCGGAGCGGCTCACCGCCGGCTGCGCCGTGCTGCGCTCCTGGGGGCTGGAGGTCGAGGTGGCACCGCACGTCCTCGACGGCCATCCGGGCCTCGGCCACCTCGCGGGCCGCGACGCGGACCGGGCCGCCGACCTCCAGAACGCCTGGCTCGACCCCGCCGTGTCCGCCGTCATCTGCGCCCGCGGGGGCTACGGCGTGCACCGGATGGTCGACCTGCTCGACTGGGAGGCCCTGCGCGCCGTCCCTCCCAAGGTGCTGGTCGGCTACAGCGACGTCAGCTCGCTCCACGAGGCCTTCGCCCAGCGCCTCGGCGTCAGCACCCTGTACGGGCCGATGGCGTCCGCGGCGACCTTCCTCACGGACGGCCCGACCGCCGAGCACCTGCGGCGCACCCTCTTCCAGCCCGCGACCACGACGGTCCTGACCTCGGCCACCGCGGGCCCGCTGGTACCGGGCCGGGCGCGGGGGATCACGGCCGGCGGCTGCGCCTCCGTCCTGGCGGCCGAACGGGGCACGCCCGGCGCCCGGCCGTCGTTCGCCGGCGCCGTCCTCGTCCTGGAGGACGTCAACGAGCAGCCCTACCAGCTGGACCGCATCCTCACCCAGCTGCTGCGCTCGGGGGCACTGGACGGTGTGGCGGGCGTGGCGCTCGGGTCCTGGGAGGGGTGCGGCCGGCCCGACCGGGTCCGGGAGGTCATGCTCGACCGCCTCGGACCGCTCGGCGTACCGGTGCTCTGGGAGCTCGGGTTCGGCCACGGCCCCTCCAGCCTCACCGTGCCGCTCGGCGTACCGGCCCTGCTGGACGCGGACGCCGGAGCCCTCACCCTCGAAGTGCCCGCCCTGGCGGAACGCCCGCACCGAGTGCCCCGCTGAGCCCGTCGGGCCCGACCGCCCGACCGCCCGGCCGGGCGGTCGGGCGGTCGCCGGTCGGCCGCCTGCACGGACCCGTGCACCGGGAGAGCGTGCTGCCCGGCGCCGGGGTCGGCCCGCTGAGTAGGGTGCGCCCATGTACGACGACACGCTGAACACCGGGACGACCGCACCCCAGGCCCGGCCGGCGGAGCAGGAATCCCGGCCGCCCCTGGACGATCCGCGCGAGCTGACGGCGCACGCCCTCGGACTGATGCGCGGCAGCGGCGGAGCCGGCCGGGTGATCCTCGGCCTCACCGGCCCGCCCGGGGCGGGCAAGTCGACTCTCGCCCGCCACCTGGTCGCGGAGGTCTGCCGTACCGAGGGGCCCGCTGCCGCGGCCTATCTGCCGCTGGACGGATTCCACCTCTCCAACGCACAGCTCGACCGTCTCGGCCTGCGGACCCGCAAGGGGGCCCCGAACACGTTCGACGCGCGCGGCTACGCGGCCCTGCTCCGCCGGGTCGCCGAGGACCGGTTCCACGACATCTACGGACCCGACTTCGATCGCGCGCTGGACGAGCCGGTGGCCGCCCGCCATCTGGTCACCCCGGGAACCCGTCTCGTCGTGACCGAGGGCAACTACCTCGGTACGGCCGGGACCCCCTGGTCCGAGGCCCGCGGACTGCTGCGCGAGCTCTGGTACGTCGACGCCGACGACGCGGTCCGGGACGAGCGCCTGGTGCGGCGCCACATGGCGGGGGGCCAGACCGAGGCCGACGCCCGGCATCGGGTCAGCTCCAACGACCATCCGAACGGCGAGTACGTGAAGGCGGCACGTGACACCTGCACCAGGAGTGTCCGGGTGGCCCGTTTGCCTCAGACCGCCGGTCCGCGTAGTGTTGACTAGTCGCTCGACAGGGAGCACCGGACACGCAGTCTGCGCGGACGGTCCCGGGGCGGCCACTCCACGAAACACCTTCCTCTGCATCGTCATGGGCTTTTCCGCTTCGGCGTATTCCCGTGCGGTTAATTGGCGTGTGTGCGTTTAGTGGATTGGCTTGGATTCGCCTTTCGGGGCGGGGCTGGGCTAGAGTTTGAGCCGTCGGACGGACCGTCAGGTCGGCCCGGTGAAAGCCTCCTGAGGCCGGGAAGCACGAAGGACTCTGCTAGAGTCTGGGAGTGCCGAAAGGCCGAAGGAAAGCGAGTCAGGGAAGCGAAACTCCGGTAAACGGAGCGGAGAACGTCTGATAAGCTGGAAACACGAAAGAACGAAGCGCCCGGAGAGTTCACGAGAGTGGCTCGAAGGAAGTGTCCGTTCCTTGAGAACTCAACAGCGTGCCAAAAGTCAACGCCAGATATGTTGACATCCCCGGCCTCGATCGTTTGATCGGGGTTGGAGATTCCTTTAGTAACAAAACACTAGCGAGGACGCAGTGCGCGGGGCCGCCCTATTCCGGTGGTTGCCGTGCCGCTCAACGCGAGTGCCAGCCTGATTACGGGCAGACATTCACGGAGAGTTTGATCCTGGCTCAGGACGAACGCTGGCGGCGTGCTTAACACATGCAAGTCGAACGGTGAAGCCCTTCGGGGTGGA
>NZ_JBHUSG010000010.1:0-2965 GCF_042673745.1 Kitasatospora sp. NPDC057015
CCCCCGTCATCGCCCTGGACGCCCGCCGACGCGACAGCGCCAAGAGCGCCCTCATCACCCTCGTCGAACACGCCCTCCTCGCCCGACTCCGCTGAGCACCGGGCCCGGCCGGGACGCACCGTGGCCCACGGACCGCCGAGGTCCGTGGGCCACTTCTCGTCGCACCGCCGCCCCGCCCGGGCGCGGGCACCGGCCCGCCGCCCGGGCCGCGCTCACTCCTGCGGGTCGAGCCCCGCACGGATCAGGCCGTAGGTGTAGGCGTCCTCCAGGGCCCGCCAGGAGGCGGCGATGACGTTGTCCGCGACGCCCACCGTGGACCAGCTCGTGGTGCCGTCGGTGGACTCGATCAGCACCCGGGTCTTGGAGCCCGTCCCGTGCTGGCCCTCCAGGATGCGCACCTTGTAGTCCACCAGCTCCATCCCGGCCAGCTGCGGGTAGATCCCCTCCAGCGCGGTGCGCAGGGCCTTGTCCAGCGCGTCGACCGGGCCGTTGCCCTCGCCGGTCGCGATCCGGCGCTCGCCCTTGGCCCAGAGCTTGACGGTGGCCTCGTTCCCGGCGCTGTCCGCACCGGAGCCGACCTGCTGCTCGCTGATGGTGCGCCAGGACTCCAGCGCGAAGAAGCGCTCCCGGCCGCCGCGCACCTCGTCGCGCAGCAGCAGCTCGAAGGAGGCGTCCGCGGCCTCGTAGGTGTAGCCGAGGTTCTCCTGCTCCTTCACCTTGGCCACCACCCGGCCGACCAGGTCGCGGTCGGCGGACAGGTCGTAGCCCAGCTCCTTGCCCTTGAGCTCGACCGAGGCCCGGCCGGCCATGTCGGAGACCAGCATCCGCATCGTGTTGCCGACCCGCTCGGGGTCGATGTGCTGGTAGAGGTCCGGGTCGACCTTGATGGCGGAGGCGTGCAGGCCGGCCTTGTGCGCGAACGCCGAGACGCCGACGTACGGCTGGTGGGTGGACGGCGTCAGGTTGACCACCTCGGCGATGGCGTGCGAGATCCGGGTCATCTCGGCGAGCCGCCCCTGCGGCAGCACCTCCATGCCGTACTTGATCTCCAGCGCGCCCACCACCGGGAAGAGGTTGGCGTTGCCGACCCGCTCGCCGTAGCCGTTGGCGGTGCACTGCACGTGCGTGGCACCCGCGTCCACCGCGGCCAGCGAGTTGGCGACCGCGCAGCCGGTGTCGTCCTGGGCGTGGATGCCGATCCGGGCGCCGGTGGCGGCCAGCACGTCGGCGACGATCGCGTGCACCCCGGCCGGGAGCATCCCACCGTTGGTGTCGCAGAGCACCACCACCTCGGCGCCGGCGCCGTGCGCGGTGCGCACCACCGCGAGCGCGTAGTCGCGGTCGGCCTTGTAGCCGTCGAAGAAGTGCTCGCAGTCGATGAAGACCCGGCGGCCCTGCGAGACCAGGTACGAGACGCTGTCCCGGACCATCTCCAGGTTCTCGTCCAGGGTGGTGCGCAGGGCCAGCTCGACGTGCCGGTCGTGCGCCTTGGCGACCAGGGTGATCACCGGTGCGCCCGAGTTGACCAGGGCGGCCAGCTGCGGGTCGTCGGCCGCCCTGCCGCCGGCCCGGCGGGTGGCGCCGAAGGCGACCAGCTGGGCGTGCCGGAGGTCCAGCTCGGTGGCGGCCCTGGCGAAGAACTCGGTGTCCCGGGGGTTGGCACCGGGCCAGCCGCCCTCGATGAATCCGACACCGAACTCGTCCAGGTACCGGGCAATGGTCAGCTTGTCGGCCACCGTGAGGTTGATGCCCTCGCGCTGCGCGCCGTCGCGCAGGGTGGTGTCGAAGACGTGGAAGCTGTCGTTGGGGGCGCTGCTGGCCTCGGTCATGGCCCTGGTCTCTCCGTTCGGGCTGGGCCCCTCCCGCCCGGAGCCGGGCGGGAGGGGAACTGCGTTAGCCGGATGTCTGGCTCCACTGTCCACCATGCCCGCGCACCATCCGCCGCCCCGGACGGCCCCTTGTGGGGGCTCCGGTCGCTCCGGATCCTGTCCCGCGGGCTGGAGATGGGCCTGCGGGGCAAAACAAAAGACCCCTCGCGGGTGCGAGAGGTCTGCGCGCGGGTCTGACACCAGGTCGCTCCGCGAAGGGGGTACTGCGGAGCGGTCACTGTGGACCGGCGCGCCTGCTGCTAATAATGAGCGCGAGCGAGGACACGTTCGCAGTCTGGCACACCATCCGGGATGCGGCTGCGGTGTCTCGCGATCCGGGACGGGTCGCTTCGGCCTCAGTGCAGCCGGTCGGTCCGCAGGGCGAACCCGAACGGCTCCGGCAGCTCCAGCGGCTCCCCGACCGGGACGGCGTGGACGGAGCGGTAGTCGCCGCGGCGCGGATCGCCGTGCAGCAGCACCTCGTTCTCCTGCCGGTCGACCAGCAGGTAGAGCGGGATCCCGGCGGTGGCGTAGCCCTTGCGCTTGGCCTCGCGGTCCTTCTGCGGACGGCTGGAGGTGACCTCCAGGACCATCAGGACGCCGACGGGCTTGGACCAGGACTCCCGGCCGACCATGGCGTCGGCCACGGTGAAGGTCCCGTCGGGGATGTAGCGGCCGCTGGGGACGATCAGCCCCTTGCCGCCGGCGAAGTCGATGCCCTCCGGGCACTGCCGGGCGATCTGCCAGACGATCCGGCCGACCGCGGTCTCGTGGTCACCGTCGGGCGGTGGGGTCACGACGATCTCCCCCTCGATGAGCTCGGCCTTGAACCCCTCGGGGGTGTCCAGGTCCAGAAAGGCGTCGAGGAGGTCGTCGTCCAGGCTCTGCCAGGCCTCGGGGAACTCGTGCGACAACGCGGTCATGACCCCTCCGTCTCGGTCCGCACGGCTCAACGAACGGAACGCTTCGAGGTTACCCAGCCGGGCGCCCCCCCGGGGCGGGGCGCCCCGCGCCGGGGGCAGAACAGGATGTTCACCCACCCCTGGGTGTGGGGGGGCTGGGCCCCCGGGACCCCCACCACGGCCGTGCGCAGCTAC
>NZ_JBHUSG010000010.1:2975-232268 GCF_042673745.1 Kitasatospora sp. NPDC057015
CTGGGGCTCACTGCGTCCACACCGCGTTCTTGCCCCCACCGGCGGGTCCCGCACGCCCACACCACGGTAACGGGACTAGGTTACCCAGCGGGGCCCCCCGCGGGGGGGGGGCCCCCGGCGCGGGGATCAGACGATCTTGTGCAGCCAGCCGTGGGTGTCGGGGGCCTGGCCGCCCTGGACCGCCAGCAGGGCCTTGCGCAGCTCCAGGGTGATCGGGCCGGGCTCGCCGGCGCCGACCGTCCAGTCGGCGCGGGCCGACTTGACCGAGCCGACCGGGGTGATGACGGCGGCGGTGCCGCAGGCGAAGACCTCGGTCAGGGTGCCGTCGGCGTTGCCCTGCTTCCACTCGTCGGTGGAGATCCGGCGCTCCTCGACGGCGTAGCCGAGGTCGGCGGCCATCGACAGCAGCGAGTCACGGGTGATGCCGGGGAGCAGCGCGCCGGAGAGCTCGGGGGTGACGATCTTCGCGTCGGCGCCCTCGCCGAAGACGAAGTACAGGTTCATCCCGCCCATCTCCTCGATCCACCGGTGCTCGGCGGCGTCGAGCCAGACGACCTGGTCGCAGCCCTTCTCGGCGGCCTGGGCCTGGGCGATCAGCGAGGCGGCGTAGTTGCCGGCGCACTTCGCGGTGCCGGTGCCGCCGGGGGCCGCCCGGACGTACTCCTCGGAGAGCCAGACGGAGACCGGCTTGACGCCGCCGGGGAAGTACGCGCCGGCCGGCGAGGCGATGATCATGAACAGGTACTCGTTCGCCGGGCGGACACCCAGGCCGACCTCGGTGGCGAACATGAACGGCCGCAGGTAGAGGCTCTGCTCGGGCTCGCTCGGCACCCAGGCGCGGTCCTGCTGGACGAGCAGCTCGACCGCCTCGACGAAGGCCTCGACGGGCAGCTCGGGCATCGCGAGGCGGCGGGCGGAGGCCTGGAAGCGCTCGGCGTTGGCGGTCGGACGGAAGGTGGCGATGGAGCCGTCGGCCTGGCGGTAGGCCTTCAGGCCCTCGAAGATCGCCTGCCCGTAGTGCAGCGTCATGTTCGCCGGGTCGATCTCCAGCGGCGCGTACGGCGTCAGCTGGGCGTCGTGCCAACCCCGGCCCTCGGTCCAGCGGATGGTGACCATGTGGTCGGTGAAGACCCGGCCGAAACCGGGGTTGGCCAGCCGGGCCGCTCGCTCCGCGTCGTCCAGCGGGTGGGCGGAGGGCTTGAGGTCGAACGTGATGGGCGCCTGGGTGGGCGTGCTCATGGCTGTCTGTCCTTCACCGTGGGGTTGGTCAGGGCCATGCCCGCCGGTGTTCGAACGCACCACGGCACGGCCCACTGTTGATAGTCGCATCTAGAGGGCCGTGCCGAACAGCTGGCAAGCAGCTGTGAAGGTGTCGCCGGCCCGTCAGCCGGATACTCGGGCGGCGAGCGCGTCGCCGACCTGCGAGGTGCTGCGGGTGCCCGCGCGCTCGGCCAGGTCCGCGGCCACGGCGGCCTCGACCTTGGCCGCCTCGACGGTGAAGCCGAGGTGCTCCAGCAGCATGGCGACGGACAGCACGGTGGCGGTCGGGTCGGCCTTGCCCTGGCCCGCGATGTCGGGCGCCGAGCCGTGCACGGGCTCGAACATCGACGGGAAGTCGCCGGACGGGTTGATGTTGCCGCTCGCCGCCAGGCCGATGCCGCCGGTGACGGCGGCGGCCAGGTCGGTGAGGATGTCGCCGAACAGGTTGTCGGTGACGATCACGTCGAAGCGCTCGGGCTGGGTGACGAAGAAGATCGTCGCGGCGTCGACGTGCAGGTAGTCGGTGGTGACCTCGGGGAACTCCTGGCCGACCTGCTGGAAGATCCGGGTCCACAGGTGGCCGGCGTGCACCAGCACGTTGTTCTTGTGGACGAGGGTCAGCTTCTTGCGCGGGCGGGCGTCGGCGCGGCGGTACGCGTCGCGCACCACGCGCTCGATGCCGAACGCGGTGTTGAGGCTGACCTCGGTGGCCACCTCGTGCTCGGTGCCGGTGCGCAGCGTGCCGCCGTTGCCGACGTACGGGCCCTCGGTGCCCTCGCGGACGACGACGAAGTCGATGTCCGGCTCGCCGGCCAGCGGCGACTTCACGCCGGGGAAGAGCTTGCCCGGGCGGAGGTTGATGTGGTGGTCGAACGCGAAGCGCAGCTTGAGCAGCAGCCCGCGCTCCAGGACGCCGGACGGGACGCTGGGGTCGCCGATGGCGCCGAGCAGGATCGCGTCGTGGGTCTTGAGCTCCTCCAGCACGCTGTCGGGGAGGGTCTCCCCGGTGCGGTGGTAGCGGCGGGCGCCGAGGTCGTACTCGGTCGCCTCCACCTTGACGTCCGCGGGGAGGGCGGCGGTGAGGACCTTGAGGCCTTCGGCCACCACTTCCTGGCCGATGCCGTCACCGGGGATCACTGCGAGACGAAGGCTGCGAGACATGTAGGGGACCCTACTCCGGCGTCCACGTGCTGACACCTGATGTCCACTATCCGGACGCGTCGTGTCGCCCGCCCACCGGGCCGGCCGTCAGGCGAGTTCCACGTCGACCGGGAAGGGCCGGTCCAGCTTCAGCACCTTGTGGTGGATGCCGGCGACGCCGTACCCGCCCGTCGCCGGGTCGAGCTCGTACACGTAGACGACCGGGCGGCCCTCGTCGCTCTCCACCCGCCAGAAGTGCGGGATGCCGGCGGCGGCGTACTTGCGGGGCTTGGTGTCGCGGTCGCGCTCCCTGGACTCCTCGGAGACCACCTCGACGGCGAGCAGCACGTCGCCGGGGAGGAAGAAGGTCTGGTCGGGCCTGGTGTCCGAGCGCTCGTCCACCACCACCAGGTCGGGCTCCGGACGGTTACGCGCGTCCAGCTTCACCGTCATCTCCCGCCACACCTCCCAGCCGACCGGCACCGCAGCCAGCAGGGCGTGTTCCAGGGCGCGGATCGTCCGCACGTGAAACTTCGTCCGAGGGCTCACGAAGACCAGGCTCCCGTCGATCAACTCTGTGTGCGGCGGGAGATCCGGCAGCCGGTCGAGATCGTCGGCGGTGTAGCCGCCGGCCGGCGGCCGGATCCAGTCGGGGTACGGATCGATGCTCATGATTGCTCCCACGCGGCGAGTCTGGCGGGTGCTCCCAGGCTAGTGGCTCCGTACCGTGGGCGAGCCACTCCGACGAGCGAGCGCATCGCCCGGGCGCGCGCCCCCGCGCCCTATGCTCGATCCGGCCGGACCCGGACATCCATCGCAGAACGGACCACGGCGCGTTGAGCGACACCCACCCCCGGCGCCGCCGGGAGGCCACCGCGGCCGGGGCCGCCGCCGCGCTGGCCGCGGGCGCCTACGCCCTGGCGGCCGCCGCGCGCGGCACCCTGCCCGGCGCGGGCCCGGCGGCGGCCGGCGTGCGGGACGTGGCGGTGCCGTTCCGGACCCACCTGTGGGACCTGGCGCACGGCACCACCCCCGGTGACCTGCTGTTCAACTGGAACAGCGGCTACGGTGCGCCCTTCCTGCCGGACTTCTTCGGCTATCTGGCGAACCCCTTCTACTGGCCGACCGTGCTGCTCCCCCGGTCCGCCGGCGAGCTGTCCGTCCTGCTGACCACCCTGCTCGGCATCGCCGCCGCCGGCGCGCTGATGACCCACGCCCTGGGCCGGTTGCACCCGGGGCCGGCCCGGCTGCGGGCGCTGCTCGCGGTCGGGTACGCGCTCTGCGCCTGGGTACTGGACGAGGGGGTCGCGAACCCGGCCTGGCTCTGGGGCCCGGTCTCGCTGCCGCTGCTGCTGCTGGCGGCCGACTGGTGCCTGCACGAGCGCCGCTGGGCGACCGGCGCCCTCTGCGTGGCGGCGGCCTGGGCGGGCAACCTGCACACCGCCGCCGCGGCCACCCTGGCGGCCGGACTGGTGCTGCTGATCCGGCTGGCGGCCGGGGAGCGGGCACCCGCCAGGACAGCTCCCGCCCTGCGGACCTGGGCCCGGGTGCTCGGACGGGCGGTCACCATGACGGCGGCCGGCGTGCTGATCGCCGCGCCGGTGCTGTTCGTCGCCCTCCGGGCGGCCGAGGACGCGCAGCCTGCCCTGCTCTCCACCGTGACCGGCGAGCCGCCCGGCCCGCTCGACCGGTTCGCCCAGCTGCTGCCCGGGGCGCCGGGCGCGCCCGCGCTGCCGGACGTCGCGGTCGGGATGCTCGGACTGCTGCTCGTGGCGAGCCTGCCGTTCAACGCCCGGGTACGGGCCCGGGAGCGGATCGCCTGGTGCGTCCTGCCGGCACTGGCCGGGCTGGCCCTGGCCTCGCGGCCGGACGTGCTGCGCTGGCACGGGCTGGTCCTCCCAGTGGCCGGCCCGTACCGCGCCGGCTTCGTGCTCAGCGGCCTGCTGGTGCTCGCCGCCTGGGTCTGCCTCTCGCACCGGCCCCGGCCACCCGCCCTGCTCGGCGGGGCCGGGCTGGTCCTGCTGCTCGCCGCCGTCGCCCACGGCCGGCCCGCGCTCCGGGCGGCCGGCTGGCCGGGCACGCTGGCCGCCCTGGCGGTGGCGACGGCCGCCCTGTGGGCCCTGGAACGGCTGCACGCGCGCCCGCGCGCGACCGCCCTGGTCACCCTCGCGCTGGCCTGTGCGGTGTTCGGCGGCGCCGTCCGGTCGGCGTACACCGCGGGTGGTCCGGCGCAGGCCGGCGGCGCCGACCGGTCCGCCGTCGGCGCCGCCCACCGGGCGCTGCGCGCCGCGGACGACTGGCCCCGCAGCCGGGCGGACCCGGGGCCGCACGCCTTCACCGCGAACGACGCGCTGCTGCTCGGCGGGCAGGGCGGCGGGTACGCCTCCGAGCAGGTGCCGGCCGCCACCGCGCAGGCCCTGCACGACCTGGGCGCGGGCTGGAGCCTCGCCGGGCGGCGCACCCTGAGCCCGGAGGACCCGGTCGGTCGGGCGCTGTTCGGGGTGGGCACCCACCTGGACGACGGCCCGGCCCCGGACGGGTTCACGCCCCGGCACGCGCCCGCTCCCCCGCTGGTCACCGTGCACCCGGTCGGGCCGACCGACACCGCCTCGGTGTGGAGCCGGCGGGAGGCCCTGCTCGGCAGCGCGGTCTACGACGTCCCGGCGCTGACCCCGGTCGGCGGGCCGGCGCCGACCCCGCACGGCGGCAGCGGCTGGTCCGTGCCCGCCACCCCGCCGGGCTCGGCCGGCACGGTGCTGGCCGGGACGTGCACCCCCGGCAGCACGGCGTACTTCCACAGCCTGTGGTTCGACGGCACCGTCTCGGGGCTCGGCACCACGTACCGCAGTGCCGGCAGCCAGCCGGTCACCGCCGTGGGCGTGCGGCTGCTGGGCCCGGTGCCCGCCGACGGCAGGGTCGAGGTGGTGCTGCGGGCCTCGGCCACCGGCCCGGTGCCGGCCCGTCCGGTGGGCTGCCTGCGCCCCGGTGCGCTGGAGGCCGCCGTGGCGCGACTGACGGCGGGCGGCGGCGCGGCGGTGACGACCGGGGGCCACAGCGTCAGCGCCGTCCTGCCCGCCGGCAGCACCGGGACGGCCGTGCTGTCGGTGCCCGCCGTGCGGGGCTGGACCTGCTCGTCCGGCGGGCCGTACGCCGCGCCGCGGCCCGTCCTCGGGCTGATCGGGGTCCCGCTGGAGGCCGGGGCGTCCCGGGTGAGCTGCTCGTACCGGGTGCCGGGGCTCGCCGCCGGCACGTTGGTGGGCCTGGTCGCGGCGGGCGTGGTGGCGCTGGTGGCGGCCGGGCGGTGGTACCGCCGGCGGGCGACCGGCGGCCGGGCCACCGGGCGGGCGGCGGTGGCAGGGGACGAGAGCGCCGGCCCGGCGACCGGAGGGGACGAGAAGGCCGGCCCGGCACCGGCCGCCTGAGGCGGTGGTGCCGGGCCGGCCGTCGCGCCGGGGCCCGGGCGGGCGGATCAGCCGAGGTCGACGATCTGCGCCCGCCGCCCGTCCGGGTTGAGGTGGTGGACGAGCAGCAGCCTGGTCCGGTCGTCCGCGGCCCGGCGGACCTCCAGGACGCCGGCCGGCCGTTCGGGCGCCAGGGCGGCGACCGGACCGCCGATGCCGCTGCGCACGTCCAGGGCCGGGTGCAGCACGTCCAGCACCGCGGTCGGACGCACGCCGTCGAGGCCGATCGCGGCGTAGGCCTCCGCCGCCTCGGGCAGGCCGGGCGACGCCAGGCCGGTCCAGATCCCGTAGTGGACCACGGTCGCGCCCTCGCGCAGCCCCGGCAGGGCGGCCAGCCGCACCGGCAGGACGACGGTGTCGCTGTCCAGCAGGTCGGTGTCGGTGTCGCCCCAGCGGCCGTTGAGCGGCTGGACGTCCAACTCCCGTCCGGTGCGCGCGTCCAGGGTCCGGGCCACCAGGACGTCGCTGCCGCGCAGCCGGTCGGCCGCCACCACGGCGTCGGTGACGCCGTCCCCGTCGGTGTCGAGCGAGGCCCGCACGGCGTGCACGCCGACCGGGGTGGTGGCCGGCGCCCAGAGGTTCGCGGCGAGGTAGAGCATCCCCTGGCCGAGCTGCTCGGCCGGGCCGCCGGGCACGCCCGGCGCGTCGGTGGCGGCGCCGGCGGCCCGCAGGTCGGCGGCGCGGTCGCCCGGGCGGTCGACGCAGATCTCCTCGGACGGGCAGTCCGGCCAGCGCTCCCCCTCGCCCGCCAGGGCGAAGGCGCTGACCAGGCCGCCGACCCGGGCGGGCGCGGCGGTGCCGGTCAGGGCCAGCAGGGTGCCGGTGCGCGGCATCCGGGCCTGGACACCGGCGGTGATGTCGGAGGCCGGCCGGGGGGCGGCGAACAGGGGCACCCGCAGCTCCGGCGGGCCCGCCGGGGCATCCGCGGCCGGGGTGTCGCCGGCGTCGGGGGTGAGCAGCAGCAGTCCGGAGAGCTCGCCGCGGTAGCTGCGGGCCCGGCCGGCCTGGGCGGTGTCCAGGGTCGGGTCCGGGGTGCGGTCCAGCTGCCCGGGGACCTTCAGGGTGACCGTCACCCGCGCGGCGCCGCCCGCCGGCACGACGACCCGGTCCGGTGCCAGGGCGAAGGCGGCGCCGGGCAGTTCGGTCGCGGTCCGGTAGCCGGTGCGGTAGGCCAGCGGGCCGCCGGAGAGGTTGCGGACCTCGACCTCGCGGGTCAGCTCCAGCGGCCCGCCGACCGGGACGGGGCCGAAGGAGACGCCGACCGAACCCTCGACGGCCCCCTCACCGGCCGCGTGCGCGACGGCCGGCGTGCGGACGGCGAGGTCCACCCGGACCCGCCCGGCGCCGGTGCGCTCCGGCCCGTACGCCGGGCCGCCGTGGTCGTCGCCCGACCAGGTGTCGGTGGCGGTGTTCATCAGCGCCGCCTTGACCTGCTCCACGCTCCACTCCGGGTGGGCGGCTCGGACGAGGGCGGCCAGGCCCGCCATGTGCGGGGCCGCCATCGAGGTGCCGCTCTCGCGCATGCCGCCCGCGCCGCTGCCCGCCTTCGCGGACCAGATGGTCTCGCCGGGCGCCGCGAGGTCGGGCTTGACCACGCCGGGGACGCCGATGCCGCGCGAGGTGAAGTCGGTGAGGGTGTCGGTGCGTTGCGGCTGCTCCTGGGCGACCACGCCGTGCAGCTCGTTGCCGGGCGTGGCGAGCCGGACGGTGACGGCGCCGCCGACGGCGCCGGCCCGCAGCCGCTCCCCGTCGGCGCGGGCGAGCAGGACGGCGGGGATCCGGTCGTTGCCGGCGATCTCGGCGAGGTGGTCGTCGACGGCCGCGAGGATCATGCCGATGGCGCCCGCGTCGGCCGCGTGGTCGGCCCGGGCACCGGACCCGCAGGCCCGCTCGGACTCCTTGGTCTGCCAGCCGAGGACGGCGATCCGGCCGGCCAGCCGGGCCCGGTCGCCCTCGTCGAAGGCCGTGCAGCCGTCCGACTGGTCGACGGGCAGGGCCAGTTCACCGCTGACGTCCTTGACGGCCCAGTCCTGGTAGCGGGAGCTCCAGTGCGCCGGGACGACGCCGGCCAGGGTGTCGGGGGCGAGCACCCGCAGGCCGTCCGCGTCGCTGTGCGCGTCCACCGACGCGGCCACGGTGAGCGCCCGGGGGGCGGTGCCGGGGCTGCCGCCGATGCCGTAGACGTCACCCTCGTTGCCGGCGGAGGCGACCACCACGGTGCCGAGCGCGGCGAGCCGGTCGGCGGCGATCGAGTCGGCGTCGTCGGTGTTGCCGAAGCGGCTGCCCAGCGAGAGGTTGACGACGTCCAGGCGGTCCGTCAGATCGCCGTCGCCGTCCGGGTCCGCGGCCACGTCGAGGGCCTGGGTGAGCTGGTCGGTGGAGCCGTCGCAGCCGAACACCCGGATCGCGTACAGCTGCGCGCCCGGCGCGGCGCCCGGCCCGACCAGGAAGGCCGCCGGATCCAGACCCGGGCGGTAGGGGCCGGGGTAGGGGCGGCCGTCGGCGCCCACGCCGAGGCCGGCCGCGGTGCCGGCGACGTGGGTGCCGTGGCCGTTGCGGGCGCAGTCGATCGGGTTGCCGTCAGGGCGCGGCAGCGGCTGGAAGGTCGGCGAGGCGGGGTCGGGGTCGTAGTCGTCGCCGACCAGGTCCTTCCCGCCGGTGACCTTGGCGTTCGGGAACAGGCCGGCCGGCGCGGGCTTCGCCCCGTCCACCGCCCGGAAGGCCGCCTCGGTGCCGGGGCCGCCGAAGTCGGCGTGGGTGTAGTCGATCCCGCTGTCGATGATGCCGATCCGCACGCCCTGGCCGGTGTCGGGGTGCTCGGTGTCGGGGTGCTCGGCGTCGGCGGACCCGCCGGGTGCGCCGGCCCAGACGGTCGGCGCCCCGGTGAGCGGGACGGAGTGGGCGTTCACCCGGCTCTTGCGGGCGATCGGGTGCACGGCCCGGACGCCCGGCAGCGCGCGCAGGGCGGGCAGGCGTTCGGCGGGTGCGGTGACGGCCAGTCCGGCCAGCAGGGCCTGGGTCCGGTAGAGCTCGCGGGCCTCGGGGGCGGCCGCGTGGACGTCCCGGGCCAGCCGGTCGAGGGCGCGGACGGCCTCCCGGCGCTGGTCGGCGCCCGCCCGGGCGGCCTCCCGACGCACCTCCTGCGGGGACCGCAGCGCGCGCCTGGCCTGTCCGGCGGCCCGCTGCCAGGCGGGTGCGGCCGGCTCGGTGCCGAGTTCCAGCAGGACGGTGGCGGGCCCGGCGGCCCGGACCTGCCCCGCGACGGGCCCGGTCCGGGCCGCCGGGGCGACGCCGAGGGCGGCCGCGGACCCCGCCACCAGGGCGAGCGCGACACCCAGTCTGCTGAGCGGACGGCGGACGGATTGCTTGAGCACTGGGCCCTCTCCCCCGGCGGGGGTCTGATCCGCACGCGTGCCGCTGACGTCCGCCTCGTGCGGACGTCGATCTCCCCTCCGGAGGCCTCAAATTACGATCATCGCGCCGGAGAGTGCGAGCAACATCCCTCGTACGGGGGCTACTTGCACTCTCCGGAGTGACATCACGTCAGGCCATCCGGGTCAGTCCGACCCGTACCGGGGCCCGGACGACCCGGGCCGCGGGGGGCCGTTCGACCGGGGCGGACGGCCTAGGCCAGGTGGCCGGTCTCGCCGCCGTTGTCCCGGCGGTCGAGCGCACGCTGCAGCGCGGCGGCGGCGTGCGGGTTGGGCTCGGTCCGGTGCCGGCGGCGGGGGGCCGGGCGGGCGGGCGCCTGGGCGGCGCGGTGGTCACGGTGGGTGAGCAGGTCTGCGGTGGGGGGCATACCGGGCTCCTCGGTTCAGTGCACGCGAAGGTGCTGAGGGTGGGGAGGGTTGGTACGCCGAGCAGGGGTCTCCTGCCGTAGCGCGTACGGCACACACGGGCCCACGCGCCCTGACCGGAAGGTAGGAGCCAGGGGTGGCTGACCGTATGGCTCTTCCACGGTACGACGCCCCACCCGTCGCTGTCTGCACAACTACTTGGATTTCCTACTATCTGAGACGGGCCTCGCCCGGGCGGCCGGGGGCCCGCCCGCGGGCGGGTGCGCGCGGCGGCCCGGGAACGCCCGCGGCCCTCCCGTCACGAGGACGGGAGGGCCGCGGGCGGGCGCCGGAGGAGGTCCGGCGCGGCGGGTCAGCGCAGGTCGACCGAGCGGGCGAACTTGGCGCCGATCTCGGCCGCGATCGCCGACAGGACCTCCTGCGGGATCTGGCTGTCGACGGTGATCGAGGCGAGCGCGCCCTCACCGTCACGGGCGACCTGCATGCCCGCGATGTTGATGCCCGCGTCACCGAGGTGGCGGCCGAGGATGCCGACCACGCCGGGGCGGTCCTCGTACTTGAAGAAGGCCATGTGGTCGGTGAGCGCCACGTCCACGTCGAAGGCGTCGACGCCGACGATCTTCTGGGTCTGCTTCGGACCGGACAGCGTGCCGGAGATGGCGATCTCGCCACCGTCGGACAGCGTGCCGCGCACGGTGATGACGTTGCGGTGCTCGGGGCTCTCGCTGCTGGTGGTCAGGCGGACCTCGACGCCGCGCTCCTGCGCGAACAGCGGGGCGTTGACGTAGCTGACCGTCTCGGCGACGACGTCCTCGAACACACCCTTGAGGGCGGAGAGTTCGAGCACCTTCACGTCGTGCTGGGTGATCTCGCCACGGACCTCGACGTCGAGGCGGACGGCCACCTCGCCGGCCAGGGCGGTGAAGATCCGGCCGAGCTTCTCGGCGAGCGGCAGGCCCGGGCGCACGTCCTCGGCGATCACGCCGCCCTGGACGTTGACCGCGTCCGGTACGAGCTCGCCGGCCAGTGCGAGGCGCACCGACTTGGCGACCGCGATACCGGCCTTCTCCTGCGCCTCGTCGGTGGAGGCGCCCAGGTGCGGGGTGGCGACCACGTTGTCGAAGCCGAACAGCGGGGAGTCGGTGCAGGGCTCCTTGGCGTACACGTCCAGGCCGGCGCCGGCCACCCGGCCGTCGCGCAGGGCGCTGGCGAGCGCGGCCTCGTCCACGATGCCGCCGCGGGCGGCGTTGACGATGCGCACGGTCGGCTTGACCTTGTGCAGGGCCTCGTCGCCGATCAGGCCGATGGTCTCGGGGGTCTTCGGGAGGTGGACGGTGATGAAGTCCGACACCTCCAGCAGCTCCTCCAGCGTGAGCAGCTTGACGCCCATCTGGGCCGCGCGGGCGGCCTGGATGTAGGGGTCGTACGCGACGATCTTCATGCCGAAGGCGGACATCCGCTGGGCGACCAGCACGCCGATGCGGCCGAGGCCGACCACGCCGAGCACCTTCTCGGAGAGCTCGACGCCGGTGTACTTGTTGCGCTTCCACTCGCCCTGCTTGAGGGCGGCGTTGGCGGGCGCGATGTTGCGGGCGACCGAGATGAGCAGGCCGCAGGCCAGCTCGGCGGCGGTGACGATGTTCGAGGTCGGCGCGTTGACGACCATCACGCCGGCCTTGGTGGAGGCGGCGACGTCGACGTTGTCCAGGCCGACGCCGGCCCGGGCGACGACCTTCAGCTTCTTGGCCACGGCCAGCGCCTCGGCGTCCACCTTGGTGGCGCTGCGGATCAGGATCGCGTCCACGTCGGCGATGGCGGCCAGCAGCTCGGCGCGGTCGGCGCCGTTGCAGTGGCGGATCTCGAAGTCAGGACCGAGCGCGTCAACGGTGGCGGGCGACAGCTCTTCGGCGATCAGTACGACGGCGTTTTTGGAAGTCACAGTGCTCACGACAGTGTGTCCTTAACTGTCCGGTTCTCCCCGGTCCATGGCACGAAGGTGGCGTGACCAGCGGGGGAAGGTGGCATGCCGCGTAGATAGACGCACGACGCTGTGGGCCTGACGCGCACTCGGAAGTGTATCGACGGGCGGGGGGCCGGGCTGCTCCCGTACGGCGAAATCACCCGCACGGGATCAACCAGATGTACAGGGCGGGGGCGGACCCGGCCCGGGCCCGCCCCGGCGCAGGAGTACGCCGCGCCCGGCGCGCCGCGGGGGCGCGCCGGGGCGGCCGGAGGCTTACGCCTCTTCCTTGACCCAGCTCATCAGCTTGCGGAGCTTCTTGCCGGTGGTCTCCAGCAGGTGCTCGGAGTCGGCGGTCTTGTACTCGTTGTACTTGGGCAGGCCCGCCTTGTACTCGGCGATCCAGGTGTTGGCGAAGGTGCCGTCCTGGATCTCGGCGAGGACCTTCTTCATCTCGGCCTTGGTGTCGGCGGTGATGATGCGCGGGCCGGTGACGTAGTCGCCCCACTCGGCGGTCTCCGAGATGGACCAGCGCATCTTCTCCAGGCCGCCCTCGTACATGAGGTCGACGATGAGCTTCAGCTCGTGCAGGCACTCGAAGTAGGCGATCTCCGGCTGGTAGCCGGCCTCGACCAGGGTCTCGAAACCGGCCTTGACCAGGGCGGCGGTGCCACCGCAGAGGACGGCCTGCTCACCGAACAGGTCGGTCTCGGTCTCCTCGGTGAAGGTGGTCTTGATGACGCCGGCCTTGGTGGCGCCGATGCCCTTGGCGTACGAGAGCGCCAGCTCGAAGCCCTTGCCGGTGGCGTCCTGCTCGACGGCGACGATCGCGGGGACACCGCGGCCCTCGACGTACTGGCGGCGGACGAGGTGGCCCGGGCCCTTCGGGGCGACCATGCAGACGTCGACGTCGGCCGGCGGGGTGATGAAGCCGAAGCGGATGTTGAGGCCGTGGCCGAAGAAGAGGGCGTCGCCCGCCTTCAGGTTCGGCTCGATGGCCTCCTTGTACACGTCGCCCTGGATCGGGTCCGGAACCAGGATCATGATGACGTCGGCCTCGGCGGCGGCCTCGGACGGGGAGACGACGCGCAGGCCGGCCTCCTCCGCCTTGGCACGGGACTTCGAGCCCTCCAGGAGGCCGACACGGACGTCCACGCCCGAGTCGCGCAGCGACAGCGCGTGGGCGTGGCCCTGGCTGCCGTAGCCGATGACCGCGACCTTGCGGCCCTGGATGATGGACAGGTCGGCGTCGTCTTCGTAGAACAGCTCGGCCACGGGGGCACATCTCCTTGCGTGATGGTGATGCCGGGTGGTGCGGTACCCACGGTACGTGGACCCGGCGGGGGTGTGGGGCGTTGCTTCAGGTGGTGAGACGGGTCGCGTCGCCGGGGCGACCGCCCGTCACTACGCGCTGCGGTCGAGGGCGCGCAGCGAGCGGTCGGTGATCGAACGGGCGCCGCGCCCGATGGCCACCAGGCCGGACTGCACGAGCTCCTTGATGCCGAAGGGCTCCAGCATCCGGAGCATCGCCTCCAGCTTGTCGGAGCTGCCGGTGGCCTCGATGGTCACCGCATCGGGTGACACGTCGACCGTCTTGGCGCGGAACAGCTGGACGATCTCGACGATCTGCGACCGGGAGTCGTTGTCGGCGCGGACCTTCACCAGGACCAGTTCCCGCTGGATCGCAGCGGCCTGGTCGAGCTCGACGATCTTTATCACGTTGACCAGCTTGTTGAGCTGCTTGGTGACCTGCTCCAGCGGGAGGTCCTCGACGTTGACCACGATGGTCATCCGGGAGATGTCCGGGTGCTCGGTCGGGCCGACCGCGAGGGAGTCGATGTTGAAACCCCGACGGGAGAACAGGGCGGCGATGCGGGCGAGCACGCCGGGCTTGTTCTCGACCAGGACGGAGAGGGTGTGCTTGGACATGTCGTAACTCTCTCTGGATGGTCGGGCGGGTCAGTCGAGGTCGTCGCCGAAGTCCGGGCGCACGTCCCGGGCGGCGAGGATCTCGTCGTTGCTGGTGCCGGCCGCGACCATCGGCCAGACCATGGCGTCCTGGTGCACGATGAAGTCGATCACGACCGGGCGGTCGTTGATCTCCATCGCCTGCTTGATCACCGCGTCCAGGTCCTCCGGGCGCTCGCAGCGCAGGCCGACGCAGCCCATCGCCTCGGAGAGCAGCACGAAGTCCGGGATGCGGGTGCCCTGGGCGGGGGCCTCGATGCCGTCGTGCTCCGGGCCGGAGTGCAGCACGGTGTTGGAGTAGCGCTGGTTGTAGAACAGCGTCTGCCACTGGCGGACCATGCCCAGCGAGCCGTTGTTGATGACCGCGACCTTGATCGGGATGTTGTTCAGCGCGCAGGTGACCAGCTCCTGGTTGGTCATCTGGAAGCAGCCGTCACCGTCGATCGCCCAGACCGCGACGTCCGGGCGGCCGGCCTTGGCGCCCATCGCGGCCGGGACCGCGTACCCCATGGTGCCCGCGCCGCCCGAGTTCAGCCAGGTGGCCGGCTTCTCGTAGCTGATGAACTGCGAGGCCCACATCTGGTGCTGGCCGACGCCCGCCGCGTAGATCGCGTCCGAGCCGACCAGCTGGCCGATCCGCTCGATGACCTGCTGCGGGGCGAGCCCGCCGGCCGGAGCCGGCTCGTAGCCCAGCGGGTAGGTGGTCTTCCACTCGTTGAGCTTGACCCACCAGTCGGCGTAGTCGGCCTTGTGGCCGGCGTCGAACTCGGCCTGGACGGCGACGATCAGGTCGGCCAGCACCTCGCGGGCGTCGCCGACGATCGGCACGTCGGCCGGGCGGTTCTTGCCGATCTCGGCGGGGTCGATGTCGGCGTGCACGACCTTGGCGTACGGCGCGAAGCTGTCCAGCTTGCCGGTGACGCGGTCGTCGAAGCGGGCGCCGAGGGTGAACAGCAGGTCCGACTTCTGCAGGGCGGTGACGGCCGGGACGCTGCCGTGCATGCCGGGCATGCCCAGGTGCTGCGGGTGGCTGTCGGGGAACGCGCCGAGCGCCATCAGGGTGGTGACGACGGGGGCGCCGGTCAGCTCCGCGAGGATCCGCAGCTCGGCCGTGGCGTTCGCCTTGAGCACGCCGCCGCCGACGTACAGCACCGGCTTCCGCGCGCCGACCAGCATCCTCGCGGCCTCGCGGATCTGCTTGGCGTGCGGCTTGGTGACCGGGCGGTAGCCGGGCAGCGAGGTCTCCACCGGCCAGCGGAAGGTGGTGGTGGCCTGCAGGGCGTCCTTGGCGATGTCGACGAGGACGGGGCCGGGGCGGCCGGTGGCGGCGATGTGGAAGGCCTCGGCGATCACCCGGGGGATCTCGGCGGGGTCGGTCACCAGGAAGTTGTGCTTGGTGATCGGCATCGTGATGCCGCAGATGTCCGCCTCCTGGAAGGCGTCGGTGCCGATCGCCTTGGAGGCGACCTGGCCGGTGATCGCGACCATCGGGACGGAGTCCATGTAGGCGTCGGCGATCGGGGTGACCAGGTTGGTCGCACCCGGGCCGGAGGTGGCCATGCAGACGCCGACCCGGCCGGTGGCCTGCGCGTACCCGGTGGCGGCGTGTCCGGCGCCCTGCTCGTGGCGGACCAGGATGTGACGGACCTTCTGCGAGTCCATCAGCGGGTCGTACGCCGGAAGGATGGCCCCGCCCGGGATGCCGAAGACGGTGTCCGCGCCCACGGCCTCCAGCGAGCGGATGAGCGACTGCGCGCCGGTCATGGTCTCGACGACGTGCTGGGGACCCGGCGCGTGGGCGGCCGGGGTGTCCCCGCGGCGGGGGGATGCGGCGTGCTCAGTCATCTGCCTGTCTCTTCTCGGGTTCTGCCGGCCCCGGTGGTGTGCCCTCCCAGTGGAGGGCTGCCTGGGTGGGCCGGTCGCCGGCTCTGCCTCAATCGTCCGCCTGTTCCCCTCGGAACGGGAGGGTCGGACGTCACGGTCAGTGGTCTTGCAGTGTTTCAACAGCTGTGGTGCAACAGTGTCAGTGCAACAAAAAACCCCTCGTGCCCAGGGCATGCGAGGGGTGGCGCGTCGGTCTGTCACGAGCGGGGCGTATCTGCCCGCTCAGCCGACGCGCCCGCCAAGTACGAGAATTCGGGTGCGCATGGCAACGACCTTCCTCCCGGGCGGTGTCGAGTGTCAAGCGGGTGGGACGGCGGTCTCACCATGCGGACCGTGTCCCGGACCGCCCACCGAGCGGCGTTCCGGCAGGTCGGAGGCCACCTGGTGATGCACGACACGCCCCTGCCCCGGCTCCGGCCGGCCACCCGAACGGGCCTCTGCGGCCAGGTACGCCCGGCGGGCCGACAGGGCTCCCAGCGGTCTGGGCAGCGGGTAGACCCGCCGGCCCAGCGCCCGGCGCAGTCGCTGCTCCTCCATCGGCTGCGCGAACGCGGCGCCCTGCCCCTGGCGGCACCCCAGCTCCTGCAGCACCACCACCTGGCGCGGCAGGTCCACCCCCTCGGCGGCGGTGACCAGGCCCAGGTCCCGGCCCAGCCGCAGGGCGTGCCCGGCCAGGGCGCGGCTGAGCGAGGACTCCGCGAGGTCCTGGACGAGCGCGCGGTCGAGCTTGAGCGAGTCGAACGGGAGCCGGGCGAGCGCACCCAGTGAACCGGCGCCGGCGCCGAAGCCCGCGATCGCGGTGGACACCCCCAGCCGGCGCAGGGCCGTCAGCCGGCGGCCCAGCTCGTCCGCGGTCTCGTCCGGGCCCGTCCTGGCCACCTCGATCACCAGCTGGGCCGCCGGCAGGCCCGAGTCCCGCAGCGCCGAGGCGATCGTCTCGTACATCCCGGGGGCGCAGAGCCGCTCGGCGGACAGCCGCACCGACACCGGGACGGCCACCGACCGCGGGCGCGCCAGGGCCGCGCCGCGCAGGGCGGCGGCCGCCACCACCTCCTGCACCAGCCAGCGGGAGAACCGGGTGGCGCCGTCGCCGTGCTCGGCGCTGCGCAGGAACTCCGCCGGGGTGAGCAGCAGGCCCTGCGCCGAGCGCCAGCGGGCCTGTGCCTCCACCATCGCGACGGCGCCGGTGGTGAGGTCCACCACCGGCTGGTGGAGCAGCGTGAAGCCGCCCTCGCGCACCGCGACCCGCAGCCGCTCCTCCAGCTCGGTGCGGCGCTCCAGGTCGGCCCGCATGCCCGGGGAGTAGAGCACCACCCGGCCCTTGCCCTCGGACTTCGCCCGGTACATCGCCAGGTCGGCGTTGCGCATCAGCTCGTCGGTGGCGGACTTCGGGTCGGTGGCCGCCGCCCGGGAGGGGGTGGCGAAGGCGATGCCGATGCTGGCCGCCACGCCCAGCTCCGCGCCGGCGATCCAGTAGGGCTCGGAGAGTGCCGAGCGCAGCCGCTCGGCGAGCTCCTGCACCTGGACCCGGCCCAGCCGCCCGCAGACCAGGGCGGCGAACTCGTCGCCGCCGAAACGGGCCACGGTGTCGCCGGAGCGGACCACGCTCTGCAGCCGGCGCGCGGCCTGCACCAGCAGCTCGTCGCCGACCTGGTGCCCGGCGGTGTCGTTGACCGCCTTGAAGCCGTCCAGGTCGAGGAAGAGCACCGCGACGGTGGCGTTGTCCTGCGGTCGCGGCCCACGCGGCCGCTCCTCCCCGCGCTCGCCCAGCGCGGCCCGCACCCGCTGGGCGAACAGGGCCCGGTTGGGCAGGTCGGTGAGCGGGTCGTGGAAGGCGTTGTGCTGGAGCTGGGCCTGGAGTATCACCCGCTCGGTGACGTCCCGGCTGTTGAGGATCAGGCCCTCGCGGTAGCGGTTGACGGTGGACTCCACGTGCAGCCACTCGCCGCCGCCGGAGCGGATCCGGCACTCGACCCGGGCCGAGGGCTCGGGGGCGCCGGGGGTGCGGTGGGCGGTGTGCTGGCACCTGACGAGCAGGCGGCGGACCTCCAGCAGCACCCGGTCCACGTCGTCGGGGTGGACCAGGTTCAGCAGGTTCCCGCCGACCAGCTCGGCCGGGTCGCGGCTGTAGACGCGGAGCGCCGCCGGGCTGACGTAGGAGAGCACGCCGTTCGCCCCGGCGATCATGATGACGTCGCTGGAGCCCTGCACCAGGGAGCGGAAGTGCGCCTCCTTCTGGGCGAGTTCCTGCGCCAGCGAGAGGTTGTCCAGCAGCATCACGCCCTGACGCAGGATCAGCGCCAGCCCCACCGTGCAGGCCGCCGAGGCGACCACCCGGTCCAGCGCGTGCCCGCCGAGCGCGTTGTACAGGATCCCCGCGGTGCAGACGGCCGCCGCAACGTACGGGGTGAGCGCGCTGAAGGTGGTGGAGACCCGGCGCAGCGGGGCGCCGGCGGCGGACGGGTGCTCGCGGCTCGGCCGGCGCCAGCGCGGCGACCAGGGCGCCCAGGCCAGCAGCAGGCTGCCGGCGAACCAGCCGGCGTCCAGCAACTCGCCCGAGTGGTAGGAGCTGCGCAGCTCGGGCGAGGTGAACAGGGCGTCGCAGACGACCGTGACCGCCAGGCCCACCATCGCGGTGTGCACCGCCGCCCGGTTGCCGTCCCGGCTCCGGAAGCGCAGGCCGACCACCAGGCTGACCAGCAGGATGTCCAGCACCGGGTAGGCGAGGCCCAGCGCAAGGCGCAACGGCTCGCCGGTCTCGCCCTCGGCGGTGCGCCCGAGCGCCAGGCTCCAGCTGAGGGTGAACAGCGAGCCGGCCACCAGCCAGCCGTCGAGCACCAGGTAGACCCAGCCGGCGGCGGTCCGGGGGCGCTGGGCGAGCACCAGCAGGCCGGTGATGGCGAGCGGGGCGAACAGCAGGAAGGCGTACTCGGCGAGCGAGTCCTCCGGGAGCGTGGTGCCGAGCACCACCTCGTACCAGCCCCAGGTGCCGTTGCCGAAGGCCACCATGGCGGAGGAGAGGCCGAACAGCAGCCAGGCCTGGCGCAGGTGGCCGCCGACGGTGCAGCCGTGCACCAGGCAGGAGAGCGCGGCGGCCAGGGCGGCGGCGGCCAGGCCGAAGTCACCCATGAACAGCGCGAGCCCCGGCGAGCCCCAGCCGAGGGCGGCGCCCAGCGCGTACGCCAGGCAGAGGCCCACCAGCAGGACGCCCGGCAGCCGGGGGTTGCACAGCAGCCCGGTCGGGGCCGCCGGGGCGTGGGTGGCCGGCGGGGCGTCGGCGGGGCGGGCGGGGGCCGCGGCGGCGGGCGGGTACTCCCAGCCGGCGGTGGGGGGACGGTCCTCGGGGGAGTCCGGTCCGGCCGGCCCGGGCAGCACCGCATCGGTGGAGCTCACTCGACATCTCCCCCTCCGGCCCGGGGCCTGGCAGCACCCGGGCGTGGGCCGCGCCGCCGACCGGTGTGGCCACGGGCCACCCGCCGCGCAGAGCGACCCGGCACCCCGTCAGGGCGGTGGCCCAGGGTGCCGGCGGCCCTGGGACCGCCGCGCCGCACCGATGTTCCCACCCGGGACACTACACCACTTCCGTCACTCAATGACACGCACATTCAACTTAGAATAATGGTCAGGAGGTGGTGAAACGGGCCCACTTCGGGCGGATCCACCCCATTCGGCGGCGGCGCCCGCGCAGGGGCTCACGCGGCGCGCACGGGAGCACGGAGCGCCGGGGCCTGCGCTCCGGAGCGGGCGTCAGCCCGCCGCCTGGGTGAGCTCGTCCGGGAACAGCCGCAGCCGGTGGGCCATCGCGGCGGCCTCACCACGGCCGGCCACCGCCAGCTTCGCCAGGATGTTGGAGACGTGCACGCTGGCCGTCTTCGGCGAGATGAACAGCTCCTCGGCGATCTGCCGGTTGGTACGGCCGAGCGCCAGCAGTCGGAGCACGTCCCGCTCACGGGGGGTGAGGCCGAACGCCTGGGTGCCGGCCGGCGCCGCGGCGGCGGGCGCGGCCGGGCCGCCCTCGGCGGGCCCCGCGCCCGCGGTGATCCCGGCCCGGTCGATGCCGGCCAGGGCCGCGAGGCGCCCGATCTCGCCGAGCAGGTGGAGGTCGCCGCGCCGGCGGGCCGGCTCCGCGGCCTCCCGGAGCAGTGCGGCGGCCGCGTCCCGCCGGCCGGCGGCGGCCTCTGCGCCGGCCGCCCGCAGCAGCGCCAGCCCCAGCGGGTGGGGCAGGCCGGTCAGCCGCAGCGGCCCGAGCGCGGCCGCCCAGTGCCCGGGCGTGTCGGCGCCCGCGGCGCGGGCCAGCTCGGCCTCCAGCAGCCGGGCCCAGCCGAGGTGCAGCGGCACCTTCGGCGACAGCCGGGCGGCGGCTTCGGCGATCCTGGCCAGCACCGCCGGGCGCTCCTGGTCCGCCGCCGGAAGTCCGCGCGAGTCGGCCTCCGCCGCGGCCGCCAGGGCCAGCAGCGGGAGCATCATCGCCTCTCCCCCGGCCGGGAGTTCGCCGTCCAGCACCGAGAGCAGCTCGGCCCTGGCGACCAGTGGCCGCCCGCTGCGGGTGGCCACCTGGACGGCCAGGGCGGCGATCGGCACGGTGTGCTGGAGCTGGCCGACCCGGTGCGAGGCGCGGGCCTGGGCGAGCAGCCCGGCGGCGCCCCGGACGTCGTCGCGCAGCAGGGCGAGGTCGGCGCGCACCCGGTCGAGGAACTCGGCCTGGGTGCCGCTGGGGCGCGCGGCCTCCGAGGCCTCCAGCAGCTCGGCCGCCTCCTGCGTGCGGCCGACGGCGATCAGGGCCTCGGCGAGGTTCCCGGTCAGCAGGGCGCCGGTGTTGCGCAGCAGCCCGGTGCCGCCGGCCGCCTCCAGCCCCTCGCGCGCGTACTCGGCGGCCTCCCGCGAGCGGCCCTGCGAGTGCAGCAGGCTGGCCAGGTTGTTGAGCCCGCGCAGCAGCAGGTCGGGGGCGGCGCCCGCGGTCCTGGTCGCGGCCACCGCCTCGGTGAGCAGCGCGACGGCCGCCTCCGGGTCCTCCCCGAGCTCGCTGCGCATGGTGCCGAGGGTCATCAGCGCGTGCTGCTCGACCTCGGAGGCGCCGACCCGGCGGGCGATCTCCACCGCCCGCTCGGCCAGCGCGATGTGCTCCTGGGTGGGGTTCTTGAGCATGCCGGCCGCCGCGTCCCTGGCCAGCACCTCGGCCTGTACCGCCGACGGTCGCAGGCCCTCGACCAGCCGCCGCGCGTACGCGATCTCCTCCTCCTCGCCGGGGCGGTTCAGGTGGCCGAGCATCCGGGAGCGGTACATCCGGAACCAGGCGGCGCGGGCCGGGTTGGCGTCCTCGTCCACCAGCTTGAGCGCCCGCTTGGCGAGGCTCAGGCCGCGGTCGCGGTCGCCGCTGCGGCGGGCCGCGACCACCGCCTCGGCCAGGACGTCGACCAGTTGGAGCTGGTCGCAGGAGGCGTCGTGGGTGCCCGGGTCGCAGGTGCACGGCGGGTAGGTCTCGGCCCAGTCGTAGGGGCGCAGGGTGTTCTGCAGGACTTCGGCGGAGACCTGTTCCCAGAGCTCCAGGGCCCTTTCCAGCATGCGCAGTTGCTCGGCGAAGGCATTGCGGCGGCGGGCCGCGCGGGCGGCGTCCAGGGCGCTCGGCAGGGCCCGGGCGCTGTCGTGCGCGTGGTACCAGTAGTTGGCCAGCCGGGCCGGGCGGACCTCGCGGCCGACCAGCTCGGGCTGCGCCTCCAGGGCGGTCGCGTACCGGCGGTTGATCCGGTGGCGCTCGCCGGGCAGCAGGTCGTCGGAGACGGCCTCCCGGACGAGGGCGTGCCGGAACCGGTAGCCGTCGCCGTCGGTGTCCGGGCGCAGGATGTTGGCGCCGACGGCCGTCCGCAGGGCCTCGATGAGCTCCTCCTCGCCGTCGTCCAGCACCGCCGCGAGCAGCGCGTGCTCGACGTAGGAGCCGCCCTCGGCGGCGATCCGGACCACCCGCTGGGCGTCCTCCGGCAGCGCCTCGACGCGGACCAGCAGGATGTCGCGCAGGGAGTCGGTGAGGCCGGCCGAACAGCCGCTCTGGAAGGAGGTGGCGAGCTCCTCGACGAAGAACGGGTTGCCCTCGGAGCGGCGGTGGATGCGGTCGACCAGCTCGCGGTCGGGAGCGGTGGTGCCGAGGATGCCGGCCAGCTGCTCGGCCACCTCGCCGCGACCGAAGCGTTCCAGTTCCAGCCGCTGGATGGTACGCAGCCGCTCCAGCTCGGCCAGGAAGGGCCGCAGCGGGTGGCGGCGGTGCAGGTCGTCGGTGCGGTAGGTGGCGACGATCAGGACCCGGGCGCGGTGCAGGGTGCGCAGCAGGTAGGCGAGCAGTTCGCGGGTCGAGCGGTCGGACCAGTGCAGGTCCTCGACGGCGAGCACCAGGGTGCGTTCGGCGCCGAGCCGCTCGAAGAGGCGGGCGGTGTGCTCGAAGAGGTGCGCGCGGCCGTGCTCGTCGTTGGGTTCGCCGTCGGGCTCGCCGATCTCGGGGAACAGCCGGGCGAGGTGGCCCTCCATCCCGGCCGCGGCGGCCTCCAACTCGCCGCCCAGCGACCGGTGCAGCCGGCGCAGCGCGGTGGCGAGCGGCGCGTACGGCAGGCCCTCGGCGCCGATCTCGGGGCAGCTGCCGAGGGTGGTGACCACGGTGCCGGGTCGGCCGGGGCCGCCGTCGCAGGCCTGGTCGAGGAACTCCTCCAGCAGTCGGGTCTTGCCGACGCCGGCCTCGCCGCCGATCAGCACGGCCTGCGGGTGGCCCTCCCCCGCCCTGCGCAGCGCCGCCGTCAGCGTGGTGATCTCGGGGTCGCGGCCGACGAAGACGGGACTCACCGATATCTGCTGCATGGGCCCGAGCATGCCACAGGGCCCCGGTGTCGGCCGAGCAGTTATCGCGCCTTCCACGGCAGGTCCGCGCACCGCCGACCGCGTCACCCGCCGAACCGCCGACCGCACCGCCGTCCGCGTCGCCGTACGGGTCGCGGAACGGCCCGAGGGGGAGGCGCCGTGGCGTCCTCCCCCTCGTTCTGCGCGGTGGCACGCGGTGGGTGCCGGTCCGTCAGCATCCTTCGGCGGGCGCGGTGCGGGCCAGCCGGGCCGGGCCCGGCCCGGCGGTGGCGCCGCGACGGGCCGCGGCGGCGAGCCGGCCGCGCAGTCCCTGCGGCCCTACCCTCCGGGCCCGGCGGTCGGCGTTGGCCTCGGCGGCCTCGCGGACCTGCCGCTCGCGCTCGGCCCGCGCCTGGAGTTCCCGCAGCCGCTGCTGGATGAGCTCGTACTCGATCATGATGTGTTCCCCTCGACCCGCTCGCTTCGTCGTCCTGGGTAAAGCCTCCTCTCCCAGCGGGGTACGCCACATCGGCAGCCTGCCTCATCTTCCGGGCCCGGCGGGCCTTAGCCCGGGGTGCCCGGGGACGCCGAAAGCCCGTACGCACCCGTGGAACGGGGGTGCGTACGGGCTCCGGATGCCCGGGTCGGGCCCAGTCGGGCCTAGTCCGGCCTAAGGGGGCCTTAGACCGACCGGTCGGACCCGGCCGTCGACTACTGGCCCTCGACGCCCAGCTTCGCCAGGATCAGGTCCTTCACGCGGGCGGCGTCGGCCTGGCCGCGGGTGGCCTTCATGACCGCGCCGACCAGGGCGCCGACCGCGGCGACCTTGCCGTCGCGGATCTTGTCGGCGATGGCGGCGTTGTCCGCGATGGCCTGGTCGACGGCCGCGCCCAGCGCGGAGTCGTCCGAGACGACCGCGAGACCGCGGGCCGCCACGACCTCGTCCGGCTCGCCCTCGCCGGCCAGCACGGCCTCGATGACCTGGCGGGCCAGCTTGTCGTTCAGCTTGCCCTCGGCGACCAGCGCGGTGACCCGGGCGACCTGCGCCGGGGTGATCGGCTGCTCGGCCAGGTCGGTGCCGGTCTCGTTGGCGCGGCGCGCCAGCTCGCCCATCCACCACTTGCGGGCCTGGTCGGCGGGGGCGCCGGCCGCGATGGTCTCCAGGATCGGCTGGACGGCGCCGGCGTTCAGCACCGACTGCATGTCCTTGTCCGAGAGGCCCCACTCGCCCTGCAGCCGGGCCCGGCGCACCCGCGGGAGCTCGGGCAGCGCGGCGCGCAGCTCCTCGACCCACGCCCGGGCCGGGGCGATCGGGACGAGGTCCGGCTCGGGGAAGTAGCGGTAGTCCTCGGCGTTGTCCTTGATCCGGCCGGCCGTGGTGGAGCCGTCCTCCTCGTGGAAGTGCCGGGTCTCCTGCACGATCGTGCCGCCGTCGGTCAGGACGGTGGCGTGCCGCATGATCTCGAACCGGGCGGCCCGCTCGACGCTGCGCAGCGAGTTGACGTTCTTGGTCTCCGAGCGGGTGCCGAACTTCTCGGTGCCGTTGGGGCGCAGCGACAGGTTGACGTCGCAGCGCATCTGGCCCTTGTCCATCCGGGCCTCGGAGACGCCGAGCGCCTTGATCAGCTCGCGCAGCTCGGCGACGTACGCCTTGGCGACCTCGGGGGCGCGGACGCCGGCGCCCTCGATCGGCTTGGTGACGATCTCGATCAGCGGGATGCCGGCCCGGTTGTAGTCGAGCAGCGAGTGCGAGGCGCCGTGGATGCGGCCGGTCGCGCCGCCGATGTGCGAGGACTTGCCGGTGTCCTCCTCCATGTGGGCGCGCTCGATCTCCACCCGGAAGATCTCGCCGTCCTCCAGCTGCACGTCGAGGTAGCCGTTGAAGGCGATCGGCTCGTCGTACTGCGAGGTCTGGAAGTTCTTCGGCATGTCCGGGTAGAAGTAGTTCTTCCGGGCGAACCGGCACCACTCGGCGATCTCGCAGTTCAGCGCCAGGCCGATCTTGACGGCCGACTCCACGCCGATCGCGTTGACCACCGGCAGCGAGCCGGGCAGGCCCAGGCAGGTCGGGCAGACCTGGCTGTTCGGCTCGGCGCCGAGCTCGGTCGAGCAGCCGCAGAACATCTTGGTCTTGGTGCCGAGCTCGACGTGGACCTCAAGGCCCATGACCGGGTCGTACGACGCGAGAGCGTCCTCGTAGGAGACCAGGTTACTGACGCTCACAGCGTCCCCTTCACTAAAAAGTCTTCGGAGGTACGGGCCCGGCCCCCGGGTGTCGGGGGCCGGGCCCGGGCGGGCTCTCAGCCCAGCAGTACGTCGTCGTCGCCGAGCTGCTTGAGCTCACGGATCAGCAGCGCGGCGCCGGTCACCAGGGCCAGCGCGCCGACCACGGCGTTGATCAGCTTCAGGTTGTCGTGCTCGTCCTGGGCCTTCCGGACGTCCTTCGCGATCGAGATCGCACCGAACGCGGTCGTCCCGAGGGAGAGCCAGAGACCGGGCTTCGAGTGCTTGAAACCCTTGGCCTTCGCGATGCTGCTCACAGTGCCGGTGCCTCCTCCAGCAGGGTGTGCCCCCACTTGTCGTTGAGCGCGGCCTCGACGGCGCCGCCCACGCGGTACAGGCGGTCGTCCGCCATCGCGGGTGCGATGATCTGCAGGCCGACCGGGAGATTGTCCTCCGGGGCGAGCCCGCAGGGCAGCGACATGGCCGCGTTGCCCGCGAGGTTCGACGGAATCGTGCAGAGGTCGGCGAGGTACATCGCCAGCGGGTCGTCCGCGCGCTCGCCGATCGGGAAGGCCGTGGTCGGCGTGGTCGGGGAGACCAGCACGTCCACGCCGGCGAAGGCTGCGTCGAAGTCGCGCGAGATCAGCGTGCGGACCTTCTGGGCCGAGCCGTAGTACGCGTCGTAGTAGCCCGAGGAGAGGGCGTAGGTGCCGAGGATGATGCGGCGCTTGACCTCGGGGCCGAAGCCGGCCTCGCGGGTGAGCGCGGTGACGTCCTCGGCGGAGCGGGTGCCGTCGTCGCCGACCCGCAGGCCGTAGCGCATCGCGTCGAAGCGGGCCAGGTTGGAGGAGGCCTCGCTGGGCGCGATCAGGTAGTAGGCGGGCATCGCCAGGGTGAAGGACGGGCAGGAGACCTCGACGACCTCCGCGCCCAGCTCGCGCAGCAGCTCCACCGACTCGTTGAAGCGCTGCATGACGCCGGCCTGGTAGCCCTCGCCGGCGAACTCCTTGACCACGCCGATCCGCATGCCGCGCACGTCGCGCCGCTTGGCGGCCTCGACCACGGCCGGGACGGGCGCGTTGATCGAGGTGGAGTCCAGCGGGTCGTACCCGGCGATGGCCTCGTGCAGCAGCGCGGTGTCGAGCACCGTGCGGGCGCACGGGCCGCCCTGGTCCAGCGAGGAGGAGAAGGCGATCAGGCCGTAGCGCGAGACCGAGCCGTAGGTCGGCTTGACGCCGACCGTGCCGGTGACGGCGCCGGGCTGGCGGATCGAGCCGCCGGTGTCGGTGCCGATCGCGAGCGGCGCCTCGAAGGCGGCCAGCGCCGCGGCGGAGCCGCCGCCGGAGCCGCCGGGGATCCGCGAGAGGTCCCACGGGTTGCCGGTCGGGCCGAAGGCGCTGTTCTCGGTGGAGGACCCCATGGCGAACTCGTCCATGTTGGTCTTGCCGAGGATGACGATGCCGGCGTCCTTCAGACGGCCGGTCAGCGTCGCGTCGTACGGCGGCACCCAGCCTTCGAGGATCTTGGAGCCGGCCGTGGTCGGGACGCCCTTGGTGGTGAAGACGTCCTTGAGCGCGAGCGGGACGCCGGCCAGCGGGCCGAGCTCCTCGCCCCTGGCGCGCTTCTCGTCGACCGCGCGGGCGGCGCTCAGCGCGCCCTCGGTGTCCACGTGCAGGAAGGCATTGACCTTCTTGTCGACGGCCTCGATGCGGTCCAGGTGCGCCTGGGCCACCTCGACGGCGCTGACGTCGCCCTTGGCGATGGCGGCGGCCGTCTCGGCGGCGGTGCTGCGGATGAGGTCGGTCATGGGTGTTAGTCCTCCCCCAGGATCTGCGGCACGCGGAAACGCTGCTCCTCGGCGGCCGGGGCGCCGGCCAGGGCCTCGTCGGGGGTGAGCGACGGCCGTACCTCGTCCGCGCGCATGACGTTGGTCAGCGGCAGCGGGTGGGAGGTCGGCGGGACGTCCTGTCCGGCGACCTCGGAAACGCGGGCGACCGCGCCGATGATCACGTCGAGCTGCTCGGCGAAGTGGTCCAGCTCTTCGGCCTGCAACTCAAGACGCGACAGCCGGGCGAGGTGGGCGACCTCCTCGCGCGTGATGCCAGGCATGCAGCGATCCTCAAGGTGAGTTCTGGTGGACCGGGTGCCGTGTCGAGACGGCCTCCGGCCGGACGGGGCCCGGCGGCACCGCCGCCCGACCTACCCGTCCTGGTGGTCTGTGCGCCCCATCCTATGGGGCGCCGCCCGGGCACCGGCCACGTCAATACGGGCGCGCCCGTTTCGCCGGCGGCGGGACGGCCGCCGCGATCTCCGCCGGCGCCGCCTGGACGGGCTGCCCGGCCGGCGGCCAGCAGGCCGGCGGCAGGGACGGCGACAGCGCCGCCGGCACCGCGGCGGACAGGCCTGGGGCGAGCTGCGGGGGCAGCACGGCGGGCACCGGCGCGGGCAGCGCCACCTGCGGGGCCATCCGCTCGACCGGCGGCGCGCCGGTGCGGTGGACGAGCAGCCAGGCGGTCGCCTGGTCGGCCGGCAGCGCCGCGGACACCAGCCAGCCCTGGACGGCGTCCACCCCCATCGAGTGCAGCCGCTCCCAGGTCTCGTCGTCCTCGACGCCCTCGGCCACCACGGTCAGCCCGAGCGAGTGGGCCAGCTCCACGGAGCACCGCACCACCGCCGCGTCGTGGTCGTCGGCGACCATCCGGGACACGAAGGAACGGTCTATCTTCAGCTCGCCCACCGGCAGGCTGCGCAGCCTGACCAGCGAGGAGTACCCGGTGCCGAAGTCGTCCAGGGACATCCCGACCCCGTACTCGCGCAGCTCGGCGAGGGTCGCCGCGGCCAGCCGGGAGTCGTCCAGCAGCAGCCGTTCGGTGATCTCCAGCTGCAGGGCGTGGGCCGGGACGGCGTGCCGCACCAGGTGCCCGGCGACCCGCTGGGCGAAGCCGGGGTTGAGCACGTCGCGCGGTGAGACGTTGACGGCCACCTGCACCTGAAGGCCCTGCCCGCGCCAGAGCGCCAGCTGGCCGACCGCCGCCTCCAGGACGTAGTCGGTGAGCCGGGGCATCAGCCCGCTGGACTCGGCCAGCCCGACGAACTCGTCCGGGGAGACCCGGCCCTGGCCCGGCCGCTCCCAGCGCAGCAGTGCCTCCAGGCCGACCACCCGGCCGTCGAACGCCACCTTCGGCTGGTAGTGCAGCTGCACCTCGCGGGTCTCCAGGGCGCGGCGCAGATCACCCAGCAGTCCGATCCGGTACGGCGTGTCGGCGTCCTGGGTCTCGTCGTAGCACTCCACTCCGCTGCGGCCGCGCTGCGCGTGGCCCATCGCCACGTCCGCCCGGCGCAGCAGCGACTCGGCGTCCTGGGCGTGCTCCGGGTAGACGCAGACGCCGGCGCTGGCCTCCAGCACGAGCAGCAGGCCGTCCAGCCGGATCGGCGCGGCCAGCTCGGCGATCAGCGTCTTGGCCACCCGCTCCAGGGTGTCCGGGCAGCCGATGCCGGGCATCAGGACGGCGAACTCGTCACCGCCCATCCGGGCCACCACCGGCCGGCCGCCGCCGCGCTCGGGCGGCGACAGGGCGGCGAACACGTCGTCGACGGACTCACCGCCGTGGCCGCTCGCCGCGCCGGGGCGCAGTGCCCGGTGCAGCCGGCGGGCGATGTGCACGAGCAGCCGGTCGCCGGCCGTGTGCCCGAGGGTGTCGTTGAGCGAGCGGAACCGGTCGAGGTCCAGCAGGATCAGCCCGACGCTGTAGTCGTCGCCGTGGTCGGCGATCGCCTCCTGGGCCGCCAGCAGCAGGGCCTGTCGGTTGGGCAGGTCGGTCAGCGGGTCGGTGAGCTGGTCGCGCGCGCGGTCCCTCGCGATCCGCCAGGCCGCGACCAGGACGGCCAGCGGCACCGCGAACAGCGGCAGCAGCTCGGGCTCGTAGCGGTAGACCAGGACGGCCAGCGGGATGAGCGGCGCGGCCCCGGCCAGCAGCACGCCGAGCAGCAGGACCGCACCCGCCACCCCCTGCGGCGGACGTGTGGGCGCG
This sequence comes from Kitasatospora sp. NPDC057015, assembly GCF_042673745.1. Taxonomy (NCBI): domain Bacteria; kingdom Bacillati; phylum Actinomycetota; class Actinomycetes; order Kitasatosporales; family Streptomycetaceae; genus Kitasatospora; species Kitasatospora sp. NPDC057015. The sequence continues at coordinate 31,519 of NZ_JBHUSG010000010.1, forward strand.
CCGCCGGTCGTACGATCCATAAGCCCTGTCCTCCGTCGGGCCCGCCCCGTTTCAGGCCGCCTTACGGTGAGGCACCTCGCCGGTGCCGGCAGCTGCCGGGCATGGAGCGACCCCGCGGAGACCGGCTCAGCCGGTGCCCCCACCCCTGCTGACACTCTGTTGGGCACCAGGGTAAGCCGGTGCCCACCGGAAGGGCAGAGTTTCGGTCAACCGGGGGCGTCCTCGGGATGTGCGCAAAGGCACAGTGACAGAATGCCCGCCGCCACCGCTGTACAGCGGGGCTGACGCTGCCTCAGGGGCGGCGGGCCGGGCGGCCGTCAGCCCTCGGCGGGCCGCTCCTCGCCCTCCCCGGCGCCCTCCGCCGGCTCGGCGGCGGGCAGCTCCTCGGCGGCCGACTCCACGTGGGCGCCCTGGTCGGCGGCCTGCTCCTCGGCGGCGGCCGCCTTCTTCGCGGCGGCCTTGGAGGCCCGCTTGGCCGCCGGCTTCACCGCGGGCTCGGCAACCGCCTCGGGCTCGGGCAGGCCGAGGTGGGCGCGGGCCGCCTGCGGACCGCTCTCCAGCAGGACGGCGAAGCCCGCGTCGTCCAGCACCGGCAGGCCCAGCTGGACGGCCTTGTCGTACTTGGAGCCGGGATTGTCGCCGGCCACCACGAAGTCGGTCTTCTTCGACACCGAGCCGGTGACCTTGGCGCCGCGCGAGGTCAGCGCCTCCTTGGCGCCGTCCCGGGTGTGGCCGGCCAGCGTGCCGGTGACCACCAGGGTGAGGCCCTCCAGCGGGCGCGGGCCCTCGTCCTCGGCGGCGGCCTCGGTGAAGACCACGCCGGCGGCCCGCCACTTCTCCAGGATCTCGCGGTGCCACTCCTCCTCGTACCACTCGACGACCGCGCGGGCGGTGCCCGGGCCGACGCCCTCGGTGGCGGCCAGCCGCTCCTCGTCGGCGGCGAAGATCGCGTCCAGGTCGCGGAACTCGCGGGCCAGCGCCTGGGCGGCGACCGGGCCGACGTGGCGGATCGACAGGCCGTTGAGGAAGCGCCAGAGCGGCCGGTCCTTCGCCCGGTCGAGGTTCTCCAGGAGCATTCCGGTGGTCTTCTTCGGCTCACCCGCGGTGGTGGCGAAGAAGAACACCTCCTTCTCCTCGCCGGTGGCGTCGTCCAGCTTGGGCATGCCGGTCTTCTGGTCGCGGACCAGCACCCTGATCGGGAGCAGCTGCTCCTGCGAGAGGCCGAAGATGTCGCCCTCGTCCCTGACCGGGGCCTCGGCCGGCTCCAGCGGCTGGGTCAGCGCGGTGGCGGCCACGTAGCCCAGGCCCTCGATGTCCAGCGACGAGCGGCCGCCGAGGAAGGCGATCCGCTCCCGGATCTGCGCCGGGCAGTACCGGGCGTTCGGGCAGCGCAGGTCGATGTCGCCCTCGGCCATCGGCCGCAGCTCGGCGTCGCACTCGTGGCAGTGCGAGGGCATCACGAACTCCCGCTCGGTGCCGTCGCGCACGTCCTCGACCGGGCCGAGGATCTCCGGGATGACGTCGCCGGCCTTGCGCAGCACCACGGTGTCGCCGAGCAGCACGCCCTTGGCCTTCACCACCTGCTGGTTGTGCAGCGTCGCGTACTGCACCATCGACCCGGCCACCTTCACCGGCTCGGCGAGCACCGCGTACGGGGTGGCCCGGCCGGTGCGGCCGATGCCGACCTTGATCGAGGCCAGCTTGGCGGTGACCTCCTCCGGCGGGTACTTCCAGGCGATGGCCCAGCGCGGCGACTTGGAGGTGGCGCCGAGCCGGCCCTGCAGGGCGATCTCGTCCACCTTCACGACCACGCCGTCGATCTCGTGCTCGACGGAGTGCCGCTGCTCGCCGAACTGCCGGATGAAGTCCCGGACCTCCGCCAGTGTGCCGACCACCCGGTTGTGCCGGGCGGTGGGCAGACCCCAGTCGTGCAGCAGCCGGTAGGCGTGCGACTGGCAGTCGATGTCGAAGCCGGAGCGGGCGCCGATGCCGTGCACCACCATGTGCAGCGGGCGGGAGGCGGTGACCAGCGGGTCCTTCTGGCGCAGCGAACCGGCGGCGGCGTTGCGCGGGTTCATGAACAGCCGGATCATCGCGTGCGGGCGCCTGCCCTCCGCGGCGCGACGCTCGTTCTCCTCCGCGCGGCGCTCGTTCTCCGCCGCGAAGGAGGCGTTGAGCGCCTCGAAGGCCTCGGTGGGGAAGAACACCTCGCCGCGGATCTCCACCAGCTCGGGGATGTTCTCCCCCTTGAGCTGGTGCGGGATCTCCTTGATGGTGCGGACGTTGGCGGTGATGTCCTCCCCGACCCGGCCGTCGCCGCGGGTGGCGGCCTGCACCAGCCGGCCGCGCTCGTAGGTGAGGTTGACGGCCAGGCCGTCCACCTTGAGCTCGCAGAGGTAGTGGTACTCGATCCCGTCGAGCTCGCGGGCGACGCGCTCGGCCCAGGCGGACAGCTCCTCGTCGTCCATCGCGTTGTCCAGGCTGAGCAGCCGCTCGCGGTGCTCGACCGCGGCGAACAGCTCGGTGGGCGCGCCGCCGACCTTCTGGGTGGGCGAATCGGGCGTGCGCAGCGCCGGGTGCTCGGCCTCGGCCGCCTCCAGTTCGCGCATCAGCGCGTCGAACTCGGCGTCGGTGACGACCGGCGCGTCCTGCTCGTAGTACCGGGTGCGGTGGTCCTCGATCTCGGCCGCCAGTTCGGCGTGCCGCCCGCGCACCTCCGCCGGGATCTCCTCCCAGCCCTCGACAGCCGCCACCGTCCGCCTCCTACCGTCTCTTCCGGCTCACTCCGGGTTGTCCGCCAGACTCCGCGCCGCCCTCACACTGTGTGACAGCGCGGTGCGCGCGTACGCGGGGCTCGCCCCCGCCAGCCCGCAGGTCGGTGTCACCAGCACCCGGCGGCCCAGGAGTTCCGGGTCCAGCCCGAGCCTGCGCCACAACGTCCTGACACCCTGGACACTACCGGCAGGGTCTGACACCGCGGCTGATTGAGCGGCGGCCCCCCGACCGGCGCCGGGTGCCGGCGGGGCGGCGACCGGTTCGGTGGCGGGCACCACCCCGGCCAGGATCCGGGTGCCGGCCTCGACCGCCTCGCCGAGGACGTCGTCCTCACGCTCCGTCAGGAGGGAGAAGTCCAGGGAGACTCCGGCCGCTCCGGCCCTGCGCAGCAACGGGATCGGCACCTGCGGGGCGCAGCAGTGCACCAGCACCGGGGCGTCCAGCCGGGAGATCACGTCGCGCAGCAGTTCCTCGGCGACCTGCCGGTCGACGGAACGCAGTCGTTGGAACCCGCTGGCGGTCCTCACCGCCCCGGCCAGGACGGCGGGCAGCGACGGCTCGTCCAGCTGCAGCACGACCTGCGCGCCGGGGACGCGGCGGCGGACGTCCTCCAGGTGACGGCGCAGGCCCTCGGTGAGCGAGTCGGCGATGCCCCGGCAGGCGCCGCGGTCGCGCAGCGCCTTCTCGCCGTTGCGCAGCTCGATCGAGGCGGCCAGCGTCCACGGGCCGACGGCCTGCACCTTGAGCGCGCCCCGGTACCCCTGGGTGAACTCCTCCAGGGCGTCGAGGTCCTCGCCGAGCCAGGAGCGGGCGCGCCGGGTGTCCCGCCCGGGCCGGTCGGCGAACCGCCAGCCGCTGGGCTCGGTCTGGGCGAACAGTTCGACCAGCAGGCCGGCGCCGCGGCCGATCATGTCGGCGCCGGGCCCGCGCGCGGGCAGCTCCGGCAGGAACGGCAGGTGCTCCAGGGCGCCGACGGCGGTCTTGGCCGCCTCCCGCGCGTCGGTGCCGGGCATCGAGCCGACGCCGGTCGCGGCGCCGGGCAGTTCGGGGAGGGCCTTCGGGTCGGGGAGGGCGTCTTCGGTGGTCACGCCGCCGAGCCTACGGCGTCCGGGCGCCGGGCCGGACGACCGGCCGGGGCCGCCGGCCACCGGGGCCACCGGCCTGGGCGGCCCCGGTGGCCCCGGGCCCACGGCCTAGCGCCCCGGGCGGACGGTGATGTCGGTGATCTCGGCGTCGCGCGGCAGGTCGAGCGCGGTCAGGATGGCCTTGGCCACCGACTCGGGGTCGATCCAGCGCTCCGGGTCGTACTCCGCGCCCTCCTGCTGGTGCACCTTGACCTGCATCTTGGTGGCGGTGCGGCCGGGGTACACCGAGGTGACCCGGACCCCGTTGGCGTGCTCCTCGGCGCGCAGCGCGTCGGCGAGCGCGCGCAGGCCGAACTTGCTCGCCGCGTAGCCACCCCAGTTGGCGTGCGCGGTGAGGCCGGCGCCGGAGTTGACGAAGACGACGTGGCCGCGGACCAGCCGGACGGAGGGCAGCACCAGGCGGGTCAGCTCCGCCGGGGCCACCAGGTTGACGTTCAGCTGCTCCTGCCAGGCCTTGACCGGCAGGTCGCCGATCTCGCCGAGCTGGACGGTGCCCGCGATGTGCAGCAGGGAGTCGATCTCGACCGGCAGCTCCTGCTGGCCGAGGGTCCAGGAGAGCTTGGCCGGGTCCGCGAGGTCGGCGACCAGGGTGCGGGCGGCGGGGAAGCGCTCGCGCAGTTCGGCGGCGCGGCGGGCGTTGCGGGCGAAGAGCCAGAGGTTCTCGCCGCGTTCGGTCAGCCGCTCGGCGACGACGGCGCCGATGCCCGAGCCCGCGCCGGTGATCAGATGGTTTGCCATGATCGACAGCCTCTCAGGTCGGTCTCGATCGGTCTCGGTCGGTCTCAGGCGCGGGCTTCGAGGTGGGTGAACACCTCGGCCGGGTCCGCCGTGAAGGTGATCAGCTCGGCCAGCGGCCGGGGCAGGAAGCCCTCCTGGTCCATCCGCCGCAGCTGGGTCCGCAGGCCCTCGTAGAAGCCGTCGGTGTCGAGCACCACGACCGGCTTGTCGTGCAGGGCGTGCTTCTTGAGCTCCAGCACCTCGGTGACCTCGTCCAGCGTGCCGAGGCCGCCGACCAGGACGACCACGGCGTCCGCGCGCTCCAGCAGCCGGGCCTTGCGCTCGGCCAGGTCGCGGGTCATCACGATCTCGTCGGCGCCCTCGTAGGTCTTGTGGGCGAGGAACTCGACGGAGATCCCGACCAGCCGCCCGCCCGCCTCCTGGACGCCGTCGGCGAGCAGGCCCATCAGCCCGGCGTGCGAGCCGCCCCAGACCAGGGTGTGGCCCCGCTCGCCCAGCAGGCGGGCGAAGGCGGCGGCGGGCTCGGTGTAGCGCTCGTCGAGCGAGTACGCGGAGCAGAAGACGGTGATGTTCACGTGGTTCCCCAGGTCGGCGGCGGCCGCGAGGCCGTGGTCGTGGTGGCTCGGGACGGCGGTCCCGGTGGTCCGGGGCCGCGCCGGGCTCAGGCGCTGACGGCCCGCCGCTCAGTGGCCGCGATGGTGGCCGAGCCGACCACCCGGGTGCCGTCGTAGAGCACCACGGCCTGGCCGGGCGCGATGCCCCGGACGGGGGTGTCCAGCTCGACCCGCAGCTCGCCGTCGACGACGGCCGCGGTCACCGGGACCTCCTCGCCGTGGGCGCGCAGCTGGGCGGTGTAGCGACCGTCGGCGGCGGCCTCGGCGGAGCACCAGCGCGGGCGGATGGCGGTGAGCGACAGCACGTCCAGGCCCTCGACCGGGCCGACCGTGACGGTGTTGTTCACCGGCGAGATGTCCAGCACGTAGCGCGGCTTGCCGTCGGCGGCCGGCCGGCCGATCCGCAGGCCCTTGCGCTGGCCGATGGTGAAGCCGTAGGCGCCGTCGTGCTCGCCGAGCTTGGTGCCGTCCGCGTCGACGATGTCGCCGGCGGCGGTGCCCAGGTGCCTGGCCAGGAAGCCCTGGGTGTCGCCGTCCGCGATGAAGCAGATGTCGTGGCTGTCGGGCTTCCTGGCGACGGCCAGGCCGCGGCGCTCGGCCTCCTCGCGGATGGCGTCCTTGGTGGTGTCGCCGAGCGGGAAGAGCGAGTGGGCGAGCTGCTCGGCGTCGAGCACGCCGAGCACGTAGCTCTGGTCCTTGGCCGGGTCGACGGCGCGGTGCAGCTCGCGCTCGCCGGTGGGGAGGTCGACGATCCGGGCGTAGTGGCCGGTGCAGACGGCGTCGAAGCCGAGCGCGATCGCCTTGTCCAGCAGCGCCGCGAACTTGATCTTCTCGTTGCAGCGCAGGCACGGGTTGGGCGTGCGGCCGGCCGCGTACTCGGCGACGAAGTCGTCGATGACGTCCTCGCGGAAGCGCTCGGCGAGGTCCCAGACGTAGAACGGGATGCCGATCACGTCGGCGGCCCGCCGGGCGTCGCGGGAGTCCTCGATGGTGCAGCAGCCGCGGGCGCCGGTCCGGAAGGACTGCGGATTGGCGGAGAGCGCGAGGTGCACGCCGGTCACCTCGTGGCCGGCCTCGACGGCGCGGGCGGCGGCGACCGCTGAGTCGACGCCGCCGGACATCGCCGCCAGCACGCGCAGGCGACGGCCGCCCGCGGCGTCGATCGGGCTCGGACCAGTGGGGGCACCCGGGAAGTCAGTCATGATGCCTCCAAGAGTACGGGGTGCCTCCCGGTACCCCGACGGGGATTACCGGCACCGGCGCCGGGCGGCCCGCCCCGGCACTCCCGGCCCCGCCCCGGCCCGCGGGGACGGCCCCGGGCTACCGGCGGGCCGCCGCCGCGAGGCCGGCGTTGCGGGCCCGCAGCACGGCCGGCCCGATCGCCTCGGCCAGCGCCTCGACGTCCGCCCGGATCGAGGTGTGGCCGAGCGAGAACCGCAGCGAGGCGCGGGCCAGCAGCGGGTCCACGCCCATCGCCAGCAGGACGTGGCTGGGCTGCGGCACCCCGGCCGAGCAGGCCGAGCCGGTCGAGCACTCGATGCCCTGGGCGTCCAGCAGCATCAGCAGGGCGTCGCCCTCGCAGCCGGGGAAGGAGAAGTGCGCGTTGGCCGGCAGCCGGCCCGCGGCGGCCGGGTCGCCGTTGAGCAGCGCGTCGGGGACGGCGGTGAGCACGGCGGCCACCAGGTCGTCGCGCAGCGCGGCCACGGTCGCGGCGTGCTCGGCCCGGCGCCCGACGGCGACCCGGGCGGCGGCGGCGAAGCCCGCCGCGGCGGGCGCGTCCAGGGTGCCGGAGCGTACGTCCCGCTCCTGGCCGCCGCCGTGCAGCAGCGGTACCGGCGTCGCGCCGCGGGACAGCAGCAGCGCGCCGATCCCGTACGGACCGCCGATCTTGTGGCCGGTGACGGTCAGCGCGGTGAGGCCCGACTCGGCGAAGGACACCGGCACCTGACCGAGCGCCTGCACCGCGTCGGCGTGCATCGGGATGCCGTACTCCCGTGCGACGGCGGCGAGTTCGGCGACCGGCTGGACGGTGCCCACCTCGTTGTTGGCCCACATGACGGTGACCAGCGCCACCGAGTCCGGGTCCGCCTCGATGGCCTCGCGCAGCGCCTCGGGGTGCACCCGGCCGTAGCCGTCGACCGGCAGGTACTCGACCCGGGCGCCCTCGTGCTCGGCGAGCCAGTGGACGGCGTCCAGCACCGCGTGGTGCTCGACCGGGCTGCTCAACACCCGGACGCGGGCCGGGTCGGCGCCGCGGCGGGCCCAGTAGAGGCCCTTGACCGCGAGGTTGTCGGACTCGGTGCCGCCGCCGGTGAGGACGATCTCGCTCGGCCGGGCGCCGAGCGCCTCCGCCAGTGACTCGCGGGACTCCTCGACCACTCGGCGGGCGCGCCGGCCCGCGGCGTGCAGGGAGGAGGCGTTGCCGACGACACCGAGGTGCGCCGTCATCGCGGCGATCGCCTCGGGCAGCATCGGCGTAGTCGCCGCATGGTCCAGGTATGGCATAACCCGTCGATTGTAGAGGCGGCCGGGTCACGATTCGGCCATTGCACCCTCTGCAACGCGTCGTTAGCCTGGCGCAACAAACCGGACCGAACCGGAACCGGCCCGGACCGGGACCTCGCCGTCGACCGGACGCCGGGCCCAACTTCCTTCCGCAGTCCGTCCGGAGGCCCGGGCCGACGCCCGGACGGAGGCCCGGAGGGGCGTCCAGAGGGACGCCCGGACGGAACGCCGCCCAAGGCCCCGCCGCAGCCCAACTCGGCACGGATCAGTACGACTCAGCACGACCCAGCACGACTCAACCCAGCACGACGCTCCGGGGGGCGCCATGTCACAGTCGGTCGACCGCGCACTGACCATCCTCGCCTCGCTCGGCGACGGCCCGACCTCCCTGGAGCAGGCCGCGAGCTCCATCGACGTCCACAAGTCCACGGCCCTGCGACTGCTGCGCACCCTGGAGTCGCACGGCTTCGTGCACCGCCAGTCCGACCACCGCTACCGGCTCGGCGGCCGGCTCATCTCGCTCGCCCAGCAGGCGCTGGAGGAGGTCGACGTCCGCCAGGTCGCGGCGCCGTACCTGGCCTCGCTCAACGAGCGGTACGGCCACACCGTGCACCTGGCGGTGCTGGAGGGCGGCGAGGTGATCTACCTGGACAAGGTGGAGAGCCGGTACCCCGTCAGCCCCGGCTCCTGGCTCGGCCCCGCCTCGCGGATCGGGCGCCGGGTACCGGCCAGCGCGACCGCGCTCGGCCGGGTCCTGCTGGCGGACCTGCCCGAGGAGCAGCTGACGGCGCTGCCGGTGACCCGGGAGTTCGAGGCCCGCTCCCCCGGGCGGGCGGCCGCCGGCACCCCGCACGGCGACCGGTCGCACTCCGAGGAGCTGCTCGCCGACCTGGCGGCCGTCCGCCGGCTGGGCTGGGCGATGGACCGGGGCGAGAACAAGGAGGCCGTCACCAGCGTGGCCGCGCCGATCTCCGGCAGCGGCGGCCGGGCGGTCGCGGCGTGCGCCATCTCGGCGCCCGCCGACGTCGCCCCCGCCACCGTGCTCACCCGGCTGCTGCCGGAACTGCTCTGCACGGTGGAGGCGATCTCGCTGGCGTACGGCGGCTCGCCTACTCCTCGCTGGTGCGAGAACCGTTGCGGTGCCAAGCACGAGGTGCCCGCCAGCCGAACCTGAGCGCGAACATCCGCAGCAGGAAGGCGGTGAGCGCGGCCGTCGTGCCGGTGGCCGCGGTGAGGTCGTCGGCGGCGATCAGCGCGGCCACCATCGCGGAGCCGATCAGCGCCGGCACGGCGTAGATCTCGCGGTCCCAGCGCAGCAGCGAGGGGATCTCCTGCGCCAGCATGTCGCGCATCACGCCGCCGCCGGTGGCGGTGACCATCCCGAGCGCCACCGAGGCCACCGAGTCGAGGCCGTAGTCGTGTGCCTTGACGGTGCCGGTCACGCAGAACAGGCCGAGCCCGAGCGCGTCCAGGGTCTGCACGCTGCGGTTGATCCGCTCGACCTGCGGGTGCAGGAAGAACACCACCAGCCCGGCCACCAGCGGCGTGGAGAAGTAGCCGAGGTTGGTGAACGCGGCCACCGGCGTCGCCCCGATCACCAGGTCGCGCATCACCCCGCCGCCGAGCGCCGTGACCTCCGCCAGTACGCAGATGCCGAAGATGTCCATGTTCTTGCGCACGGCCAGCAGGCCGCCGGACAGGGCGAAGACGAAGATGCCGACCAGGTCCAGGGTCTGCTGCACGTCGGAGGGGAAGATCTGCGAGGTCACCGCACCAGTCTCCACGGCGCCCGGCGCGATCCGGACCGGGGGCCTCCGGATGCCCGCGCGGCGCCGGCCGCCCGGACGGCCGGGAGCAGCCGCGCCGACGGCCGGGAGCAGCCGGGCGGACGGCCGGGGGCAGCCGGTTGCGGGCCGCACCGACCGGGGCGCCGCTCCCCCGGGGCCGGGCCGCCGCACAGTAGGGTGCGGGACATGGCACTGCACTGGGAGCAAGTGGTGGTCGACGCGAACGACCCCGTCACGCTGGGACGTTGGTGGGCCGAGGCACTCGGCTGGGTGACCGTGGACGACGACCCCGACGAGTACGAGATCCGGGCCGCTCCGGACCGGCTGCCGAGCCTCCTCTTCATCCGCGTGGACGATCCCCGGGTCGTGAAGAACCGCCTCCACCTGGACTTCCGCCCGGAGACCGGACAGGCCGCCGAGGTGGAGCGCCTGCTGGCGCTGGGCGCCCGGCGCGCCGACGTGGGCCAGGGCGAGCAGTCCTGGACGGTGCTCGCCGACCCCGAGGGCAACGAGTTCTGCGTGCTGAGCGCCCGGCACTGAGCCCGCCCGGCGACGCCCATCGCGAAGCGCGAAGGCGGTGCGGCCCCGACCGGGAGGTCGGGGCCGCACCGCCCTTCACCCGCCCGGAGACCGCCGGGCGGGTCGGTTCAGCCGCCCGCGAGCGTCTTCGCCTGCTCGGGGCTGTTCTCCGGGAAGTGGCAGGCCACCTGGTGCCCGGTCTTGAGCGCGACCAGCGGCGGCTCCTGGGTGGCGCAGACGTCCTGGGCCTTCCAGCAGCGGGTGCGGAACCGGCAGCCGCTGGGCGGGTTGATCGGGGAGGGGACGTCGCCGGTGAGGCGGATCCGCTCGCGCTGCTCCTTGCGCCGGGGGTCGGGCACCGGCACGGCCGACATCAGGGCCGTGGTGTAGGGGTGCATCGGCGTCTTGTAGAGGGAGTCCCGGTCGGCGATCTCGACGATCTTGCCGAGATACATGACCGCGACCCGGTCCGAGACGTGCCGGACCACCGAGAGGTCGTGCGCGATGATCAGGTAGGTGAGCCCGAGCTCCTTCTGGAGGTCGTCCAGCAGGTTCACCACCTGGGCCTGGATCGAGACGTCCAGGGCGGAGACCGGCTCGTCGGCCACGATCATCCGCGGTCGCAGGGCCAGGGCGCGGGCGATGCCGATGCGCTGGCGCTGGCCGCCGGAGAACTCGTGCGGGTACCGGTTGTAGTGCTCGGGGCTGAGCCCGCAGAGCTCCAGGAGCTCCTGGACGGCCTTCTTGGTGCCGCCCTCGCTCTTCACGTTCTGGAGCCGGAACGGTGCGCCGACGATGGTGCCGACCGTGTGCCTCGGGTTCAGCGAGGAGTACGGGTCCTGGAAGATCATCTGGATGTCGCGGCGCAACGGCCGCATCGCCCCGGTGCCCAGGTGCGTGATGTCGGTGCCCTCGAACTCGATGGTGCCGGCGGTCGGCTCGTCGAGGCGGGTGACCAGACGGCCCATCGTGGACTTGCCGCAGCCGGACTCGCCGACCACGCCCAGGGTCTCGCCGGCGTTGACGGTGAAGTCGATGCCGTCGACGGCCCGCACGGCGCCGGCCTGGCGCCGCAGCAGGCCCTTGGTGATCGGGAAGTGCCTGGTGAGCCCGGTGACCCTGAGCAGCGGTTCGCGGTCGGACGCGGGCGTCGGTGACGGGATCGCCGCTACCTGAGTGTCCGTCATGAAGTCTCTCCTGAAGGGTGGTACGTGCTCACAGCCGGGGCGCGATCTCGTCGGTGAAGATCCGGTGCCGCTCGGCGGCCGGGATGTGGCAGGCGGCGTGGTGGCCGGGGGCCGCCTCCGCGAGCACGGGCACCTCGGTCGTCGACCGTCCGCCGGTGAGGCCGGCGTACGGGCAGCGCGGGTGGAAGGCGCAGCCGCTGGGCACGTTGATCAGGCTGGGCGGGGTGCCCTTGACCGGGATCAGCCGGTCCTGGAGTTCGCGGTCCAGTCGCGGCATCGAGCCCAGCAGGCCCCAGGTGTAGGGGTGTTCGGGGCTGTCGAAGAGGGTGTCGGCGGGCCCGCGCTCGATGCACTTGCCGCCGTACATGACCAGGATGTCGTCGGCGAGCTCGGCGACCACCCCGAGGTCGTGGGTGATGATGATGACGGCCGAGCCGAACTCCTGCTGGAGGTCGCGGATGAGGTCCAGGATCTGCGCCTGGACGGTGACGTCCAGGGCGGTGGTGGGCTCGTCGGCGATCAGCAGGGACGGGTCGTTGACCAGGGCCATCGCGATCATCGCGCGCTGGCGCATACCGCCGGAGAACTCGTGCGGGTAGGCGTCGACGCGCTTGTCGGGCTGCGGGATGCCGACCCGGTCGAGCATCTCGACGGCGCGCTTGCGCGCCTCCTTCTTGCTCGCGCCGGGGTGGTGCGCCCGGTAGCCCTCAACGATCTGCGCACCCACCGTGTAGTAGGGGTGCATCGCGGTGAGCGGGTCCTGGAAGATCATGGCCATCTTCTGGCCGCGCAGCTGCCGGACCCGGTCCGGGCCGGCGCCGATCAGCTCCTCGCCGTCCAGCCAGACCTCGCCGGAGATCTGCGGGGCGCCGCGCTTGGTGCCGGTGCGGTGCAGACCCATGATCGAGAGCGACGTGACGGACTTGCCGGAGCCGGACTCGCCGACGATGCCGAGGGTCTTGCCCTTCTCCAGGTCGAAGGTCAGGCCGTCGACCGACTTGACCAGGCCGTCCTCGGTGGGGAAGTGCACGCGCAGGTCGCGCACGGACAGGAAGCCCGAGGGCTTCGGCCCGGCGGTCACCTGCTCGGGGGTGTTCAGGGTCTTGCTCATGCCAGCCTCACCCGGGGATCGACAACGGCGTACAACACGTCAACCAGCAGGTTGGCCAGGATGATGAAGAAGCCGGCGAACAGCGTCACGCCCATGATCACCGGCAGGTCGCTGGAGCTGACCGCGGCGACCGCCTCGTAGCCGAGGCCACGGAAGTTGAACGTCGACTCGGTCAGCACCGCGCCGCCGATCAGGGCGCCGAGGTCCATGCCGAAGACGGTCAGGATCGGCGTGAGCGTGGAGCGCATGGCGTGCTTGCCGATGACCGTCCGCTCGCCCAGGCCCTTGGCGCGGGCGGTCCGGATGTAGTCCTCGCCGAGCACCTCCAGCAGGGTGGCGCGGGTGAGCCGGGCGTAGGTCGCGGCGTAGAGGAACGCCAGGGTGATCCACGGCAGCACGAGGTTCTGCATCCAGGCGACCGGGTCGTCGCCCAGGTTCACGTAGTCGTGCGGGAACCAGCCGAGCTGGTAGACGAAGACCGCGCTGGCGAGCATGCCGGTGAAGTAGATCGGCAGCGACACACCGGCCAGGGCGGTGATCATGACCGTCCGGTCGATGACGGTGCGGCGGCGCAGGGCGGAGACGACGCCCGTCGCGGTACCGAACACCAGCCAGAGGATGGAGGCGCCGGCGGCGAGGGAGGCGGTGACGCCCAGGCGGTCGAGGAGGACGGGCCACACCTCCTGCTCGGTCTTGAAGGAGTAGCCGAAGCACGGCGCGGAGCAGTGGGTGACGTCCACGCCCGTGCTGTAGTCACGCCCGACGAACAGGCCCTTCAGGAAGAGCAGGTACTGCTCGAGGATGGACTTGTCGAGGCCCATCTTGTGACGGATGCCCTCGACGGCCACCTTGTCGGCGATCTTGCCGACGTAGAGCAGCGCCGGATCGGTCCCGGTCAGTTTCGGCACCATGAAGAAGATGCCGAAGGTGACCACGGAGACCACCAGCAGCATGGCGACGACGTTGACGAGCCGTCGAATGAGATACACGAGCACTGCGGTCGGGCCCCGCCCCGGGCGGCGGCTCCCCTGTAGGGGACACCGCCGCCCGGGCGAGGACCTTCACCTGCCCTTCTGGGCTAGCTTTGCGAACTACGGGTGCGGACGGGTCAGGTCACTTGCCGTCGGAGGTGCCCAGGGCCTGGAAGTCCACCATGCCGAACGCGTCGGTGATGAAGACGTTGGTCAGGCGCGGGTTGCGGTAGTTGAGCGCCTTGTCGGCGACGACCGGCAGGTACACCGCGGTGTCGGTGACGGTGTGGTTGATCTTCTTGTACAGCTCGGCGGCCTTCGCCGGGTCGGTCTGCGCGGCGGCCTCGTCGAACAGCGCGTCCACCTCGGGGAGGTTGGTCTCCGGGTAGTTGTTGTTGCCGTTCTTGGCGATGAAGCGGCTGTCCATCAGGGGCTGCATGTAGCCGGCGCCGTTCGGGTAGTCCGCGCCCCAGCCGACGACGAGCAGGCCGTAGCCCTTGCTGTGGACGACGTCCGGCGCACCGGCGACGGAGCTGAGCAGCTTGCCGTCGTACTGGTCGACGTTCACCGTGACGTTGATGGCCTTGAGGGCGGTCTGCAGCGCGACGGCCGAGTTGACCTCCTTGGCCTTGTTGCCACGGACGGCGATGGTGGTGGTGAAGCCGTCGGCCTTGCCGCACTCCTTGAGCTCGGCCTTGGCCTTCTCCAGGTCGGGCTTGCCCTTGGTCAGGCCGAACGGGTCGTAGTCGTCCGAGCCGAGGATGTTCGGGGGCAGCATGCTGCCGAACGGCGAGCCGGCCACCGAGCCGCCGCGGGCCGTCTGCAGGGCCGTGGTGTCGGCCGCGTACAGGACCGCCTTGCGGCAGTGGATGTTGTCGAAGGGGGCGACCTGCTGGTTGAGCGCGATGAAGCGGATGAAGCCGTTGTACGGGTCGTCCGTGTTCGCCTTCAGCTTCGCGTCCTGGAGGACCTTCACCTGGGCGGCCTGCGAGAGGCCGGTCTGGCCCGCGTCGATGTCGGCGGTGCCGGCGAGCAGACGGGAGTCCATGTCGTCCGCGTTGGTGGTGACCGTCAGCTTGATCGCGTCCGGCAGCGCCTTGCGGAACGGGTCGCTCTTCGGGTCCCACTGGTCGTTGCGGACCAGCTCGTAGCTCTTGCCGGGCTCCAGGCTCTTGAACTTGTACGGGCCCGAGGAGAGCGGCTTGTCGCCGTACTTGGCGCCGGTGTCCGCCTTCTGCGGGACGGGCGAGGCGGTGCCCATCGCCAGCAGGTACGGGAAGGAGGAGTCCGCCTTGGCCAGGTGGAAGACGATGGTGCCGTCGTCCGGGGTCTCGACCGTCTTCAGACCCAGCTTGTTCGGGTCGGTGTCGGTGTAGGGGCCCGTGTAGTCCTGGCCCTGGTCGAGGGAGTTGATCAGGTAGGTCGGGCCGCCGGAGATGACGTCCTGCGCGAAGACGCGCTCGATGCCGTACTTGATGTCCTTCGAGGTGATCGCGGAGCCGTCCTCGTACTTCAGCCCCTGCTTCAGCTTGAAGGTGTAGGTCTTGCCGTCCGCGGACACCACCGGCTTCTCGGCGGCGAGGTCGGGAACGAGCTCCAGACCGGCCTTGCCCGGCTTGCCGTCGAAGGAGAGCAGGGTGCGGGCGTAGAAGCGCTGCATGTTCCAGACCCAGGCGTAGTAGCCGCGGGCCGGGTCGAACGAGTCGGCGTCGGTGCTCGTCCAGAGGTTGAGCGTGCCGCCCGTCTTGTCGGAGGCGTTCAGCACCTTGTCCACGGCCGCGTTGAAACCGGCGGACGCGCCCTTGCCCGCGTCGTCGCTGGTGCCGCCGCCCTTGGACCCGCCACAGGCGGAGGTGGTGAGGGCAAGCGCGGCCACGAGGGCTGCTGCGGCCAGTGTCCTGTTGCGCTTCATCGGTACTGATCCTCCTGGTGATGTGCGGGCACGAACGGTCCGCCGAGGGGGCAGGCTGAGAGAGACCTGCCTGGACTGGGGGGCTTGGCGGGCTAGTTGCCCTTGGGGTCGAGCGCGTCACGCAGGCCGTCACCGAAGAGGTTGAAGGCGAGCACCGTGACGAAGATGGCGATGCCGGGGATGACCATGTAGGTCGGGTCCACCTGGTAGATCTTGGTGGCCTCCGACAGCATCTGGCCCCAGGACGGCGTCGGGGGCTTGACGCCCGCACCGAGGAAGCTGAGGGCCGCCTCGCTGAGGATGTTGGTCGGGATGATCAGCGTCGCGTAGACGAGGATCGGGGCGACGAGGTTCGGCAGCAGCTCCCGGAAGAGGATGTGCCCGCTGCCGGCGCCCAGGCTGCGGGCCGCGTCGACGAACTCGCGGTGGCGCAGTGACAGGGCCTGGCCTCTGACGATGCGCCCGATGTAGGGCCAGCCGAAGAAGCCGATCACCAGAACCAGGATCGCCATCCGGACGCCGCTGCCGCTCAGACCGAAGATCTCGTTGGGCATCACGGAGACGAGGGCGATGGAGAAGAGCAGCTGGGGGAAGGCCAGCAGGACGTCCATCACGCGGCTGATCGCGGAGTCCACCCAGCCGCCGAAGTAGCCGGCCGCGGCGCCGAACACGACGCCGATCACCACCGAGACGGCGGCGGCGAGCAGGGCCACGGTGAGGGAGATCCGGGCGCCGTAGAGGATGCGGCTGAAGACGTCGCGTCCGAAGGTCGGGTCGACACCGAGCAGGAAGTCCCCGCTCATGCCGCCCCATGCACCCTTGGGAAGGCCCAGGTCAGGGTTGATCTGATCCGGGTGCGGTTCGTCGACCGGGTGCCCGAAGAGCGAGCTGAGCACGGGCGCGAAGATCGCGGCGAGGATCAGCAGCACCACCACGACGCCGCCCGCGAGGGCGACCTTGTCGCGTTTGAGGCGGTCCCAGGCGATTCGGCCCGGAGAACGGCCTTCGATCTTCTTGGCCGGCGCCGCTGCGGCGGCCGGTCCGGTCTCGACCGGGCCGGCTGATCCGGTGGTGTCGATGGGTGTGGTCATGAGTCAGTTCGGTCCCCTCGCCGACGGTGGCCGGCCCACGGTGCCCGGTCGCGCGAGGTGTTCCGGCCCGATCCGGGCCAGGACTGCGTGAGCGGGTGGCGCTACTGGTGCGTGTTGCAACGGTGCGGTGGTGCTGGTCGCCGGATCGGCGGTACGGCGGTGCGGAAGACAGCGGAACGGGGGTGCTCAGATACCCGCGCGGGTTTGGGCATCGCGCGGATCATGCGGTCTGCGTGCGCGTTCACCCTTGTGGGGCACCGTGCGTGCACTGCATTGCGCAGAACTCTGTGTCATCCGGACGCGCTTGCGCCAGCCCTGACAACCGAAGGATGCCCAACTGTGATCTGTCGGCATGCACACCCCGGGAGGACGCATAGCCTTCTTCACCCAGCTGTTACATGCATGTCAAGATCTCTCACAGAAGTGGACGCCGAGGCCCCGGAAAACGCCGAAACCGGCCTGACCCGAGGTCAGACCGGTCGGACGTGCGAAGGCCTCCGCGGCCCCCTGGGGCGCGGTCCGCGGCGGCGGGCGGGTCAGCGACCCGGGTAGCCCGGCCACGGCTGCTGCGGCCACCCGGGGCCCGCCGGCGGCTGCTGCGTGCCGTACGGGTACGAGGCCTGCGGCTGGTACGGGACGGGCGGGTACGGCGCCACCGGCGGGCGGCCGGCCGCCTCGCGGTCGAAGAACGGGCGCGCGTTGGCCCGCATCCACATCGCCACCGGGTCGTACTCGTCGGCCATCGCCACCGTCGAGACCGCGAGCCCCTCCGGGGCCACCGCGATCGCCCGCTGCATCAGGGCCCGCACCGCCTCCACGGCCGGCGGCGAGGTGTCGTACAGTTCCAGTCCGATCGCCAGGTACGGCTCCCCCACCGCGGGGCGCACCCAGGCCCGGCGCAGCGCGCGGACCGCCCGCACCTCCAGCGCCTGATGCTCCAGCAGCCCGTAGAACTGCGGTGCCTGGACCTGGGGTTCACTCAGTTGCAGCGGCCCGGCCGGCAGTCGGTCCAGGCCCGCCGCGATCCGCCGCAGGTCCGCCCAGGGCACCCCGACACCGCCGCCGGGGGCGTGCGGATTCAGCCACAGGCCCCATCGGGTGCGGTACAGCGAGGCGGCGATCTCCTGCCCGGTGATCACCTCGTGGCCGCGGGCCCAGCCGCTGGCCGCGAGCTGCTCGGGCGAGGTGACGGCGGGCGCGTAGCCGTGCCCGGAGACGTCCATGTTCCCGTACTGCGCGTCCGGGCTCCCCGCCGAGCCGTGCCAGAGCAGCATCCAGACCTGGCCCTCGGCCAGCGCCCGCAGCATGCCCTCGTAGGCCTCGTACCGCTCCGGCGCGACCTCGCGCAGGGCGCGTTCCAACGCCCCCGGGTCGGGCCCGGGGCGCGCCGCGAGCGGCGGCCCCCAGGGGCCCGGTGCTCCGCCGCCGGCTGCCGCGTTCATGCGCCCACCTCGATGGCCGTCACGCGAAACACGCACCTTCTGCCGGCGCGCTCGCCCCGCTCGCCCACTTCGAGTCCTCTTCCTCGTCTGCCGCCGCCGGTGTGGCAGGGATGTCCGTCCCGGGATGTCCGGACGCAGCCTATGGGGCGCTGCGGACAGTCGCCATGCCGACGTGCCCCAACTCCACCGGTCACATCCTTGTGTAGAACGGCTGTACCCGGGTGAGCAGCCACTCCACCACCGGGTCGTCCGCCAGGTCGAGCAGCACGAGGTGGACGCCGCCCGGCAGCGGCGCGGTTCCGAGCGCCCGGCCGAGGGCCTCGTTCACCGCGGCCGCGTCGGCGGGCCAGGCGGGGTCGAGCTGGACCCCGACGAAGAGCACGGTCGGCTCGCCCTCCACGCTCGCCAGCGCCCGACGCGCCGTCAGCACTCCGGGCAGCGCGGACAGTTCGCCGCCGGCCGCGGCGAGGAAGGCGAACGGCTCCTCCTCCGGGGCCGGCTCCCGCAGCGCCACCCGGCCACCGGCAGCGGCCTCCGCGGGAGCGTCCCAGCGGTCCTCGCGCGGCCCGCGCCGCAGCTCGGCGACCCCCGCCGGGGGCACCGGGATCCCCACCGGCGCGTCCGGGTTGACCGCGATGCCCAGCCCGAGCGGCAGCCCGCGCGCGAACTCCCACATCGGGGCGACCGCGAAGGCCAGCCCCGGCGCCTGCTGGAGGAACTGCTCCTGGGAGGAGAACACCGGTACGTACGGGGCGCCGGCCAGTTCGATGGTCGGCAGGTCCAGCGACTGCCCCTGCGGGTCGGCGCCGGCCGGCAGCGGGATCCACACCTGGCTGCGCGCCAGCACCTCGATCACCCGCGGCGTGGCCCCCGGGTCACCGAGCGCGGCGGAGAGCACCTGCTCCAGCTCGTTGGCCGGCCAGCTCCCGCCCGGCGGCGCCACCCCGGGCTCGCCCCACGCCTGCGTCTCCTCCACCGGGTAACCCATACGCCCCTGTACCGCCCCATCTCTCGCCTGGCCACCAAGCCTATCGGCCGGACCGGGTCGCGGGTCGGACCGTCTCGGGACGGACCGAAAGCCTCCGCGCACGGGCCGCCGGAGCCACCCCTCGCGCACGGGCCACCCCACTGCGCGGTGACCTGCGGGAGGCCGCCAGCCTGATGAAACTCCCCCCACCTATGCCATGATGTGCCCGTCCTCGTGAGTGCTTCGGCGGGGCGCCAACTCCATACAGGCCGCTCGAACCCGCGCGGGAGAGTCCGGAGTGCCCCTGGGGGTACGGCCGGCGCCGAAGGAGCAAGTCCTCCCCGGAATCTCTCAGGCACCCCTACCGCACGGGCGAGGCACATCTGGAAAGCGGACACGGCCCTGCCGTGCGCCCACCCACGGTGCAAGCCGCCATGCTGTCCCCAAGGGCAGTGCGCGGTGAAGCTCTCAGGTTGTGACGACAGATGGGGAGACCCAGCCGCCGCATGCCCGCGCGCGGGTCGGGTCCCCGTCGGGGCCGGTCCGGCGTGCGCACACCTGAGTGCCCAGCCCAAGGAGTACAGGCCATGTCGTCCCCCCGTCTCACCGCGCTCGACGCGCTGCACCGCGCCCTCGGCGCCACCATGACCGACTTCGCCGGCTGGGACATGCCGCTGCGCTACGGCAGCGAGCGCGAGGAGCACCTCGCCGTCCGCACGAAGGCCGGCCTGTTCGACCTCTCGCACATGGGCGAGATCACCGTGTCCGGCCCGCAGGCCGGCGAGCTGCTGGACCACGCGCTGGTCGGTTTCATCTCGGCGCTGGGCGTGCTGCGCGCCCGCTACACGATGATCTGCGCCGAGGACGGCGGGATCCTGGACGACCTGATCGTCTACCGGACCGCCGAGGACGAGTACATGGTGGTGGCGAACGCCTCCAACGCGCAGGTGGTGCTGGACGCGCTGACCGCCCGCGCCGAGGGCTTCGACGCGGTGGTCCGCGACGACCGCGACGCGTACGCGCTGATCGCCGTGCAGGGTCCGGAGGCGAACGGCATCCTGGCCTCGGTCACGGACGCGGACCTGCCGGGGCTGAAGTACTACGCGCTGCTGCCCGCGACGGTGGCCGGCAAGCAGGTCTGGCTGGCCCGGACGGGCTACACCGGCGAGGACGGCTTCGAGATCTTCTCGGCCCCCGCCGACGCCGAGCACCTGTGGAACGCGCTGACCGAGGCGGGCCGGGACGCCGGTCTGGTCCCGTGCGGCCTGTCCTGCCGGGACACGCTGCGCCTGGAGGCGGGCATGCCGCTGTACGGGCACGAGCTGAACACCGACCTGACCCCGTTCGACGCGGGCCTGGGCCGGGTGGTGCGTTTCGACAAGACCACGAACGGCGGCGCGTTCGTGGGCCGCAAGGCGCTGGAGCAGGCGGCCGCCGAGGCCGAGTCCAACCCGCCGCGGGTCCTGGTCGGCCTGGTCTCCGAGGGCCGGCGGGTGCCGCGCGCGGAGTACGCCGTGGTGGACGCCGAGGGCACCGCGATCGGCCGGATCACCTCGGGTGCGCCGTCGCCGACGCTGGGCAAGCCGATCGCGATCGCGTACGTGGACGCGGCGCACGCGACGCCGGGCGCCACCGTGGCGGTGGACGTGCGGGGCAAGCAGGAGCCCGTCCAGGTCGTCGCGCTGCCGTTCTACAAGCGCGCCCGCTAGCGCCCGGCGCGCCCGCCGACCCCGCCGCGGGCATCCGCCCGCGTGAGCGCGGTCACCCACCGTCACCCCTGTCCGGGTCGCCCGGCCGGTCCGGCGACCCCGCATTTCCACCGACTGCTTCCCATCCTGGAGAATGACGCCATGAGCAACCCCCAGCACCTGCAGTTCAGCAAGGAGCACGAGTGGCTGACGGCCGCCGAGGGCGGTGTCTCGACGATCGGCATCACCGCCCACGCGGCGGACGCCCTCGGTGACATCGTCTACGTGCAGCTGCCCGAGGTCGGCGACACCGTCACCGCAGGTGAGACCTGTGGCGAGCTTGAGTCCACCAAGTCGGTCAGCGACCTGTACTCCCCCGCCACCGGCGAGGTCGTCGAGGTCAACCAGGCCGTCATCGACGAGCCGGCCCTGGTGAACTCCGCCCCCTTCGAGGGTGGCTGGCTGTTCAAGGTCCGGCTCGACGGTGAGCCCGAGGACCTGCTGAGCGCCGACGAGTACACCGCCCTCACCGGCGGCTGAGTCCCCCGACGGGGCGGCCGCAGCGCGGCGGCCGCCCCCGCCCGGCCCCTTGCCCGCTCCCGCCCGCCGCCCGGCCGTCCCCGCGGCCGACGAGCTGCGCGCGGCTGCCCCATGACGGGAAGACCACACCATGACGGTTCTCAACCAGTCCCTGCACGCCCTCGACCCGGAGATCGCCGCGGCGGTCGACGCGGAGCTGCACCGTCAGCAGACCACCCTGGAAATGATCGCCTCCGAGAACTTCGCCCCGGTGGCGGTCATGGAGGCCCAGGGCTCGGTGCTGACCAACAAGTACGCCGAGGGCTACCCCGGCCGTCGCTACTACGGCGGCTGCGAGCACGTCGACGTGGCCGAGCAGATCGCGATCGACCGGGTGAAGGCGCTGTTCGGCGCCGAGCACGCGAACGTGCAGCCGCACTCCGGTGCGCAGGCGAACGCCGCCGCGATGTTCGCGCTGATCCAGCCGGGCGACACCATCCTGGGCCTGAGCCTGGCCCACGGCGGCCACCTCACCCACGGCATGAAGATCAACTTCTCCGGCAAGCTCTACAACGTGGCCGCGTACCACGTGGACGAGAAGACCAACCAGGTCGACATGGCCGAGGTCGAGCGCCTCGCCAAGGAGCACCAGCCCAAGCTGATCATCGCCGGCTGGTCCGCCTACCCGCGCCAGCTGGACTTCGCCGCGTTCCGCCGCATCGCGGACGAGGTCGGCGCCCTGCTCATGGTCGACATGGCGCACTTCGCCGGCCTGGTGGCCGCGGGCCTGCACCCGAACCCGGTGCCGTACGCGGACGTGGTGACCACCACGACCCACAAGACCCTCGGCGGCCCGCGCGGCGGCGTGATCCTCTCCAAGGCCGAGTACGCCAAGAAGATCAACTCCGCGGTCTTCCCCGGCCAGCAGGGCGGCCCGCTGGAGCACGTCATCGCCGCCAAGGCCGTCGCCTTCAAGGTCGCCGCGTCCGAGGAGTTCAAGGAGCGCCAGCAGCGCACCCTGGCCGGCGCCAAGATCCTCGCCGAGCGCCTCCTCAAGGACGACGCGACCGCGGCCGGCGTCTCCGTCCTGTCCGGCGGCACCGACGTCCACCTCGTCCTGGTGGACCTGCGCCACAGCGAGCTGGACGGCCAGCAGGCCGAGGACCGCCTCCACGAGGTCGGCATCACGGTCAACCGCAACGCCGTCCCGAACGACCCGCGCCCGCCGATGGTCACCTCCGGCCTGCGGATCGGCACCCCGGCGCTCGCCACCCGCGGCTTCCAGGCCGAGGACTTCCGCGAGGTCGCCGACGTCATCGCCGAGACGCTGCTGCCGACCTTCGACGAGGCCAAGGCCGCCGCCCTCAAGGCCCGCGTCAGCGCGCTGGCCGCGAAGTACCCGCTGTACCCGAACCTGTAACACCCGCCCGACCCCTGCGGGACCGCCTGACCCCGCAGGACGCTTCCTCCCTCGGGAGGCCGGCACACACCCGCCGGCCTCCCGAATCCCCGGGGCACCGCGCACACTGGAACGTGGAGCGCGGTGCCCCGACCCGTGTACCTGCTTGTCCTTCCACGAGACCAGACAAGGACGTCCCCCGTGGCCATCAGCGTCTTCGACCTCTTCTCCATCGGCATCGGCCCTTCGAGTTCCCACACCGTCGGCCCGATGCGGGCCGCCCGGATGTTCGCCCGCCGCCTGAAGTCCGAGGGGCTGCTGGCCCAGACCGCCGCCGTCCGCGCGGAGCTCTTCGGCTCGCTCGGCGCGACCGGCCACGGCCACGGCACCCCCAAGGCCGTCCTGCTCGGCCTGGAGGGCAACTCCCCCCGGACCGTCGACGTCGACCAGGCCGACCTGGACGTGGAGCGGATCAAGGCGACCAAGCAGCTGCGGCTGCTCGGCCACGACCTGGCCGACGCCCACCAGATCGCCTTCGACACCGACACCCAGCTGATCCTGCACCGCCGCCGCTCGCTGCCGTACCACGCCAACGGCATGACCCTGGCCGCGTACGACGCCGACGGCGTACCCGTGCTGGAGAAGACCTACTACTCGGTCGGCGGCGGCTTCGTGGTCGACGAGGACGCCATCGGCGCGGACCGCGTGAAGCCGGACGACACCGTGCTGCGCTACCCGTTCCGCACCGGCGAGGAGCTGCTGCGCCTCACCCGGGAGACCGGACTGTCGATCTCCGGCCTGATGCTGGAGAACGAGAAGGCCTGGCGCAGCGAGGCCGAGATCCGCACCGGCCTGCTGGAGATCTGGCGGGTCATGCAGGAGTGCGTGGCCGCCGGCATGTCCCGCGAGGGCATCCTGCCGGGCGGCCTGAAGGTCCGCCGCCGGGCCGCCAGCGGCGCCCGCGCCCTGCGGGCCGAGGGCATAGGGCCCGCCAACGCGATGGAGTGGGTGACCCTCTACGCGATGGCGGTCAACGAGGAGAACGCCTCCGGACAGCGCGTGGTCACCGCGCCCACCAACGGCGCGGCCGGCATCATCCCCGCCGTCCTGCACTACTTCCTGAACTTCATCCCCGGCGCGGACGAGGACGGCATCGTCCGCTTCCTGCTCGCGGCCGGCGCGATCGGCATGCTCTTCAAGGAGAACGCCTCGATCTCCGGCGCCGAGGTCGGCTGCCAGGGCGAGGTCGGCTCCGCCTGCTCGATGGCGGCCGGCGGCCTCGCCGAGGTGCTGGGCGGCTCCCCCGAGCAGGTCGAGAACGCCGCCGAGATCGGCATCGAGCACAACCTCGGCCTCACCTGCGACCCGGTCGGCGGCCTGGTCCAGATCCCCTGCATCGAGCGCAACGGCATGGCCTCGGTCAAGGCCATCACGGCGGCCCGGATGGCACTGCGCGGCGACGGCCGCCACCACGTCTCCCTCGACAAGGCGATCAAGACCATGAAGGAGACCGGCGCCGACATGAAGGTCAAGTACAAGGAGACCTCGCGCGGAGGACTCGCGGTCAACGTCATCGAGTGCTGACCACTCCACGAACGTGACCTGCCGGCCGTTCTGAAGATCCGGCGTCCCGGGCCTGCCAAGCGGCGGCCCGGGACGCCGGGTTTCATGGCGCCGTCCGGGCCGCTTGCGAGCGCGGCCGACACCGTCGGACATTCGGCCAGCGGTTGCAGCCGAGCGACAGCGGTCGCAGCACTGTGCCGGTCGGGACCGTCCTCAGCCGGCGTTGGGACTCCTGGACATCGCCGAGTCCGTCGCTTCGGTCGCCTGCTCACCCGGCACAGGGCGGTCAGTCCCCAGCGCGAAGCGTGGCAGCCGCCGCAGTCCCGCCGATCGGCGAACCAACCCGTACGGAATCTGCATGAGCAGTACCACCACCGGAAGCACCACGACGGTCACCAACTCGCTGCCGAGATCGAGCGACCTCACCACGGCCAACAACCCGCATCCGATCCCGAATGACATGACGTGCGCGGCGACATAGCCCCAGGGGGAAACTCCCTCCGCCTCGTCCCGCTCCAGACTCCGTCCGACCTCCTCACTCACCAGGGCCAGGATGCACTGGTCCTTCATCGACGCGAGAAGACGGGCGACCTTCTCCACCAGCACCGTGAGTTGCGAGCGGTCGCGATACACCGCTTCCAGGGCCTCGTTCAGCTCGGCACTCATCCCGGCCACCTGCCCGACCAGACGACGCCTCCGCGAAACAGAGCGTGTCACTCCGAATCGCGCGAACATCCCCAAAGCACTGCTCAATCGGCCGACACCGTCATCCAGCCTGATGGTCGACTCAGGACTGGGGTGCTCACGGTGCTGGTCGCAGGCTGCCAGGAGTTGCATCGCCGCCAGAGCTACGAGATCAGCGCTGTGACCACGGCGAAGCGCTATGTCGTCCAGCCGCATGGGCAGGGTGGACAGTACGGCCAGCGCGACCGCGGGCAGTACCGCCCACAGGAATGCCGCCTCGGATACACCGGCAGCCAATGCCTCGGCAACGCCCATGGCAAGCGCCGCGAACGCCAGCACCGCCACCGGCACACCGAGCAGCACCTGTTCCTTCACGGCAAGGGCCCACGCGTCGAGTTGGACCAGCACGGATCGGTCAGGGGCTGCCACACCGGCGGCATCGGTGGCCCTGGTCGCCTGCTCGTACAGTTGCTCCGAGCGCCGACGCGCCCGCTGCTGGAACCCGCTACGGCGGACGAGCCAGAAGCCCTTCCGCCGAACGTGGCCCGCCAACACGCCGGAAGTGGCGCCGGCCAACGCGAGGACGGTGGCAAGTCCAGCTCCGAGGACTCCCGGAAACACTCCGAACAGCAGCGAAGTCACGCCACTCACCTTCAACTCCCAGCAGGGGCAACCTGGCTAAGGCATGAACATAGCCACTGCCACCGTCAAGCGCCCCGGCAGCGAGCGATCGCTCCGACCGTCGACGGCTGGTCCGAGCGAGCCGAGGATGCCGTTTCACCTGACCGCGACAGCGGGCGGGCGACTTGTCCACGACGCGAATGCAGCTCCGGCTGCTCGGGCCGAACCGAACAGGTCAGTGTTGTGCCCAACCGCCGTGCAGTTGAACTGAGATGCAAAGGACAGCGCCATCGAGTGGTGATCGCAAGGCAATCCGACCAACGGTAGCCGCAGCCCGTGGCAGGCCGGCCCGGAGTGTTCCCAGGCCGGCCCGCCAGGCGTCGAGGCGCCGACGGCCTCCCCGGCCGCCGGGCCACCGACCTCGGCTGGGGCTGCCAGGCCCGGACGGGCGGCGTCGGCAAGGCCGTCTGGTGCAGCGTCGCGCCCGCCGGTACGCCCGCCGCCACCCGCAGGAGCGCCGCGTGACCTCCTGCCCCGGCCCCAGCGCCGACGGAGCCGTCGCCGTCGAGATCGAGGACGTGACCGCCCCCGCCCGGTTCCAGCACCTCCCCGACGCCCTCGCCGCGCTCTGGCGCTCGCTGCGCGAACTCCCGCTCGGCGCAGACCAGTCCGACGCCTTCGAGTACTTCCTCACCCGGCGCGAGGCCGCCGACCGGGTCCGCGAATTCCTCGTCCGGGACGGCTCGCTCACCCTCACCCTCCGAATGGACGGCCGCCTGCACTCCGTCCGGATCCACCCCGCCGAGGGCGATCGGGCCCACCCCGGCCGACGACGCACCCCATGCGGTGACCGGCCCACCGGACCGCCTCCGCGGACCGCACGGACCACGCCACCGCGCCGGGGAAGAGCAGCCGCCCACCGACCGTCGAGCCACCCCAGACAAGGTGAATAATCAAAGGCCTTCATGCGAATTCATGCGCGCAGCAAAGGTGAACTAGGTTACAAACCTTCCAATCCAAGCTGTCCGGTTTGCTCACATCCTGAGACGCATGCGATAGTCGAAGCAGTCCGGGGCGTGACGACGCCCCGGACGCGAACCACGGCCGCCCCCGACCTGGCGCGGCCGTCCCCATCGCGCGGTACGCACCCCCTTGACCGGCGCGATGACCTGCACGGGCCTCCACGCCGCACCACGGCGACGGGGGCCCTGCGTGTTTTCCGGAATGGGACGAACGCTTCCGCCGACGCCGTCAGCCGCGCTCGCGGATCTTCAGCTCGAACCAGACGCCCTTGCCGCGCGGGAGCAGGTCCGCCCCCCAGCGGTCGGAGAGGTCGTCGACCAGCAGCAGGCCGTAGCCGGCCTCGCCGCCGGGCTCGGCCACGATCCGGCAGGGCAGCGCCCGCGAGGAGTCCCTGACCTCCACCCGCAGCCAGCCCGGCCGC
Organism: Kitasatospora sp. NPDC057015; assembly: GCF_042673745.1. Taxonomy (NCBI): domain Bacteria; kingdom Bacillati; phylum Actinomycetota; class Actinomycetes; order Kitasatosporales; family Streptomycetaceae; genus Kitasatospora; species Kitasatospora sp. NPDC057015. Next base: position 58,201 of record NZ_JBHUSG010000010.1, read on the forward strand.
CGCTGCACCTGGAGGCCGACGGTGCGGCCGGCGGCGTGCCGGACGGCGTTGGCGACGAGCTCGCCGGCCAGTAACTCCCCGACCTCCAGCAGCTGGTGCAGGCCCCAGGACTGCAGGACGGACAGGACCAGTCTCCGGGCCACCGACGCGGACTGCGGCCGGGAGGGCAGCACCACCTCGTCGGATCCGTCCCGCTCGCACATCCGCCCGAAGTAGACCTGTTCGAGCTCCTCGGGGCCGAGCCGCTCCAAGGCCGCCAACGCCAGGGGGCGGTCGTTCGACGCGGCGTCACCCAGCAGACCGGCCCCAGGATGTGATGACTGTTCCGCTTCGCCCCATCCCGCCATGCGCCCCATCATTGCGGAACGCATGCGGCCGCGTACGGACAATGAGCAAACAATCACTATTCGGCAGGCATATGCCGACAGCAACCGTCCGAAACAGCACTGCCGGGCACCCCGCGAGGGGTGCCCGGCAGGGTCGCCGTACGCCGTCCGCTACCAGGAGCCCCAGGGCAGGTTCCAGCCGCTGAGGCCGTTGTCCGGCTCCACCTGTCCGCGCTTGGAGTTCTGCACCGTGACCACGTCACCGACCAGCGAGGAGTCGTAGAACTTCCCCGCCACGGTGCCGGATCCGCCGCCCTTCACGTCCTGCAGGCCGACGCAGCCGTGGCTGGTGTTGTCCTCGCCGAAGGAGTGGCCCCAGTAGTTGCCGTGCACGTAGGTGCCGGTGTCGGTGAGCCGCATCGAGTGCGGCACCATCAGGTCGTACGGCTCGCCGGTCATCCCCGGCAGGGTGCTGGAGCGCATGTTGACCACGCCCTCCTTGGCCGAGATCACCATCGTCCCGTTCCAGGTCGGGTGCTCGGGCGAGCCGGAGGTGATCGGGATGACGGAGGTCTGGCCGTCGCTCACCACGGTCATCTCGTGGGTGTTCGCGTCCACCGTGGAGACCTGCGAGCGGCCGATGGTGAACGGCTCGTCGCGGTCCACCCCGCCGTAGACGCCGGGCGAGATCTCCACGCTCTTCAGCCGGTAGTGCACGGTCACCTTGGTGCCGGGCTTCCAGTACGCCTCCGGGCGCAGGTCGAGCCGGCGGTCACCGAACCAGTGGCCCTTGACCACGGTGCCGTTGTCGGTCTCGAAGGTGATGCCCTTCGCCACCTCGGCCTTGTTCTGCACGTCCTTGTCGAAGGCCACCGAGAGGATCATCCCGACCCCGTAGGCGGCTCCGTCGGTGATGTTGTCCGACGGCTCGGCCTCGTGCTGCGGGGTCAGCGTGGTGAAGCCGCTCTCCGCCGTGGCCTGCACCCCCGCGGCGTCGGCGGCCTGCGCGCTGACCCGGTACGCCGTGCCGACGGCCAGCGGAGCGTTCGGGGTCCAGGCCGCGCCGTCGGCGGTGGCCGCCCCCGGTATCTCCCGGCCGTCCTTGTCGGTGACCTTGACGGTGGTGAGCTTCCCGCCCGCCACCGAGACCTTCAGCGCTCCCGGCGCCACGCCCTCGGCGCCGTTCTTCGGGGTGATGTCCAGGACGGCCGCGGAGACCTTCGGCTGCGGCTGTTCCGATCGCGCGCCGGCCGGAGCCGAGGCTCCCCCGCCGGCGCCGCCCAGGGCCGCCCCCGCGGGCGGCTGCTTACCGCCCGTGCCGCCCCCGCACGCGGTGGTCAGCACCAGCAGACCGCCGAGCACCACGGCGGCCGACGCCCTGCGTATCGACCCGACGGGCCTGCGTATCGACTCCACGGCCGACTCCCTCCCTCGTTACCCAGCTGAGAACACGCGTCCGGGGAGCGGAAAGTTGCGGCCGTCTCCCGACCGTTACCAGCGGGAACGCGAGCGGCCCGGCACCCTGCGGGCAGGGAGCCGGGCCGGTCGTCGCGGAGGGGGGGTTACCAGTTCTTGTAGTCCATCGTCCAGCCGCTGAGGCCGTTGTCCGGCTTCACGGTGGCGCTGGTGGAGTTCTTGATCGTGACCGGGTCGCCGATCATCGAGTCGTTGAAGAACTTGCCCGCCACCGAGGTGTCGCTGCCGCCCTGGACGTCCTGCATGGAGACGCAGCCGTGGCTGGCGTTGCTCTTGCCGAACGGGTTGGCCCAGTAGTTGCCGTGCACGAAGGTGCCGGAGTCGGTCAGCCGCATCGCGTGCGGGACGTCCTGGATGTCGTACTCCGCGCCCAGGCCGACGGTCTGGGAGTTCATCCGGGTGACCTTCTCCTTGCTGGAGATCACCATGGTGCCGTTCCAGGACGGGTTCTTGGCGTCGCCCAGGGTCACCGGCAGGACGGTCGACTTGCCGTCGCGCACCACGGTCATCTGGTGCGTGGCGGAGTCGGCGGTGGAGACCTGCGAGCGGCCGATCACGAACGGCTCGTCCTTGTCCACGTCACCGTAGACACCGGGCGCGACCTCGACGTTCTTGAGGCGGTACTTGATGGTGACCTTGGTGCCGGGGTTCCAGTACTTCTCCGGCCGGAAGTCCAGCCGCTGGCTGCCGAACCAGTGGCCCTTGACGGTGGTGCCGTCGCTGGCGACGAAGGTGATGCCCTTCTCCACGGCGTCCTGGTTCTTGATCGCCTTGTTGAACTTCACCGAGACGATCATGCCGACACCGTAGGTGCCGTTGTCGGCGATGTTGTCGTTGGTGGAGACCGTCTTCGCCGGGGTGAGCGTGGTGAAGGTCGTGGTGGACGCGGAGACCAGGCCGGCCGGGTCGGCCGCCTGCACGTTCACCTTGTACGCCATGCCCACGGTCAGCGGCGCGGAGGGCGTCCAGCCCAGGCCGTCCGCGCTGATCGCGCCCGGTACGGCCTTGCCGTCCTTGTCGGTCACCTCGACCGCGGTCAGCTTGCCGCCCGTGACGCCGACCTTGACGCCGTTGGTCGGGTTGACGTCGACGGCGCCGTCCTTCGGCTCGACGTTCAGCACCGCCGCCGAGACCTTGGGGGTCTCCGTGGCCGGCGCGGACGCGGCGCTGCTGGCACCCCCGGTCGCCGCGGTGTCGTTGCCGGCGGTGCCGGCACTGCCGCCGGTGCCCCCGCCGCCGTTCGACGAGCAGGCCGCGCCCAACAGCAGCACCCCGCCCATCATGACCGCGACGGCGCTGCGGCGCCCCCGGCGGTCTGCCCTACGTATCGCGGCGTTGTCCGCCTGAACCGGCTTCACTCGGTCTCTCCCCTCCCGGTATCCACCCTGAATACACGCGCTGGTGCCCGGAAGGGTTGCACCGGGAGCGGATGTTCTCCCTACTCGGCCCCGGGGGCGAGGAGCAGGATAACCGGGCAGGATGAGTGAATCCTCGGCGGGAGGCCGGTGCCCGCGCGGTGCATCCTCAGTGAAGCGCCGGCGCGCCTTCCGCCGGTGCGGCGGCCGGTGCCGTACCGCGCGGGGCGGCCCCCGCGCCGGTCGTACCCGGCGCGGCGGGCCCCGACCCGCGCGCGGACGTGGGCGCGGGTGCGGGCGGGGACGAGGGAGCGTACGAGGGTGACGGCGACGGCCCGGACGATGCCGTGGGCACCGGCGACGGCGTGGCCGGCCCGCCGGGGAGGAGCGCGCTCCCGGCCAGCCACTGCGCCCACGGGAGGTTCCAGCCGTTCAGCCCGTTGTGCGGCGGCACCGCCTCCCCGCTGGAGCCGCGGACCTCGATCACGTCCCCGGTGAGGGTGTGCTCGAACAGCCAGCCCGCCGGGGTCTCGGTCGTCCCGCCGCCCTTGGCGTCGGCCAGGCCGATGCAGCCGTGGCTGGTGTTGTCGTTGCCGAAGACCTCCGGGTCCGCCCAGTAGTTGCCGTGGATGAAGGTGCCGGAGGTGGTCAGCCGCATCGCGTGCGGGACGTCCTTGATGTCGTACTCGTCACCGAGGCCGACCGTCTGCGAGTTCATCCGGGTGACCTTGAACTTCTCCGAGACGACCATCGCACCGAGGTAGGTGCTGTGCTCGGGGGTGCCGCCGGAGATCTTCAGCCGCCGCACCACCGCCGACCCCTGCCGGACGGTGAGGGTGTGCTCGTCCAGGTCCACCACGCTGATCTGGGAGCGGCCGACGGTGAAGCGGACGTCCTTGGTCTGCGTCCCGAGCTCGCCCGGCGCGCCCTCCACGCCCTTGAAGCGCAGCGCGAGGCTGACCTTCGTCCCCGGCGCCCAGTACCGCTCCGGGCGGAAGTCCAGCCGCTGGTCGCCGAACCAGTGCGCGGCCACCGGCACCGCCGGCACCGCGGTGACCCGGACGGCCCGCTCCACCGCCGCACGGTCCGCGATCGGGCGGCTGAAGCGCAGCGACACCGGCATGCCGACACCGACCGTGCTGCCGTCCTCGGGGGTGAAGAAGGCGACGAAGGTACGCGCCCTGGCCACCGTGCTGAACACGCTGTGCCGGGTGGCCCGGGCGCCGTCGCGGTCCACCGCCGAGGCGTCCAGGGAGTAGGTGCCGCCCACCGCGAGCAGGCCGTCCGGGGTCCAGGAGCCGCCGTCCTCGGACACCGTGCCGGGCAGCTCGGCCCCCTTGTTGTCCCGGAACCGGACGGACTCCAGCCGCCCGCCCTGCGCCACCGTCACCCGCACCGGCCCCTCCGGGGGGATTTCGCGGCTGCCGTCCCCCGGCGTCACCTGGATCGCCGGCCGCGACGCGGGCGGCGGCGCCGGCGCGTCCCCGCCGCCCAGCGGCCCGCTGCCGTCGCAGCCGGTGATCAGGAACAGCCCGAAGACCGCCGCCCGCCGTGCCCAAACCCGCAGTCCGGGGCGCATCCGGCCTCCCGCTGTGTCCGTCGTCCGCCTGCCGCCGTCGGCCGGCGGAGGTCCACTGACGGACCCTCACCGACCGTCCGATCGCCAGCCTAAGGGGCCGATCCCCCGATACCGGGCATAACGACCGCGCCACCGGCCGGACACGAACGAGGGACCCCGGCCGGGAAGCCGCATCCGCGCCGCCGGAGGTGGCACGATCGATCACGGTCCGTCACGAGGCGATCCACCACGTGACAGCGGCATCCGATCAGGGAACAAGTGTGGGACGGGGGTACGGGACGCCCCGTGCTGGGAGGGTGCGGCCATGACGGCTTGGCAGGAGCTGGGACCAGGCGCGCGACCGGACGGAGCCGCCGACCGGGACGTGGCCGGAGCACGTGCGGAACCGACCGGGGCCGCCCGCCCCGACACCCCCTGGCCGGGCAGCTGGCAGCCGCTCGGCGCCCGCTTCCGGACCGGCCCCCGAGGCGCCCGGGGCACCAACTTCGCGCTGTGGGCCGCCGGCGCCGAGGCCGTCGACCTCTGCCTGTTCGACGAGGACGGGCAGGAGAGCCGCCACCGCCTCACCGAGCAGGACTTCCAGACCTGGCACGGCTACCTGCCCGGCGTGCTGCCCGGCACCCGCTACGGCTTCCGGGTGCACGGCCGCTGGGACCCGTGGACCGGCGCCCGCTGGAACCCGGCGAAACTGCTGCTGGACCCGTACGCCCGCGCCGTCGACGGCCGCTACACCGCCCACGACGCCACCTGCGGGTCGGTCCGCGACTGGCCCGAGCGCGAGGTCGCCGACACCGTCCGCGACAACCGCGACTCCGCCCCCTACGTGCCCAAGGGCGTGGTCGTGCACGACGACGACGACTGGTACGACGACCAGCGGCCGAAGACCCCCTGGGCCGAGACCGTGCTCTACGAGGTGCACGTCCGCGGCTTCACCATGCGCCACCCCGGCGTCCCGCCCGAGCTGCGCGGCACCTACGCCGGCCTCGCCCACCCCGCCGCGATCGAGCACCTCACCGGCCTCGGCGTCACCGCCGTCGAGCTGCTGCCCGTCCACCAGTTCGCCGACGAGGACCACCTGCAGTCCCGCGGGCTCACCAACTACTGGGGCTACAACAGCATCGGCTACTTCGCGCCGCACGCCGGCTACAGCGCCTCCGGCAGCCGCGGCCAGCAGGTGGGCGAGTTCAAGCGGATGGTCCGGGCCCTGCACGCGGCCGGCATCGAGGTCATCCTCGACGTGGTCTACAACCACACCGCCGAGGGCGGCGAGCTGGGCCCCACCCTGTCACTGCGCGGCATCGACAACGCCGGCTACTACCGCCTGCCGCTGCACCGCCGGCGCGGCTACGCCGACTACACCGGCTGCGGCAACACCCTCGACACCCGCCAGCCGCAGACCGTCCGGCTGATCACCGACTCGCTGCGCTACTGGGTCACCGAGATGGGCGTCGACGGGTTCCGCTTCGACCTCGCGGCGGCGCTGGCCCGGGGCAGCGACGGCGTGGAGATGCACCACCCCTTCCTCGCCGCCGTCTCCCAGGACCCGGTGCTCAGCCGGGTCAAGCTGATCGCCGAGCCCTGGGACGTCGGCGCCGGCGGCTACCAGGTCGGCGGGTTCCCGCCGCTGTGGGCCGAGTGGAACGACAAGTACCGCGACACCGTCCGGGACTTCTGGCGCGGCGCCCGCCCGGACGTGCGCGAGCTCGGCTACCGGCTCTCCGGCTCCTCCGACCTCTACCAGCGCGGCGGCCGGCGCCCCTACGCCTCCGTCAACTTCGTCACCGCCCACGACGGCTTCACCCTGCGCGACCTGGTCAGCTACCAGGACAAGCAGAACCGGGCCAACGGCGAGGACAACCGGGACGGCACCAACGACAACCGGTCCTGGAACTGCGGCACCGAGGGCGAGACCGACGACCCGGCGGTCCAGGAACTGCGCCGGCGCCAGCTGCGCAACCTGCTGGCCACCCTGCTGCTCTCCACCGGCGTCCCGATGCTCACCGCCGGCGACGAGCTCGGCCGCACCCAGGGCGGCAACAACAACGCCTACTGCCAGGACAACGAGATCAGCTGGCTCGACTGGTCACTGCTGGACGACCCCGGCTGGCGCTCGCTGCGCGACCTCACCGCCCGGCTCGTACGGCTGCGCCGCCGGCACCCCGTGCTGCGCCAGCGGGCCTTCTTCTCCGGCCGGGCCGCCGCCCCCGGCGGCCAGCCGGACCTGGCCTGGTTCACCCCGCGCGGGCGGGAGATGACCGAGGCGGACTGGTTCGCGCCCACCACCGGCCTCGGCATGCTGCTCTCGGGGGCGGCGATGTCCGAGCGCGACCAGCACGGCCTGCCGCTGCGCGACGACAGCTTCCTGCTGCTGCTCAACGCCGGGGACCGCGAGCTCCCCTTCACCCTCCCCGGCGGGCCGCGGACGGCCGGCTACGAGAGCGTCCTGGACACCTCGCTGCCCGACCAGTCGGCCGCGCCCGGTGTCCACCGCCCGGCGGCGGCGGCGCTGCCGCTGGCGGCCCGCTCGCTGCACCTGCTGCGGCTGCTGCCGGTGGCGGCCAACGGCGGCCGGCCGCACTGACGCGGTACCGGCCGGGCGGCGGCCCCGGCCGGGCAGCGGCGCAGTGCCGGGCCCGGGCGGCGCGGGCGGGGCGGCGCGGCCTGCGCGCGGCCCCGCCTCGGCACCGCCCGGCCGCGTGGCCGGCCACCGCGTGGCCGATTCTCGCCGACAGGAGCAAAAAACCTGGTGAGAAATGACGGTGCACCGACTTATCCTCTCGGCGATGGCCGAGAACCAAGAGACCACGCTGCCGCAGTCGACACCCCGACCGAAGCAGGAGGATCCGGACCCACCCGCACCGGAGCCCGGAACCACCCCCCGCGGCACACCCGCCACCGCGACCGAGCACAGGTCGACGGTGCGGTCCCTGCTGCGCCTGTGGCCGTACGCGCGGGTGATCCGCTGGCGGCTGGCCGCCTCCATCGGCGCGGCGCTCGTCGCCACCCTGAGCGTGCTGATCGTCCCGCTGGTCCTCGGCCGGATCGTGGACGGCCCGATCGCCCACCACGACCTGCCCGCCCTCTGGCCGCTCGCCGGGCTGCTGCTCGTGCTCGGCCTGATCGAGGCCGGACTCTTCTACACCAGACGGGTGGTGCTGGCCGGCCCGCTGGCCGGCCTGGAGACCGCCATGCGCGGCGACCTCTACGCCAAGCTCCAGCGGCTGCCGGTCTCCTTCCACGACCGCTGGGCCTCCGGCCAGCTGCTCTCCCGGGCCACCTCCGACATGTTCACCATGCGGCTGTTCCTGGCCTTCCCGCTGGTCTTCCTGATCGTCAACTCGGTGATGTTCGCGGCCGGCACCGCCGTGATGTTCGTCCTGGACTGGCGCCTGGCGCTGATCACCCTGCTGCCCGCGATCCCGCTGATCCTGCTGAGCCGGCACTTCGAGTCCGGCTACTCGCTGGCGGCCCGCCGCGCCCAGGACCAGACCGGTGACCTCGCCACCGTGATCGAGGAGTCCGTCCTCGGCATCCGGATCCTCAAGGCCTTCGGCCGGCACCGGACGATGGCCGAGCGGTTCCGCCGCCAGACCCACGAGCTGCGCGAGACCGAGCTCCACAAGGCCGGCATGCTGGCCAACCTGTGGGCCGTCATCGTCGGCCTGCCGGAGCTGGCGCTCGGCTGCGCCCTCGCCGTCGGCGCCTACCTGGTCGCCCACGACGACCTGACCACCGGCACCCTGGTGGCCTTCCTCTCCACCGCGCTCGCCCTGCGCTGGCCGGTCGAGTCGCTCGGCTGGCTGCTCGCCTACGCGAACGAGGCGGCGACCGCCACCGACCGCTACTTCGAGGTCATGGACGAGCCCGAGGGCGGGGCCGGGCCCGACGCGCCCGCGGCCGGAGCGGACACCCCGGCCAAGGGCGGGAGCGCCGCCGACAACGCCGCGGACGGCGAGGGCATCCGCCTCACCGGCGTGCGGTTCCGCTACCCGGACGCGCCGGCCGACACCCCCGACCTGCTGTGCGGGATCGACCTGCACGTGCGGCGCGGCGAGACGATGGCCCTGGTCGGCGCGACCGGCAGCGGCAAGACCACCCTGACGGCGCTGCTCCCCCGCCTGTACGAGGCCACCGGCGGCACCATCACGCTGGACGGCCGCGACATCCGCGACATCCCCCGGGACCGGCTGCGCGAGCTGGTCTCGGTCGCCTTCGAGGAGCCCACCCTGTTCTCCGCCTCGGTCGCGGAGAACGTGCTGATGGGCGCCCCCGACGCCTCCCGGGAGCAGCTGCGCCGCGCGCTGGGCACCGCCCAGGCCGGATTCGTGGAGCTGCTCCCGGCCGGCACCGAGACCCAGGTCGGCGAGCAGGGCCTCAGCCTGTCGGGCGGTCAGCGCCAGCGCCTGGCCCTGGCCAGGGCCGTGGTCGGCGACCCGGCCTTCCTCGTCCTGGACGACCCGCTGTCCGCCCTGGACGTGCACACCGAGGCCCTGGTCGAGCGGGCCCTGCGCGAGGTGCTCGGCTCCACCACCGCCCTGGTGGTGGCGCACCGGCCGAGCACCGTCCTGCTGGCCGACCGGGTCGCGGTGCTGGCCGACGGCCGGATCGCCGCCGTCGGGACGCACCAGGAGCTGCTGCGGTCCAGCGCCGTCTACCGCGAACTCATGTCGGGCGAGGCCGCCCCCGTCCTGGAAGGGAGCCCCGCCCGATGAGCACCACCACCGTCGAACCGGCGAAGGAGGCGCAGCAGCAGCCGGAGCCGCCGGAGGACGAACGGCTCCCGTCGGCCGTGGAGGACGAGGACATCCCCGTCCCGCCCGGCGCGGCACGCACCCTGCTGGGCGCGCTGCTCGGCCCGCACCGCGCCCGGATCACCGTGGCGATGCTGGTCATCCTGGTCCAGCAGGCCGCCCTGCAGGCCGGGCCGCTGCTGGTGGCCATCACCATGGACCGGGCCGTCCCGGCGCTGCGCGACCACGACAGCGGCCCGCTGATCGCGGTCATCTCCGCGTACCTGGGCTGCGCCGCGCTGAGCACCGTGCTGCAGCGGACGTTCATCCGGCTGAGCGCGCGGATCAACCAGGACATCCTGCTGGAGCTGCGCGGCCGGATCTTCCGGCACGCCCAGCGGCTCAGCCTGGACTTCCACGAGCGCTACACCTCCGGCCGGATCACCTCGCGGGCGACCAGCGACGTGGACGCCCTGCGAGAGCTGCTCTCCGAGGGCCTCCAGGAGCTGCTGACGGTCTTCCTCTCGGTGTTCTACATCTCGGTGCTGCTGCTGGTGATGGACTGGCGCCTGGGCCTGGTGTCACTGGCCTCGATCCTGCCGCTGTACCTCATCACGCGGTCCTTCCAGGCGCGCTCGCGCCGGGTCTACCGCCGCTCGCGCACCGCCACGGCCAGCCTGATCGTCAAGTTCACCGAGACCATGAACGGCATCCGCCCGGTCCAGGCCTTCCGCCGGGAGGCCGCCAACGACGCGGCCTTCGGGGTGCTCAACGGCCGGGCGGCGGCCTCCCAGGCGGACGGCTTCCGCGAGCTGGCCCGCTTCGTCGGGCTGTCCCGGACGACCGCCAACGTCTGGATCACCGGGATCGTGGTGCTGGGCGCGTTCCTGGTCACCGACGGCAGCCTGGAGCTCGGCGTGCTCACCGGCTTCGTGCTCTACCTGCGCCGGCTGTACGACCCGATCGACCAGCTGGCGATGTTCCTGAACAGCTACCAGTCGGCGGCCGCCGCCCTGGAGAAGATCGCCGGCCTGCTGGCCCACGAGCCGACGGTGGCCGAGCCGAGCACTCCGCTGCCGCTGCCGGCCAGCCCGGTGATCGGCCGGGAGGTGGCCTTCACCGGCACCCGGTTCGCGTACCGGACGGGCAAGGAGGTGCTGCCCGCCTTCGACCTGGTGCTCCCGGCCGGGCAGACCACGGCCGTGGTCGGCGCCACCGGCGCCGGCAAGTCGACGCTGGCCAAGCTGCTGGCCCGGTTCTACGACCCGACCGAGGGCCGGATCACCCTGGACGGCGTGGACCTGCGCGACCTCGCCACCGCCGACCTGCGGCGCGGGGTGGTGATGGTCACCCAGGAGTCCTTCCTGTTCTCCGGGACGGTCGCCGAGAACATCGCCATCGGCAAGCCCGGGGCGACCCGCGAGGAGGTCGAGCGGGCGGCCCGGGAGATCGGCGCGTACGAGTTCGTGGCGGCGCTGCCCGAGGGCTTCGACACCGACGTGCGCAAGCGCGGCGGGCGGATCTCGGCGGGCCAGCGGCAGCTGGTGGCCTTCGCCCGGGCGCTGCTCGCCGACCCGGCGGTGCTGATCCTGGACGAGGCGACGTCCTCGCTGGACGTCCCGGGCGAGCAGGCCGTGCAGCGCGCCATGCGGACGGTGCTGGCCGGCCGGACGGCCGTGATCATCGCCCACCGGCTCTCCACCGTGGAGATCGCCGACCGGGTCCTGGTGATGGAGCAGGGCCGGATCGTGGAGGACGGCACGCCGGAGGAACTGATCGGCGGGGCGGGCCGGTTCGCCGACCTGCACCAGGCCTGGCGGGACAGCCTGGTCTGAGCCGACCGGGGTCCGACCCGGCCCTGAGCCGGCCGGTCCGATCCGCCCCGCACGCGCCGGAGGGCGCCGGGCCCCCGTTCGGGGCCCGGCGCCCTCCGGTCGTTGCGGCCGGCCGCGCGGTCAGCGCAGCAGGCCCCCGTCCATCCCGGCCGACTCCGCCGGCAGCGCCACCAGGCCCAGCTCGGCCGGGGAGGCCAGCAGCGGATGGGCCGGCAGCACCCGGACGGTGTAGCCGAAGGGGCCGGTGCGGCTCAGTTCGAGCCGGCCCTCGTAGCGGGTCCGCCCGTCGAGGTCGGGCCCGCCGGCCGGCTTGAGGGCGAGCAGCGCGGCGTCCGAGATGCCGTCCGACTCGTCCACCCGGCCGGAGACCACCTGGACCTCGACGTCGGTCGGCTGCAGCGGGCCGAGCGAGACCTGGACCCGCAGGGACAGCGCGCTGCCCAGCTCCTGCGCCTCGTCCGGGCACTCGGCCTCGACGTGCTCGACCCGGACGGCCGGCCAGGCCTGCCGGACCCCGGCCTTCCAGGCGGCGAGCGCCCGGGCGCCGGCGTAGCCGGCCCCGCCCGGTGCGGGCTCCGCCAGCTCGCGCTGGGCCAGCGCCGCCGGCGCGTAGAGCCGCTCCACGTACTCCCGGACCATCCGGCCGGCCAGCACCTTGGGCCCGAGGGTGACCAGGGTGTGCCGGACCATCGCGATCCAGCGGTGCGGCAGCCCGTCCGCGCCCCGGTCGTAGAAGCGCGCCGCCACCTGGTGCTCGATCAGGTCGTAGAGCGCGGCGGACTCGATGTCGTCGCGGCGCTCGGCCTCGGCGCTCTCCGGGTCCAGCACGCTGCCGACGCCGTCGGCGGTGGGGATCGCCCAGCCGTTCTGGCCGTCGTACCACTCGTCCCACCAGCCGTCGAGGACGGAGAGGTTGAGGCAGCCGTTCAGCGCGGCCTTCATGCCCGACGTGCCGCAGGCCTCCAACGGCCGGAGCGGGTTGTTCAGCCAGACGTCGCAGCCCGGGTAGAGCCGCTGGGCCATGGCCATGTCGTAGTCGGGCAGGAAGACGATCCGGTGGCGCACCGCCGGGTCGTCGGCGAAGGCGACCATCTGCTGGATCAGCCGCTTGCCGCCGTCGTCGGCCGGGTGCGCCTTGCCGGCCACCACGATCTGGACCGGGCGGGTCGGGTGCAGCAGCAGGGCGCGCAGCCGCTCCTGGTCGCGGAGCATCAGGGTGAGCCGCTTGTAGGAGGGCACCCGGCGGGCGAAGCCGATGGTGAGCACGTCGGGGTCGAGCACGGCGCCGACCCAGCCGAGCTCGGCGTCGCCGGCCCCGCGCTGGCGCCAGGAGGTGCGCACCCGGCTCCGGGCCTCGTCCACGAGCTGGGCCCGCAGGGCCCGCCGCAGCTCCCAGATCTCGGAGTTGCCGATCCGCTCCAGGCCCGTCCAGCGCCTGGTGTCGCCGACGGTCATGGCGTCCTCGGCCCGCTCGGAGCCGATCTCGGCGGCGCCGAGCCGGACGACCGCCGGGTCGATCCAGGTCGGCGCGTGCACGCCGTTGGTGACGGAGTCGATCGGCACCTCGGCCTCGTCGAAGCCCGGCCAGAGGCCGTTGAACATCGACCGGCTGACCGCGCCGTGCAGGGTGGAGACGCCGTTGGCGCGCTGGGCCAGCCGCAGGCCCATGGCGGCCATGTTGAAGAGCTTCGGGTCGCCGCCGCGCCAGGACTCGGCGCCGAGCGCGAGCACCTGCTCGACCGGCACCCCGGCCAGGGCGGCGTCGCCGGTGAAGTGCCGGGCGACCAGCTCGCGGTCGAAGCGGTCGATGCCGGCCGGGACGGGCGTGTGCGTGGTGAAGAGCGTCCCGGCCCGGACGGCCTCCAGGGCCGCCGCGAAGTCCAGGCCGTCCGCGGCCTCCTCGCCCTTCTCGCCGGCGGTGACCAGCTCCCGGATCCGCTCCACCCCGAGGAAGCCGGCGTGGCCCTCGTTGGTGTGGAAGACCTCGGGGGCGGCGTGCCCGGTGAGCCGGCAGTAGGCGCGGACCGCGCGGACGCCGCCGATGCCCAGCAGCATCTCCTGGAGCAGCCGGTGCTCGCTGCCGCCGCCGTAGAGGCGGTCCGTCACATCGCGCTCGGCGGGCGAGTTGGCCTCGATGTCGGAGTCGAGCAGCAGCAGCGGGACCCGCCCGACCTGGGCCTTCCACAGGTGCGCGGCGAGCGTGCGGCCGGCCGGCAGGGCGAGGTCGATCCGCACCGGGGTGCCGTCGGTCTCGCGGAGCAGGCTGACGGCGAGTTCGTCGGGGTCGAGCAGGGGGTAGCGCTCCTGCTGCCAGCCGTCGCGGCTGAGGGACTGCCGGAAGTAGCCGTGCCGGTAGAAGAGGCCGACGCCGATCAGCGGCACGCCGAGGTCGCTGGCGGACTTGAGGTGGTCGCCGGCCAGGATGCCGAGACCGCCGGAGTACTGCGGCAGCGCGGCGGCGATGCCGTACTCGGGCGAGAAGTAGGCGATCGCGGCGGGCAGCCGGCCGCCGTCCTCGGCGGACTGGTACCAGCGGGTGCCGGTCAGGTAGTCGCGCAGGTCGTCGGCGAGGTCGCCGAGCCTGCGCAGGAAGCGCCGGTCCGCGGCGAGGGCGGCGAGCCGGGCGGCCGGGACCTCGCCGAGCAGGCGTACCGGGTCCTCCCCGGTGGCGGCCCAGACCTCGGGGTCGACGGAGCGGAAGAGGTCTCTGGTCTCCGAATGCCATGACCAGCGCAGGTTGAGCGCGAGCTCGTGCAACGGCTGGAGTTGTTCGGGCAGGACGGTGCGGACGGTGAATCTGCGGATTGCCTTCACGGCGTGAAGCGTAGACCCGGTAATGGGTGTGAGGGTGTGTCACCGGACCTATTGGTGATCCGTTCGGCCTATTGATGAGATCGCATTCAGCGCATTGGACTGCACAGGGGGCGCGCGCGGCGCACTTTTCCAAGTCCCGCACCACCAGTGCGTGAACACTGTGGAACAGCTTGATTTCCGCTGGCCGAGATACCCCCCGGACGGTCGGAAAGTAACGCGCTACCGCTGCGTAGGTCTTGTCGACGGTGTCACTATGAACAAAGGTCGTTGATGCTGCGGGGTGTGCGGCGACGGGTGGCGCCCCCCGACTGCAGCACGTCCGAATCCTTCCTCGTCGACAAACCCTCACCTTCCTTAGCCCATTCGGCCCTCGCCGTGTTTCCGGCGCGTGTCCTCGTGCTGCCCCCGCTCGTTCACGGGTGGGTTGGGTCGCACTGGGGCGCGCCCGGGGGGCGCGCGCCGGGACGCACGCGGGCTCTCGGACTCGCGGCCGCGGCACGACCGGAGTCGGGCAGGTTGCCGGGTGCGGCGACGTGGGCAGGCTCCGGTCTCGGCACGACCTCCCCCACCCAGTAGTTCTCCCGGTACTCCCCTGGCCCCGGACCGGCCGGCGGGAGCTGCCGCCGATCTCGGGCAGGAGTTTGGCATGCACGGCGACACGCGGGACCAGTCCACACCGGTGGCCGACACACTCGACGCGGCACTCGCGGAATCCGCCGAACGGGTGGAACCCGACGGCCAGTCGGATCCGGCGATGCCCAAACCCCGGGCCGCCGCGGCGCCCCGGCCCCGGCGGACGGCCACCGGCCGAGAACCCGCGGCCGAGGACGACCGGCCCGCGGCCCCGCGCAAGCGCGCCGCCCGCGCGGCGGCACCGGCCGAAGGCCCGGCCGCACCGGGCCGGCCGGTCGCGCGGACCGTCGTCGGGGCCGGCACCGCCCGGAGCACCGCGCCGAGCGCGGGCACGCCCCGGAAGACCACCACCCGGAAGACCTCCGCCCGCAAGACGACAGAGAGCGACACCGTGATCGGCCGCATCCCCGTCCTGGACGTCAGCCCCCTCGTCGACGCCGGCCGAAGGCCCGCCAAGGCGGTGGTCGGCGAGGCCTTCGAGGTCACCGCGACCGTGTTCCGCGAGGGCCACGACGCCGTCAACGCCAACGTGGTGCTGCGCGACCCGCGCGGCCGCAGCGGCCCCTGGACGCCGATGCGGGAGCTGGCTCCCGGCACCGACCGCTGGGGGGCCAGCGTCACCCCGACCTCGGCCGGACGCTGGTCCTTCCTGGTCGAGGCGTGGAGCGACCCGGTGGCCACCTGGCGCAAGGCCGCCGCGGTGAAGCTGCCGGCCGGCATCGACACCGCGCTGGTCCTGGAGGAGGGCGCGCAGCTGCTGGAGCGCGCCGCCGCGGGCGTGCCCAAGAAGGAGGGCCGCTCGCACGTGCTGGCCGCCGTGGACGCGCTGCGCGACCCCGGTCTGCCGCCGCTGTCCCGGCTGGCCGCCTCGCTCGTCCCCGACGTGACCGCGCTGCTGGCCCGCTACCCGCTGCGCGAGCTGGTCAGCTCCACCCGGCCGATGCCCCTGCAGGTGGACCGCGAGCGGGCGCTGTTCGGCTCCTGGTACGAGTTCTTCCCCCGCTCGGAGGGCGCGGTCGTCGACCCGTCCGGGGTCGAGCCGCCGCGCTCCGGCACCCTGCGGACCGCCGCCGAACGCCTGCCGGCCGTCGCCGCGATGGGCTTCGACGTGGTGTACCTGCCGCCGGTGCACCCGATCGGCCGGGCCTTCCGCAAGGGCCCCGACAACACCCTGACGGCCGGTCGGCACGACGTCGGCTCCCCGTGGGCCATCGGCTCGCCGGAGGGCGGCCACGACGCCGTCCACCCCGACCTCGGCACCATCGAGGACTTCGACCACTTCGTCGCCGAGGCCACCGCCCTGCACCTGGAGGTGGCGCTGGACTTCGCCCTCCAGTGCTCCCCCGACCACCCCTGGGTGAACAAGCACCCGGAGTGGTTCACCCACCGGGTCGACGGCACCATCGCCTACGCCGAGAACCCGCCGAAGAAGTACCAGGACATCTACCCCGTCAACTTCGACCAGGACTTCGACGGCATCGTCAAGGAGACCCTGCGCATCCTGCGGTTCTGGATGGGCCACGGGGTGCGGATCTTCCGGGTGGACAACCCGCACACCAAGCCGGTGGTGTTCTGGGAGAAGGTGCTCGGCGAGATCGCCCGCACCGACCCCGACGTGGTGTTCCTGGCCGAGGCGTTCACCCGGCCGGCCATGATGCACACCCTGGGCAAGGTCGGCTTCCACCAGTCCTACACCTACTTCACCTGGCGCACCACCAAGCAGGAGCTCACCGAGTACCTCACCGAGCTGTCCGGCGAGCCGGCCGCGTACATGCGGCCCAACTTCTTCGCCAACACCCCGGACATCCTGCCCGAGCACCTGCAGACCGGCGGCAGGGCCGCCTTCGCGATCCGGGCGGTCCTGGCCGCCACGCTGTCCCCCAGCTACGGCGTGTACGCCGGTTTCGAGCTGTTCGAGAACGAGCCGGCCGAGCCGGGCTCCGAGGAGTACCTGCACTCGGAGAAGTACGAGCTGCGCCCGCGGGACTGGAGCCGCGCCGACACCCTCGCCCCGCTGCTGACGGTGCTGAACCGGCTGCGCCGGCGGCACCCGGCCCTCCAGCAGCTGCGCGACCTGCGCTTCCACCCGACGGACAACGACCAGGTGCTGGCCTTCTCCAAGACCGCGAGCACCGAGGACGGCCTCACCGATCGCGTGATCACCGTGGTCAACCTGGACCCGCAGCACGTCCAGGAGGCCACCGTCACGCTCGACGGCGACGGCCCGTACACCGTCCACGACGAGCTCACCGGCGCCGCCTTCACCTGGGGCCGGCACAACTACGTCCGGCTCGACCCCTCCGCGGAGCCGGCCCACCTCCTCACGGTTCGGAGGAACCCAGCGTGACAGTGAACGAGCCCGTCCCCGACACCTTCGCCGAGACCTCGAAGAAGGACCTGGACCCGGAGTGGTTCAAACGTGCGGTGTTCTACGAGGTCCTGGTGCGGTCCTTCCAGGACAGCAACGGCGACGGCGTCGGCGACCTCAAGGGGCTCACGTCCAAACTCGACTACCTGCAGTGGCTGGGGGTCGACTGCCTCTGGCTGCCGCCCTTCTTCGCCTCGCCGCTGCGTGACGGCGGCTACGACGTCGCCGACTACAAGGCGGTGCTCCCCGAGTTCGGCGACCTGGCCGACTTCATGGAGTTCGTGGACGCCGCGCACGCCCGCGGCATGCGCGTGATCATCGACTTCGTGATGAACCACACCAGCGACCAGCACCCGTGGTTCCAGGCCTCCCGGGAGGACCCGGACGGCCCGTACGGCGACTTCTACATGTGGGCCGACGACGACAAGCAGTACCCGGACGCCCGGATCATCTTCGTCGACACCGAGACCTCGAACTGGACCTACGACCCGGTCCGCAAGCAGTACTTCTGGCACCGGTTCTTCTCGCACCAGCCGGACCTCAACTACGACAACCCGCGGGTGCAGGAGGAGATGATCGCGGGGCTCCGGTTCTGGCTGGACCTCGGGATCGACGGGTTCCGGCTCGACGCCGTGCCGTACCTGTTCGCCCGGAAGGGCACCAACTGCGAGAACCTCCCGGAGACCCACGAGTTCCTCCAGCGGGTCCGCAAGGAGATCGACGCGGACTACCCGGACACCGTGCTGCTCGCCGAGGCCAACCAGTGGCCCGAGGACGTGGTCGACTACTTCGGCGACTTCTCCTCCGGCGGCGACGAGTGCCACATGGCGTTCCACTTCCCGGTGATGCCGCGGATCTTCATGGCGGTGCGGCGGGAGTCCCGCTACCCGGTCTCGGAGATCCTCGCCAAGACGCCGACCATCCCCGGCAACTGCCAGTGGGGCATCTTCCTGCGCAACCACGACGAGCTGACCCTGGAGATGGTCACCGACGAGGAGCGCGACTACATGTACGCGGAGTACGCCAAGGACCCGCGGATGCGTGCCAACGTGGGCATCCGCCGGCGCCTGGCCCCGCTGCTGGAGAACGACCGAAACCAGATCGAGCTCTTCACGGCCCTGCTGCTCTCACTTCCCGGCTCCCCGGTGCTGTACTACGGGGACGAGATCGGCATGGGCGACAACATCTGGCTGGGCGACCGTGACGGCGTGCGCACTCCCATGCAGTGGACGCCCGACCGGAACGCGGGTTTCTCCTCCGCCGACCCGGGCAGGCTCAGTCTGCCGCCCATCATGGATCCGGTCTACGGATACCAGGTGACCAACGTCGAAGCGCAGCAGAGCAGTTCGAGTTCGCTGCTGCACTGGACGCGGCGCATGATCGAAATCCGCAAGCTCAACCCCGCGTTCGGCCTCGGCACGTACACCGAGCTCCCCTCCAGCAACCCGGCCGTCCTGGCCTTCGTACGTGAGTACGAGGGCGACCTGGTCATGTGCGTGAACAACTTCTCGCGGTTCGCGCAGCCGACCGAGTTGGACCTCCGCCGGTACGGGGGCCGGTACCCGGTCGAGCTGATCGGCGGGGTGCGCTTCCCCTCGATCGGCGAGTGGCCGTACCTGCTCACCCTCGCAGGCCACGGCTTCTACTGGTTCCAGCTCCGCAAGCCGCCCCGCCCCGACGGGGCGCGCCCCCCGGGTCTGAAGTAACGGTTCCCTCCGGGCCCCCGGGCCCAAGCGCTTCGGGGCGCGCGGGACTTCGCGCCCGCGCCCCCCGACTGCGCCTGCACCACCACGTACGGAGAACAGCCCAACGGCCCACCACACTATGGCGTGACACCCGAGCCCCGCTCGCGTGCCTCCGCCGCCGCGCCGCCGAAATCCGGAAGACTGACGGGCCCGGCCAGACCCGTCGGGCAGTCGGCCCGCTTCCGGGGAAAGGGAGTCATGTCCGAAACCTCCCGGTCTCAAGCCCATGTGCACCGCGACACCCCTACCGGCACGGCCGTGCCGGCCGGACCGCGGAGCCCCGGGGTACGCAGGACCGCCCTGGGAGTCAGCGAGCTGATCCACGCAGCGCTGCCGCTGATCGCCGATTGGCTCCCCACCCAGCGCTGGTACGCCGGGAAGGGCCGTGCGATCACCGGCCTCACCCCGGTGGTCGGCACCCCGCTCCAGGTTGGCGACCCCTCGCTGCTGCACCTGCTGCTGCGGGTCGAGCACTCCGCCGTCGGCGGCAGCCCCCACGGCGACATCTACCAGCTGCTGCTCGGCACCCGCTCGGAGGCGCCGGTCGGCATCGGCCCGGGCGCCGTGCTGGGCCGGCTCAACCAGGGCCCGCACGACGGCGCCGTGCTCTACGACGCGGTGCACGACCCGGAGCTGACCGGCCGGCTGCTGGAGCACCTGGCCACCGGCGACCGCTTCGGCTCGCTGTCCTTCCGCCGCACCCCCGGGCCCGGCCTGCCCGCCAACCTGCCGGGCCGGGCCAGCACCGCCGAGCAGAGCAACAGCTCGGTGATCTACGGGACCTCGCTGATCCTCAAGCTGTTCCGCCGGATCAGCCCCGGCACCAACCCGGACCTCGAACTCTCGCTCGCCCTCTCCCGCGCCGGATCCACCCGCATCCCGCGGGTGGCCGCCTGGTTCGAGAGCCGGCTGGAGCGCGCCGAGCCGGCCACCCTCGGCCTGCTCCAGCGCTACCTGCCGGACGCCGAGGACGGCTGGGAGCTCGCCCTGGACCAGGTCGGGCGGCTCAAGGGCGACCCGTCCCCCGGCAACTTCGCGATCGAGGCGCACCGGCTCGGCCGGGCCACCGCCGAGGTGCACCGGGTGCTCGCCCGCTCGATGCCGGTGGCACGCCTGGACCGCACCCAGACCCGGCAGCTGGCCACCGCGATGGCCGACCGGCTGGACAGCGCCGTCTCGGCCGTGCCCGGACTGCTGCGCTACCGCTCCGCGCTGCGGGGCGCCTTCCAGCAGCTCGCCGACGCCCACCCGGACGGCCTGCCCGTCCAGCGGATCCACGGCGACCTGCACCTCGGTCAGGCGATGCGCACGCCGCAGGGCTGGGTGCTGCTGGACTTCGAGGGCGAGCCCGCCAAGTCGGTGGCCGAGCGCCGGGAGCCGCAGACCGCCCTGCGGGACGTGGCGGCGATGCTGCGCTCCTTCGACTACGCCGCCGCGCACCTGCTCGCGGGCGGCCCGGTCGACCCGGAGCTGGCCCACCTCGCGGCGGCCTGGGCCGCCCGCAACCGGACGGCGTACTGCGCGGGGTACACGGCCGGCGGCGGCACCGACCCGGCGGCCTCCCCGGAGCTGATGCGCGCACTGGAGATCGACAAGGCGGTGTACGAGGTGGTGTACGAGGCCCGGCACCGGCCCAGCTGGCTGCCCATCCCGCTCGCCGCCATCAACCGGCTGGCGCTGACCGTCTGACCCCGCCCCACCCCGTCCACAGGACCCCGCTCCACCGGCTCCACCGACCCCGCAGGAGGACCCCGTCGTGACTCCGCTCGACCTGCCAGGCCGCACCACCACCCCCGCCGTGCCCGCGACCTTCCTCGCGGGCAAGGACTCACCGAGGCGAGAGCCCGTGGTGCCCCGGCGGGCCGAGCCGGAGCACGCCGCCCCGGCCGCCCCGACCGCTGCCGACTCCGGCGCCGCCCGCACCGGCCCGACCGACCGCGCCCGCACGGCCCCGGCCCCGGCCGCCCCCGGGGACACGGCCGTCGCCGGCCGGGCCGCCGGCCCCCGCGCGGCCCGCGTCGCCACCACGACGGCCACCACGGCAGCCACGCCGGCGGGCGCGCTGCGCCTGCCGGAGGCCCCGCTGCCGCCGTCCGAGGTCGACCGGCTGGTCTCGGGCGCGCACCACGACCCGCACGCCCTGCTGGGCGCCCACCCCACCAACGGCGGCACCGCGATCCGGGTGCTGCGCCCCTTCGCCGAGCGGGTGGTGGTCGAGACCGCCCAGGGCCCGGCCGAACTGACCCACCAGCAGAGCGGCCTCTTCACCGGCCTGCTGCCGGGCAGCGGCCCGAACAGCGCCACCCTGGCCGGGCACCGGCTGCTGGTCACCTACCCCGGCGGCGGGCCGCTGCCGCAGTACGACGGCTACCGCGCCCGCCCGACCCTCGGCGAGCTCGACCTGCACCTGATCTCCGAGGGCCGCCACGAGCAGCTCTGGCGGGCACTCGGCTCGCACCTGCGCACCGTGGACGGCGTCGAGGGCACCGCCTTCGCCGTCTGGGCGCCGAACGCCGCCGGCGTGCGGCTGATCGGCGACTTCAACCACTGGGACGGCACCGGCCACCCGATGCGCTCGCTCGGCTCCTCCGGCATCTGGGAGCTGTTCGTCCCGGGCCTGGCCGAGGGCACCCACTACAAGTACGAGATCCGCACCCGGGACGGCCGCATCCTCGACAAGGCCGACCCGCTGGCCCGCGCCACCCAGTGCCCGCCCGGCACCGCCTCCGTCGTCACCTCCTCCACCCACGTCTGGGAGGACGCCGACTGGATGGCCCGCCGGGCCCGGTCCGTGCACCACCGCGCGCCGATGTCGGTGTACGAGCTGCACCTGGCCTCCTGGCGGCCCGACCTCACCGGCTACCGCGAGATCGCCGAGGAACTCCCCGGCTATCTCAAGGAGTTGAACTTCACCCACGTGGAGTTCATGCCGGTGATGGAGCACCCCTTCGGCGGCTCCTGGGGCTACCAGGTCTCCGGCTTCTACGCGCCGACCGCCCGGCTCGGCAGCCCGGACGACTTCCGGTACCTGGTCGACACCCTGCACCGGCACGGGATCGGCGTGATCGTCGACTGGGTGCCCGCGCACTTCCCCAAGGACGACTTCGCGCTCGCCCGCTTCGACGGCGAGCCGCTCTACGAGCCCGCCGACCCGCTGCGCGCCGAGCACCCGGACTGGGGCACGCTGGAGTTCGACTACGGCCGCACCGAGGTCCGCAACTTCCTGGTCGCCAACGCGGTGTACTGGTGCGAGGAGTTCCACATCGACGGCCTGCGGGTCGACGCCGTCGCCTCGATGCTCTACCTCGACTACTCCCGCGAGGGCGGCGCCTGGACCCCGAACCAGTACGGCGGCCGGGAGAACCTCGACGCCGCGGCCTTCCTCCAGGAGATGAACGCCACCGTCTACCGGCGCTGCCCGGGCGTGATCACCATCGCCGAGGAGTCCACCGCCTGGGACGGCGTCACCCGGCCCACCGACAGCGGGGGCCTCGGCTTCGGCCTGAAGTGGAACATGGGCTGGATGCACGACTCGCTGGTGTACATCTCCAAGGAGCCGGTGCACCGCAAGTACCACCACAACGAGATCACCTTCTCGATGGTCTACGCGTACTCGGAGAACTACGTCCTGCCGATCTCGCACGACGAGGTGGTGCACGGCAAGCAGGCACTCGTCTCCAAGATGCCGGGCGACTGGTGGCAGCAGCGTGCCAACCACCGCGCCTACCTGGGCTTCATGTGGGCCCACCCGGGCAAGCAACTGCTCTTCATGGGGCAGGAGTTCGCGCAGGGCGCCGAATGGGACCACGAGCACGGCCCGCAGTGGTGGGTGCTCGCCGACGACTGGCCGGCCGCCGCCGACCACCGCGGCGTGCGCGAGCTGGTGCGCGACCTCAACCGGGAGTACCTGGACGCCCCCGCCCTGTGGGAGCAGGACACCACCCCCGACGGGTTCCGCTGGCTGGACGGCGGCGCCGCCGAGGACAACCTGCTCTCCTTCGTCCGGTACGCGGCCGACGGCACGCCGCTGGTGGCCGTCTGCAACTTCTCCCCCGTGGTGCGCCACGCCTACCGGGTCGGCCTGCCCGCCCTGGGCGGCGCGGAGCAGCTCTGGGAGGAGGTCCTCAACACCGACGCCGAGGCGTACGGCGGCAGCGGCATCGCCAACTCCAGCCCGGTGAAGGCCGAGAAGGTCTCCTGGAACGGCCAGGACCGCAGCGCGGAGCTCGTCCTGCCGCCGCTGGCCACCGTCTGGCTGCGCCCGGCCTGACCGCGCGCGCACCGCACGCGCAACGCAACGCACCGCACCCGCAGGCAGCACCGCACCACACCGCAGGCAGGACTGCAGGCAGCACCGGGACGCCCGACGTCCCGGTGCTGCGGTGCGTCCGGCCGCGGGCCACGACCGCCCGGCCAGGACCGCTCCGCCCGGCCGCGGCCGTTGTGTGCGGACCGGCCCGGCCCTAGGGTTGCGAGACTGATCGTCAACAGTGCGGGGGGGCGCTGTCGTGTTCGTCCTGCTGCTCTGGCTGTTCGCCCTGACGCCGCCGCTCTGCTGGGCACTGCTGGCCCGCACCCGCCTCGTCGGGGCGGCCGTCGGGGTCGTGCTGGCCGGCCTCGCGGCCGCCCTGCTGGCCCTGGACCACGACCTGTTCTTCAGCCGGGCCGCGGTCGAGGCGCACGCCGGCTACCCGGTCGCGGCGGCGGCGGTGATCGCGGCGGGCGCCCTGAACGAGCGCCGGCTGCGCGGGCCGCGGCCGAGATCCGCGTACGGCAGCCGGGCCGGAGCGGTGGCGGCGGCCCTGGCCGCCCACACCCTGGCGGCCGCCGCCGGCGTGACGGCCTGGACGATGTTCCTCGGCGAGCCGTACTACCCGAGCCTCGCCGAACTGCCGCTGCCTCCCGGCCTGCGGATCGCCTCGGACAGCGGCACCTCCCCCGGCTGCGCGCTCGGCGGCTGCAGCCGGACGCTGGCCCTCGCCGCGCCCGCCGGCCAGTCACCCGCGGAGGCCGCCGAGCGGCTGCGGGCCGGGCTCGCCGGCCGGGGCTGGACCCCGGGCCCCGGCGGATGCCTCCAGCACCCGCACGGCTGGCTGCTGGACGACCGGACGGTGCAGGTCCGGATCTCGCCCGGCGAGGCCGTCGTACAGGTCGAACTGGTCGGCGCCGACCTCTATCACTGAGACTCCGGGCCCGGCCCCGGCCCCGGGAATTCACCTGAGTGCAAACGCGCGTCCCAAATGCGAAGGTAGGGTCAATATGACCATCTGAGTGTGTGGGAATCGGAGGCATCCGCGTGGCGCGCAGCGTGTACGTGACCGGGATCGACCGGGGAGACGGCCGGCAGGCCGTCGAACTCGGGGTCATGGAACTGCTCACCCGTCAGGTGGACCGCGTCGGCGTCTTCCGCCCGCTGGTGCACCCGCGGACGCCCGGCGGGACCGGCGGTGACCACGTGGTCGAGCTGCTCCGCGACCGGTACCGGCTGGACCTGCCCGCCGACGAGATGTACGGCCTCACCTACGAACAGGCCGCCGCCCTGCAGGCCGCCCAGGGGCAGGACGAACTGGTCGGCGCCCTGGTGGAGCGGTTCCGGGCGCTGGAGCGCGAGTGCCAGGCCGTCCTGGTGCTGGGCACCGACTTCGCCGACACCAACATCCCCGACGAGCTGGCCTTCAACGCCCGGCTCGCCAACGAGTTCGGCGCCGCCGTGCTCCCGGTGGTCGGCGGCCACTCCGAGAGCCCGCAGGCCGTGGTGGCCGAGGTCCGCAACGCCTACCGCGCGTACCGCGACCTGGGCTGCGCCACCCTGGCGATGATCGCCAACCGGGTCGACCCGGCCGCCGTGGAGCCGGTCCTCCAGGCCCTCGGCGAGAAGCTGCCGATCCCGGCGTACGTGATCCCCGAGGAGCCCGCGCTGGCCGCGCCGACGGTCGCCCAGCTGGTCGAGGCCACCGGCGCGGAGCTGCTGCTCGGCGACGCCGCCGGCCTGGCCCGGGACGTCCGCGGCTTCGTCTTCGGCGGCGCCATGCTGCCGACCTTCCTCACCGCGCTGACCGAGGGCGCCCTGGTCGTCACCCCCGGGGACCGCGCCGACCTGGTGATCGGCTCGCTGGCCGCGCACGCCGCGGGCGCCCCGCCGATCGCCGGCGTCCTGCTCACCCTCGGCCAGCACCCCGGCCCGAACGTGATGGCCCTGGCCGCCCGGCTCGCCCCCGGCACGCCGGTCGCGGTGGTCCCCGAGGGCAGCTGGCTCACCGCCGCCGCGCTGACCCACCTGGAGGGCCGGCTCACCACGGCCGGCCCGCGCAAGGCCGCGATCGCCCTCGGACTGTTCGAACTGCACGTGGACACCGCCGAGCTCACCCGGCGGATCGAGCTGAGCCGCTCCGAGCGGGTCACCCCGATGATGTTCGAGCACGAGCTGCTGGAGCGGGCCCGCTCCGACCGCCGGCACGTCGTCCTTCCCGAAGGCACCGAGGAGCGGGTGCTGCGCGCCGCGGAGGTGCTGCTGCGCCGCAACATCTGCGACCTGACCCTGCTCGGCGAGCCCGACGCGATCCGCCGCAGGGCCGCCTCGCTCGGCCTGGACCTGCCGACCGGGGGCGCCGCGGACCGCGCCCGGCTGCGGATCGTCGACCCGGCCACCAGCCCGCTGCGCCAGCAGTTCGCCGAGCTCTACACGAAGCTGCGCGCCCACAAGGGCATGACGGTGGAGCTGGCCCTGGACGTGGTCACCGACGTCTCGTACTTCGGCACCCTGATGGTCCAGGAGGGCATCGCCGACGGCATGGTCTCCGGCGCCGCGCACTCCACCGCGGCGACCATCCGGCCCGCCTTCGAGGTGATCAAGACCTCCCCGGGCGCCGCGATCGTCTCCTCGGTCTTCTTCATGTGCCTGGCGGACAAGGTGCTGGTGTACGGCGACTGCGCGGTCAACCCCGACCCGGACGCCCAGCAGCTCGCCGACATCGCGATCCAGTCCGCCGGGACGGCCGCCCAGTTCGGCGTCGAGCCGCGGGTGGCGATGCTCTCCTACTCCACCGGCACCTCGGGCTCCGGCGCCGACGTGGACAAGGTCCGCAAGGCCACCGACCTGGTCCGCGAGCTGCGTCCGGACCTGCTGGTCGAGGGGCCGATCCAGTACGACGCGGCGGTGGACGCCCGCGTCGCGGCCACCAAGCTGCCGGGCTCCCCGGTGGCCGGGCACGCGACGGTCCTGATCTTCCCGGACCTCAACACCGGCAACAACACCTACAAGGCCGTCCAGCGCTCGGCCGGCGCCGTGGCGGTCGGCCCGGTGCTGCAGGGCCTGCGCAAGCCCATCAACGACCTCTCGCGCGGTGCGCTCGTCGAGGACATCGTCATCACCGTGGCGATCACCGCGATCCAGGCGCAGACCGGCCAGACCATGGACAACCCCGAAGGAGCGCAGCAGAGTTGAGCGAAGGCACCCGGGTCCTCGTGCTGAACGCGGGCTCCTCCTCGGTGAAGTACCAGCTGATCGACATGCTCGACGGCTCCCGCCGGGCCACCGGTCTGGTCGAGCGGATCGGCGAGGCGGGCGGCCGGCTCGTGCACACCCCGCTCGGCGGGGAGCGGCGCGAGTCCCCGCAGGCCTTCCCCGACCACGGCGCCGCGCTGAAGGCGGTCGCCGAGGAGCTCGCCGCCGACGGCCTCGCGCTGGACTCCCCCGAGCTCGCCGCGATCGGCCACCGGGTGGTGCACGGCGGGCAGCGGTTCACCGAGCCGACCGTGATCACCGACGAGGTGCTGGCCGAGATCCGCCGGCTGATCCCGGTCGCGCCGCTGCACAACCCGGCGAACATCACCGGCATCGAGGTGGCCCGCGCGCTGCGCCCCGACCTGCCGCAGGTGGCCGTCTTCGACACCGCGTTCCACACCGGGATGCCCGAGCACGCGGCCCGCTACGCGATCGACCGGCGGGTGGCCGACGAGCACCGGGTCCGCCGCTACGGCTTCCACGGCACCTCCCACCAGTACGTCTCGCGGGAGACCGCCCGGCTGCTCGGCAGGGACCCGGCCGAGGTCAACGTGATCGTGCTGCACCTGGGCAACGGCGGCTCCGCCTCGGCGGTGGCCGGCGGCAGGTGCGTCGAGACCTCCATGGGGCTCACCCCGCTGGAGGGCCTGGTGATGGGCACCCGGTCCGGCGACGTCGATCCGGGCGTGGTCTTCCACCTGCACCGGGTCGGCGGCCTGTCGATCGACGAGATCGACGACCTGCTGAACCGCCGCAGCGGCCTGCTCGGCCTGTGCGGCGACAACGACATGCGCGAGATCATGCGCCGCGCGGACGAGGGCGACGCCGACGCGCGGCTGGCGTTCCAGGTGTACGTCCACCGGCTGCGCAAGTACATCGGCGCGTACTACGCGGTGCTCGGCCGGGTGGACGCGATCGCGTTCACCGCCGGCGTGGGCGAGAACGCCGCGCCGGTGCGGGCCGCGGCGACCGCCGGGCTGGAGGCCCTGGGCATCGAGGTGGACCCGGCACTGAACTCCGTCCGCTCGGACCGGCCGCGGGTGATCTCGCCGGAGTTCCTGCGCGCCGGGGGGACCCCCCGGGTGACCGTGGCCGTGGTGCCCACCGACGAGGAGTTGGAGATCGCCCGGCAGACCTTCGCACTGGTGCACTCGGAGGCGTGAGAAGGCGGCCGGTCCACGCCGCGTCCCACCCCTCGGAATGCTTCGTTGGCGATCCCTCATCATTCGGGCCGAATGCCCCCATAACACGAACGGATAGACTGACCCATATGCGCCGAGCGAAAATTGTCTGCACCCTGGGTCCGGCGACGGACTCCTACGAACAGCTGAAGGCCATCGTCGAGGCGGGCATGAACGTCGCCCGACTCAACATGAGCCACGGCTCCCACCCGGAGCACGAGGAGCGGTACCGCAAGGTCCGCCAGGTGTCCGAGGACATCGGACGCCCGATCGGCATCCTCGCCGACCTGCAGGGTCCGAAGATCCGGCTGGCGACCTTCGCCAACGGACCGGTGACCGTCGACAACGGCGACGAGTTCACCATCACCACCGAGGACGTCCCCGGTGACCAGCACATCTGCGGTACCACCTACAAGGGCCTGCCCGGCGACGTGAAGCCCGGCGACCCGGTCCTGATCAACGACGGCGTCATCGCCCTGGAGGTCGTCAGCGTCGACGGCCCCCGCGTGAAGACCGTCGTCGTCGAGGGCGGCGTGCTCTCGAACAACAAGGGGATCAACCTCCCCGGTGCCGCCGTCAACGTCCCCGCCCTGTCCGAGAAGGACAAGGACGACCTGCGCTTCGCGCTGGAGCTGGGCGTCGACATGGTCGCGCTGTCCTTCGTCCGCAACGCCGCGGACATCGACGACGTGCACAAGGTGATGGACGAGGTCGGCATCCGCGTCCCGGTCATCGCCAAGATCGAGAAGCCGCAGGCCGTCGAGGCAATGGAGGAGATCGTCCTCGCCTTCGACGCGATCATGGTGGCCCGTGGCGACCTCGCCGTCGAGTACCCGCTGGAGCGGGTGCC
Source organism: Kitasatospora sp. NPDC057015 (assembly GCF_042673745.1). Lineage (NCBI taxonomy): Bacteria > Bacillati > Actinomycetota > Actinomycetes > Kitasatosporales > Streptomycetaceae > Kitasatospora > Kitasatospora sp. NPDC057015. The sequence continues at coordinate 86,597 of NZ_JBHUSG010000010.1, forward strand.
GCTGGTGCAGAAGCAGCTGATCACCCTGGCCCGCCGCAACGCGAAGCCGGTCATCGTCGCGACCCAGATGATGGAGTCGATGATCCACGCCTCGCGCCCGACCCGCGCCGAGGCCTCGGACGTCGCCAACGCCATCCTGGACGGCGCCGACGCGGTCATGCTGTCGGCCGAGTCGAGCGTCGGCAAGTTCCCGGTCGAGACCGTGCGCACCATGAGCCGGATCGCCGAGACCGCCGAGGAGCAGCTCCTGGAGCAGGGCCTGCAGCCGCTGAACCCGGGCCGCAAGCCGCGCACCCAGGGCGGCTCGATCGCCCGCGCCGCGTGCGAGCTGGGCGACTTCCTCAACGCCAAGTCGCTGGTCGCGTTCACCAAGTCCGGTGACACCGCCCGCCGACTCTCGCGCTACCGCTCGCCGATCCCGGTGGTCGCGTTCACCCCGGACGCCGCCACCCGCAACCAGCTCACCCTGAGCTGGGGCGTCGAGTCGCACGTGACCGAGCAGGTCGGCTCGACCGACGAGATGGTGCTCCAGGTCGACCGCGAGCTGCTCCGGATGGGCGACCTCGGCGAGGGCGACACCGTGATCGTCACCGCCGGTTCGCCCCCCGGCGTGCCCGGCAACACCAACATGGTCCAGGTGCACCACCTGGGCACGCGCGGCGAGGCCTGATCCCGTCGCACGCACCGCAGGGCGGCTCCTCCACACCGGAGGGGCCGCCCTGCGGCGTTCCCCGGCCTTCCCCGGCCGGGCGGCGCCGCCGGGCCCCGTACGGCCCGCGGACGGGCCGTACGGGCCGGAGCCGAGGGCCGGACAAGCCGCCGGCCCGACCGGGCGGACCGGTCGGGCCTGGGGGTTGCGCGCGGAGCGGGCGGAGCCGTCAGTTGGTGTAGGGCTCGTCGTCCTTGTAGAGGTGCATGCCCGGGATCTTGAGCGTCCCCCGGAACTGGCCGGCCTGGACCGCCTCGACCTTGGTGAGCTCGATGTCGAGCGGGATCGGGACGGCGCCGATCAGGTCCCAGAGCCAGCGCGGCAGGGTGTCCGGGGTGAGGGTGATCTCGCCCAGGTCGATCGGGATCGGCAGGCCCAGCAGCTTCGAGAGGTGGCCGGAGAGCCGCTCGACGTACATGGTGACCGGGCCGTTACGCATCGTCGACGTGGTGCCGGGACCGCCCTTGACGTGGAAGGTCTTGCCGTTGCCCTCCAGGGTCGACATGTCGAGGTTCTCGATGTCGACGCTGGAGACGGTGAACTTCAGCACGCGCTTGGTACCGGTGACCGTCCGGACGTCGTACACGCCGTTGAACACGGCGCCGTGCAGGCCCAGGCGGCTGCTGCGCAGCGTCCAGTTCTGCTCGGGGACGACGTCACCGCCGGCCGCCGCGCGGGCGGCCACCGAGCTGGTGTCCACGGCGCAGTTCGGGTTCGCGGTCGGCGAGGCGGTGGGCTTCGGCGAGGCGCTCGCGGCGCCCGCGGTGGGGCTCGCCGCCGGCTTGGAGCCGGCGCCGGCCTTGGGCGCGGCCGTGCCGGTGGGCTTGGCGGCGGGCGAGGCCGTACCGGCGGCGGTGGACGCGGCGCCGGCCGCCGGCAGGGCGGGAGCCGCCGCGGCCCGGGCCGCCGGAGCGGCCGCGGCGGGCGAGGCCGAGGGAGAGGGGGACGCGGACGGCGACGCCTTGCCGCCGGGGGTCAGCAGATCGCCGATGCCGCCGACGATGTCGCCGATGAGACCGGCGGGGGCCACCGCCGGGGCGCCCGCCGCACCCGCGACCGGCACCACGTACGCCGCGCCGACCACCTGGCCGCCCGTGGCGGTGCCGCTCTTGGCGGCCGGCGGCAGGGCGGCGGGGCTCTGCGTGGCGGTGCCCTGCGGGGCCGGGGCGGTGGGCGTCGCGGGCGCCTCGGCGCCCGGCAGGGACGGGCCGGGCAGCGGCGTGATCTCGTTCTTGGGGACGGGCGTCTCCGCCAGGACGGTGTCCTGGGCCGGCTCCGGCGCCTGGCTCTCCGGGGCGAGGTCCGGCGCGCTCGCGCAGGCCTTGCCCGCCGGGGTGTCGGCGGAGGCTATCGACGGCGTGTAGACGGCGCCCATCAGCAGGGCGGTCGGCACCGCGGCCATGGCGAGCGCGCGACCGCGCAGCCGGCCGCGGGCCGAGACCCGCGGGGCCGCGTGCCGGGCTCCGGCGCGCTGCCCCGGGATCGGGTCCTGCGTGCGGTCCTCCGTGGTCACCGCGCCTCCTCCGGTTCCCCGGCCTGTGCGGGGATGCCGCCCCGGGTGGTGGGCTCGGCGGGCTTGGCGTGCTTGGCCCCGGGCGCCTGCTCGGCGCCCTGCTCGACGGGGGCCGTCGTCGCGGCGGCGTCCTCGGCGGTCGCGTACTCGGCGGTCTGCGCCTCGGTGGTCGCGTACTCGGTGGTCGCGTACTCGGCGGTCGGGGTCTCGCCCGCCGCGTCGTCGGCGGCCGGCAGGTCGACGGCCTTCGGCTCCTTCAGCGGCGCCCAGGAGACCATCAGGCCTCCGCCGACCAGGCCCGGGATCAGCGCGAGGCCGAAACCGGCGAGGTTGGAGACCGGGATGGAGACCAGGGTCAGCAGGGTGGTCGCCACGCCCGCGAAGATCCGGACGGCCGGCTGGTACCAGGCGGTGAGGCCGAGCACGATCAGCAGGATGCCGATGATCAGTGAGCCCGCGCCGGCCGTGGTGGACATCGCCACCGTCATGCCGCCGAGGGACAGGTGTGCGTAGGGGAGGTACATGATCGGAACGCCGGCGATCATGGCCAGCAGCCCGGCCCAGAACGGCCGGGTGCGGCGCCAGCTACGGAACCGCAGCCGCAACCGGGTGAAGAGGTTCTCGCCGTCGGACCACGTGTCGGCCGTTGCGCTGGACATGATGCAGCTCCTCGATGATGTGAACGAGGTAGGAAATCACTCGATGACGCGGCCGGGAGCGGCGTGTGCACGCCGCTCCCGGCCGCCGGGCCTGTTACCCGGCCGCGCCGTCAGGCGCGCCCGCGGTCATCGGCTCAGTAGCACTCGTGGCCGCTGTCGGTGTAGAGCTTGAGGCTCAGACCGTTCAGCTTGAAGTTGCCGGCCGAGGTGGCCCAGGCACGCTGCTTCACGTTGTACAGGTCGGCCTTGTCGGCGGCCTGGGCGAAGCCGACGCCGCCGGTGGGCTTGCCGCTGCCCAGGGCGGACTTCCAGTCCTTGGTGGCCGTGCCGGTGAGGGTGGACGCGTCCTGGCCGATGTTGATGTTGGTGAACTCGGCGTCCGCGTACAGCTCGTCCAGGTCGATCAGCAGGTTGCTGGCGACGACCTGCTTCTTCGGGTCGGCGCTGTCACCCGCCTCCAGGCGCAGGGTGATGACCGGGAGCTTGAACGGCAGCGGGATGATGTTGGGGTCGGTGACGACCGACTGGCACATCTTCTTGATGGTCGCGCTGTCGAACGCGGAGACCGCGACCGGCACCGTGGTGTTGTTCTTCTGCACGTCGATCGTGCCGAACTGGGCGAACTTCTCGCCGTGCAGCTCCTCGGCGGTGACCTTGAAGCTCTGGCCGGAGATGCTGAACGACGCGGCCAGCGCGCTGTTCGCCAGGCCGACACCGATGGCGCCGGTGGCCGCCAGGCTCGGGAGCATCACCAGGGCGAAGCGCTTCCAGCGGGTCTTGCCATAAGTCTGGGACATGCGAGTCCTCCTTCTAGGACGTACATCTCCGGCACCTCCCGGTGCGTGCCGCACCGGCGGTGGCCTGGGATGGGAGAGAGCTACGTCCTCGGTAGCGGAGAGCGCCGTGAGTGCCGTCGGGACCGGGTGCGGCCGTGCGTGACGGCACTCCCGTTCCTGCACCGGCCACCTGTGGGATGGCGGGTACGACCGACGACATCGGCGATCACCCCCGAGCGACAACCAGCGACCGCGCGGGCTGCGCGGCCGTACGAAGGACAGGAACCGCCGTGGGACCGCGGATACCCCCCTGCCCTCCCCGCCGGCGACCGGAGTCGTCGGCTTGCCCGGTGGGGATCCCGAGCTCCGCTTCGCCGGCCGGCTGCCGGGAGGTGAAGTGTGGGGACCAGGCGTCGCCGATCGTGCTCGAATCCCGGGCGAAGCACAAGAGGTTCGTTACTGACGGGTAATCCAACAACAGGAGACGTTGATCATGGTTCTGACCCGCCGTGCACCCAGTGTGACGAAATGAAGGATTCGTGCCGGGGAAATCCCCCAGAAACACCGAGGAAACACCCGTGGGCGGTCACCATCGGTGACCGCCCACGGGCGTTGTCAAGATTTGGTAAACCTGGGCGCCGGTGACCGGAATGTCGCCAAATCGCCAGCGACACCGCAGGTCACCCACCGTGCCAGGGTCGGACCGCCGGATCCGCCCCGGAGCCGGGGTCCGAGCCGCCCGGGCCGGGGGTCAGCACCAGGTCAGAACAGCACCCGGGCCAGCGCGCCGCGCGCCGCCGTCACCCTCGGGTCGTCCGCGCCGATCACCTCGAACAGCTCCAGCAGGCGCAGCCGGGCCCGGTCGCGGTCCTCCCCGAAGGTCCGGCCCACGGTGTCCACCAGGCGCCCGAAGGCGTCCTCGACGTGCCCGCCCACCAGGTCGAGGTCCGCCGCGTCCAGCTGGGCCGCGACGTCCTTCGGATCGGCGGCGGCCGCCGTCCGGACGGCCTGCGGATCGAAGGCCTCCACCCGGCGCAGCAGCTGCGCCTGGGCCAGGCCCAGCTTGGCCTCGGTGTTGCCGGGCTGGTCGAGCAGCACGTTCTGGTAGGCCTGGATCGCGCCGCCCAGGTCGCCGCGGTCCAGCGCGTCGTGCGCGGCGGCGAGCGCCGGGTCCTCCGGGGCGAACGGCTGCTGCTCGCCGGCGGCGGGCGCACCCGCGCCGCCGACCACGCCGAAACGCTGCTCGGCCACCAGGATCAGCTGGTCCAGCACCTTGCGGATGTTGGACTCGCTCTCGGCGCCCTGGAACAGCGGCACCAGCTGGCCCGCCACCACGGCCATCACGGTCGGGATGGCCTGCAGGCCGAACTGCTGGGCGATCACGGGGCTGGCGTCCACGTCGACCCTGGCGAGCACGAACCGGCCGGCGTACTCCTCGACCAGGCTCTCCAGGACCGGGCTGAGCTGGGCGCTGAGCCCGCTGCGGCCGGACCAGAAGTCGATGACCACCGGGACCTCGGAGGAGAGCTGGACGACCTCGGCCTCGAAGGTCTCCTCGGTGACATCGATGACGAGCGGGTAGGCCGGGCCGGCCGGGGCGATCCCGGACTCCTCGGCGGCCGCCGCCTGACGGGCCCGCTCGGCCCGGGCCTGCTCGGCCTTCTGGGCGGCCTCACCGGCCGCCTTCACTGCGGCGAGGTCGACCGCACCGCGCAGGGCGGAGCTGTTCAGATGCGAATTCCGTGGCTGCATGGCACTATCCTCCCCCGTCCGTGCTGGTGGCGGGCGCCATCCGCCGGGAAAGTCGTGCCGCGCTGGTCCGCGTGGCCCGAGCCGCCCGGGCGGGAACACCTCTCCCCCGGTGAAACCCAACCCCTCCGGTGCGGATCCCCACCCGCACCGTGCGCCGTCTCGTCCCACGAGAGCCCCCGGCAGAGGGGCGTCGGCGCTCGGTCGTCACTCTTATCGCTACGAGTCGTAGCGTAACTGCACCGAGGCCCCCCGCCGCAAGCCCATCTCACCAACGCGGGACGTGAGCTGCCCCACTTTCGCCACCCGCCCGGCTGCGGACGGGGAGGATCAGTCGCTACCGTTACGACCCCCACCCAAGTTACTTACTGGTAGAACGCAAGGAGGCCCGGTGTCCACCGCCCAGACCCCCTTGCCCGCGGCCGGCCCCGCGGCGGCGGCCACCGCCCCCGAGGACACCGCGCCGGCGACGGCCGTCGCCCCCGAGAGCGCCATCCGGGCCAAGGGCCGCCCGCGCAGCGCCGCCGCCGACCGGGCGATCCTGGACGCCACCCGCGAGACCCTCGCCGAGCTCGGCTGGGGCGGGCTCACCATGGGCCACGTCGCCACCCGCGCCGGGGTCGCCAAGACCACCCTGTACCGCCGGTGGCCCTCGAAGAACGAGCTGGTGGTCGATGCCGTCGCCACCCTCTTCGACGAGCTGGTGCTGGCCGACCTGGGCAGTCTCCAGGCCGACATCGAGGCGGTGGTACGGGAGTTCGCCGAACTGCTGGCCCGCCCGGAGACCCAGGCCGCGCTGCTCGCCCTGTTCGCCGAGGGCACCCGCGACCCGCTGCTGCGGCGACGGATCCGCGAGGCCATCGTCGACCCGCAGAAGCAACTCGTCCGCCAGGGCCGGGCCTACGCCCAGGCGCGCGGCGAACTGGGCCCGGACCTCGACGAGGAGGCGGCGGCCGAGGAGATCGACATCATCTTCGACACCGTCGCCGGCACCGTCGAGCACCGGATCCTGGTCAGCGGCGAGCCGGTCACCCCCGAGTGGATCCGGCGCTTCACCACCCTGCTGCTCGGACCCTTCCCGCACCTGACCGGCACCGGCCCGCGCTGACCGACCGGGGCTGACCGACCCGCGCTGACCCGGGCAGGGCTGACCGGGCGGCACGGGCGCACCGGGCGCCGGCACGGGCGGGTACGGCCGCGGGCACGCCGAAGCCCGGGTCGGCAGGCGGGCCGACCCGGGCCGGTCGTGGAACTCCCGTGACGGAGGTCCCGTGGCGGAACTCAGAACCTGGCGGTCTCCCGGTAGGTCCCCCACTCCTCGCGCAGCAGGTTGCAGATCTCCCCGAGCGTCGCCTCGGCCCGGACGGCGTCCAGCATCGGCGGGATCATCGACTCGCCGGAGCGGGCCGCGGCCAGCATCGCGTCCAGCCCGGCCTTGACGGCCGCCTCGTCGCGCGCGGCCCGCCGGGCGCCCAGCACCCGGACCTGCTCGCGCTCCACCTCGTGGCTGACCCGGAGGATCTCCAGCTCGGGGGTGACGCTCCTGGGGTGGCAGTTGACGCCGACGACGCGCTTGTCGCCCTTCTCCACCGCCTGCTGGTACGCGAAGGCGGCCTCGGCGATCTCGCCGGTGAACCAGCCGTCCTCGATGCCGCGCAGGATGCCGGTGGTGATCGGCCCGATCTCGTGCTCGTCCTCGCCCTTCGCCCGCTCCCCGCCCCTCGCCAGGCTCGCCTTGCGCAGGATCTGGGCGAAGATCTCCTCCGCCTGCGCCTCGATCCGGTCGGTCAGCGCCTCGACGTACCAGGAACCGCCGAGCGGGTCGGCCACGTTGGCGACGCCGGTCTCCTCCATCAGCACCTGCTGGGTGCGCAGGGCGATCTCGGCGGCCTGCTCGGAGGGCAGCGCCAGGGTCTCGTCCAGGGCGTTGGTGTGCAGCGAGTTGGTGCCGCCGAGCACCGCCGAGAGCGCCTCGACGGCGGTCCGCACCACGTTGTTGTACGGCTGCTGGGCGGTCAGCGAGACGCCGGCGGTCTGGGTGTGGAACCGCAGCCACTGCGCCTTGTCGGTCCTGGCGCCGAAGCGGTCGCGCATCCAGCGGGCCCAGATCCGCCGGGCTGCGCGGAACTTGGCGATCTCCTCGAAGAAGTCCAGGTGGGCGTCGAAGAAGAAGGACAGGCCGGGCGCGAAGACGTCCACGTCCAGCCCGCGCGAGAGGCCCAGCTCGACGTACGCGAAGCCGTCCGCCAGCGTGTAGGCGAGCTCCTGCGCGGCCGTCGCCCCGGCCTCGCGGATGTGGTAGCCGGAGACCGACAGCGGCTTGTACGCGGGGATGCCCTCGGCGCAGTACGCCATCAGGTCGCCGATCAGCCGCAGGTGCGGCTCGGGGGCGAAGAGCCACTCCTTCTGGGCGATGTACTCCTTGAAGATGTCGGTCTGCAGGGTGCCGTTGAGCACCGCCGGGTCGACGCCCTGGCGCTCGGCGGCGACCAGGTACATGCAGAAGATCGGCACGGCCGGGCCGCTGATCGTCATCGAGGTGGTGACCTCGCCGAGCGGGATGCCCCTGAAGAGCACCTCCATGTCGGCGGCCGAGTCGATGGCCACACCGCAGTGGCCGACCTCGCCGAGCGACTTGGCGTCGTCGGAGTCGTAGCCCATCAGGGTCGGCATGTCGAAGGCGACCGAGAGGCCGCCGCCGCCCGCCTCCAGGATCATCCGGTAGCGCTCGTTGGTCTGCTCGGCGTTGCCGAAGCCGGCGAACTGGCGGATGGTCCACGTCCGGCCGCGGTAGCCGGTGGCGTGCAGGCCCCGGGTGTAGGGGTACTCCCCGGGCCAGCCGATCCGCTCGAAGCCCTCGTAGGGCTGCCCCGCGGGCGGGCCGTACATCGGCGCGACCTCGTCGCCGGAGAGCGTGCTGAAGTCCGCGTCACGCTTGCGGGCACTGTCGTACCGCTGCTGCCAGCGCTGCCTGCCGCGCTCGATGTCTTCGGCGTCCATTGAGCCGAACTCCGCTCCGTGCGGCCGCCTCGGCGTCGGGGCGGCGAAACTGTTAGGACGTCCTGCTAATTTACTAGGATGTCCTAGTACTTGTCGATGGCACCACGCCCACCAGGTGGCCGGACCTCGGGCGGAGCACCCGCCGACCTGCGACGCGACGGCCGGGAACGCGAGGTTCCGGACGTCGCAGGGCCCCGCGGACGAGCCGGTCGCCCGCGGAGGGCCGGGCGTACCCGGTCGGACGCGCGCCGCCGGACGAAGGCGCCGGGCACACGCCCGCGCAAAGGCGCCGGGCAGAGGCGCCGGGCACACGCGAAGGCGCCCCTCCCCGCCAGGGAAGGGGCGCCTTCGCCGAACGCCGGCGTGCCGGCGGTCCGGTCAGACCTCGGCGGGCTGCCGGGGCGCCGCGGGCGCGGCCTGCTCGGCCGCCTCGCGCACCACGCGCCGCTCGGCCACGAACGAGGCGAACGGGATGCAGCCCGCCGCGAGCGTGAAGACCAGCCGGCCCAGCGGCCACTTCAGCTTCTGGCCGAGCAGGAAGGTGACCACGAAGTACCCGATGTAGAGGTAGCCGTGGAGCATCGCCACGTAGGTGGTGACGTCCTCGCCGGTGTCGAAGCCGTACTTCGCCACCATGAACCCGCAGAAGACCAGCAGCGCACAGCCGGTCGCCACGGCCAGCACCCGGTACCAGCCCAGCAGGGGGGTCGCCTTCATTCCTTCATCGCCTCGCTTGGCAAGATCGGTTGGTACGTCCGGATCTGCGCACCGCTCCCCCGAGGGTAGCCGCCGCCCGGCCGCGCCCCGCGCGCGCCCCCGCCGCCGCGGGCGCCCGGCCCACGGGCCGCGCTCCGCCCGGACGGACCGCGCCCCCTCGGGCGGGAAGCCGCCGGACAGGTCCTACCGGCCCTCGTGCTCCTCGGGCACGACGAAGTCGCCCGCCGACACCCGCAGCGGCCGGAGCAGGTCGAACACCTGCCGGCACTGGTCGGCGTCGTAGTCCTCCATGCCGAACTCCATCGCCACCAGCTCGCGGGTCGCCTCCTCGACGACCTGCCGCCCCCGACCGGTGATCGAGGCGAGCACCCCGCGGCCGTCCAGCGGATTGGGCCGTCGGGCCACCAGGCCGGCCCGCTCCAGGCGGTCGACGGTGTTGGTGACGCTGGTCGGGTGGACCATCAACCGCTCGCCGATCTTGGAGAGCGAGAGCTCGCCGGTGCGGCTGAAGGTGAGCAGCACCAGCGCCTCGTAGCGGGCGAACGTCAGCCCGTACGGCTTGAGCACGGCGTCGACCCTGGCGAGCAGGATCTGATGGGCGCGCATGACCGAGGTGATCGCCGCCATCGAGGGGACGCCGCCCCAGCGGCGGGTCCAGAGCTCGTCTGCGCGGGCGATCGGGTCGAAGTCGAGTGCGAGGGGCTTGGCCACGTTCTTACCGTACCGGCGGGGGCGGGGCGGAGTACCAGGCGTCCCTGATGGTGGACAAGCCCGAGGGCTTGGCGAGATCTCGCCAAGCCCTCGTTCAGGCACATACCGGGACATTACAAGGATGTGAACTGACGCCAACTGCGGAGCGGCCGGGAGTGGTTCCCCGGAACCCGCGGGACTGAGCCGCCATCAGGGGCGAAACCCGCCTCCGGGTACCCGTTGCGGGCCGTCCACCGGCCACGACGGGGCCCCGCCGGGTGGCGAGCTGTGGCCATTCGCTGAGCAAGACCTGTCATTTCAGGTCCTGCATTGTCATGCTTCTGGCCAGCCCCGTTTCGACAGTTGCCGCCCACCCCAGCGGCAGCCGCCGCATGACCGCACGGAGCAGCACGTCAGCGCCCGTTCCGCCCCAAGGCACTAACCCCGGTGCCCCGGAGCGAGGCGCGCGACCGCGCACAAGCGGTTGTCTCCGGAAGGAATCCGTACGTGAAGCGAAAGCTCGCAGCCGGCGCCGTACTCTCCGCCACCGCCCTGCTCACCGGTGTCATCCAGGTGAGCGCCACGGCCCAGGCCGGCCCCGTCCCCGCCCCGCAGGCCCAGGCCGCCCAGCAGCGCGCCAGCCTGATCGCCCTGGCGAACGGCCAGTCCGTTCAGCTGGCCAAGGCCCTGACGCTCGGCGGCCAGGAGCAGCTGGTCGCCAAGGACGCCGTGGTGGACGCCGACGGCGCCCGCCACCTGCGCTACGAGCGCACCCTCGGCGGACTGCCCGTGCTCGGCGGCGACCTGATCGTGCACCAGCGCGCCGACGGTTCGGTGACCTCGGTCGACAAGGCCGTGGAGGGCCAGCTGTCGCTGCCGAGCCTGAGCCCGAAGCTGTCCGCCGACAAGGCCTCCGCGCAGGCCGCCGGCGCCGTCGCCGCCACGGTGGGCGTCGCCGCCGACAAGGACGAGCAGCCGCTGAAGGAGGTCGGCCAGGCCGGCGCCGCGAAGCTGGTGGTGTGGGCCGCGTCCGGCAACCCGCGTCTCGCCTACCAGACCGTGGTAGAGGGCGTGCGGGCCGACGGCACCCCGAGCCGCCAGACCCTGGTCACCGACGCGGCCAGCGGCGAGGTGCTCGCCACCCACGAGGACATCCAGACCGCGAGCGGCACCGGCAAGGGCGTCTTCGTCGGCTCCGTCCCGCTGACCACCACGCTGAGCGGCTCGACGTACCAGCTGAAGGACGCCACCCGCGGCGGCCAGTACACCACCGACCTCAAGCACAAGACGTCCGGCACCGGCACCCTCTACACCGACGCCGACAACGCGTGGGGTGACGGCACGGTCTCCAACGGCCAGTCGGCCGCCGTGGACGCCCAGTACGGCGTGGCCGCGACCTGGGACTACTACAAGAACACCTTCGGCCGCAACGGCATCAAGAACAACGGTGTCGGCGCCTACAGCCGGGTCCACTACGGCAACAACTACGTGAACGCCTTCTGGGACGACTCCTGCTTCTGCATGACGTACGGCGACGGCGCCAGCAACACCCACCCGCTGACCGCGCTGGACGTGGCCGGGCACGAGATGAGCCACGGCGTCACCGCGGCGACGGCCGGCCTGAACTACTCCGGTGAGTCCGGCGGCCTCAACGAGGCGACCTCGGACATCTTCGGCACCCTGGTCGAGTGGTACGCCAACCTGCCCTCGGACGTGCCGGACTACCTCATCGGCGAGAAGATCAACATCAACGGGAACGGCACCCCGCTGCGCTACCTGGACAAGCCCTCCAAGGACGGCGGGTCCGCCGACTCCTGGTACTCCGGGGTGGGCAACCTCGACGTCCACTACTCCTCGGGCGTCGCCAACCACTTCTTCTACCTGCTGTCCGAGGGCAGCGGCGCGAAGACCATCAACGGCGTCAGCTACAACAGCCCGACCTCCAACGGCAGCACGGTGACCGGCATCGGCCGCAACAAGGCCGCGGCGATCTGGTACCGCTCGCTGACCGTGTACTTCACCTCCACCACCAACTACAAGGCCGCCCGCACGGCGAGCCTGAAGGCGGCGACCGACCTGTACGGCGCCTCCTCCACCGAGTACAACGCGGTGGCGGCGGCCTGGAGCGCCGTCAACGTCAACTGACGCTCCCCCGAACGGACAGTGCCGGGCACCTGCGGAAGGTGCCCGGCACTGTCACATGTCGCGCGCGGTTCAGGCCGCGGCGGGCTCGCGGTCGGCCGCGGGGGCGGGCGGGTACTCGCCGCGCTCCTCCTTGGCGAGCATCCGCTCCGCGAAGAAGCCGCCGGTCGGCAGGACCGAGAGCACGAACAGCACGGCGCCGCGCTTCAGGTCCCACTTCTGCTGCTGCCAGGCCAGGATCAGGAAGACCACGTACAGGACGAAGAGGATCCCGTGGATCATCCCCATCACCGGCACGCCGTTGAAGCTGGTGGTGCGCTTCAGCACCGAGCAGACCATCAGCAGGATGAAGGAGAGGCCCTCGGGCCCGGAGACAAGGCGCAGGCGGTGGACGGCGCTGCTGGTCTTCACGATCGGTACCTCATTGCGGCGGGGGCGACGGGGGGCGCGAGGGTGCGGGCCGACGGGCCGACTCCGGTGAGCCGGCCACTGCGGACCAACTCTTGTGAATCGACTCACAAGCCCGTCGTCCATTATCACCGAGCCTTACACCCGACCCGGGCCCGGACCCCCCGTCGTGCCCGACGTCACAGCCGCGCCACAGAACCGGACGCCCCGGCCGGACCGGCCCGCGGCGGCTCTATCCTGCTGCCGCACGGCCCGTGAACAGGGCCGACCGCGACGGATACGGGGACCGCAGATGTTCAGACCGGACTGGAACCGACGGACGTGCTCACGGCGCGGGCACATCACCTACGCGCCCACCGAACCCGAGCTGCGCCGGCGCCTGCACACCGCCACCGCCGTCGGCGACGCCTGGCGCTGCCTGCGCTGCGGCGACTTCGCGCTCGGCGAGCCGCACGGCTCCGGGCCCGCCGACGAGGCGCCGCTGGTGCCGCGCGGCAAGGCCCTGCGGGACCTCTTCATCCTGCGCTTCCTCGCGGTCGAGCGGTTCCTGCGCGGACTGCTGATCGTGGTCGCGGCCTGGGCGGTGTGGAAGTTCTCGAACAGCCAGGACTCGGTGCGCCGGCTGTTCGACGAGAACCTGACCGTCTTCCGGCCGGTCACCGACCACTTCCACTGGGACCTCGAACACTCCCCGGTGGTCGACACCATCCGCAGGACCTTCGACTACGAGCACAAGACCCTGCTGGTGGTCGCGCTCGCGCTGGTCGTCTACGCCCTGGTGGAGATCGTCGAGGCGGTCGGGCTCTGGCTGGGCCGGCGCTGGGCCGAGTACCTCACGGTGGTGGCCACCGCCGCCTTCCTGCCGCTGGAGGTGTACGAGCTCACCGAGCACGTCTCCGCGCTGAAGGTCGGCACGCTGCTGCTGAACATCCTGGCGGTGCTCTGGATCCTCCTCTCCAAGCGGCTGTTCGGACTGCGCGGCGGGGTGGTGGCCTTCGAGGCGGAGCGGCACTCGGCCTCGCTGCTGGAGGTCGAGCAGGCGGCGGGGACGGTCCCCGACGGGGCGACGGCCGCCGTCTGAGCGGGGGCGGCCGGGGCGCGGACTTTGTCGCAGCTGGGTACCAGAACGCCCCGCCCACTCCCACCCGGGCGCCCCCGCCCGCTACATTCAGCCGGTGGCACAGTTTCGACTCCAAGGATCCAAGGTGCTCGCCGTCGACATGACGGGCGACGCCGTCAAGGCCAAGAACGGCTCGATGGTCGCTTACACCGGCCAGATCGCCTTCAAAAAACTGTCCGGTGGCGGTGACGGCCTACGCGGCATGGTCACCCGCAGGCTCACCGGTGAGCAGATGGTGGTCATGGAGGCGAAGGGGCAGGGCACCTGCTACTTCGCCGACGCGGCCACCGAGATCAATCTGGTGCGGTTGAACGGCGAGACGCTCTACGTCGAGTCGGACAACCTGCTGTGCACCGAGGCGACCCTGCACACCGGAACCAGCTTCACCGGCCTCAACGGAATCTCGTCCGGCAACGGCCTGTTCACCACCAAGGTCGAGGGGCACGGCTGGGCCGCCGTGACCTCCAAGGGTCCGGCGATCATCCTGCGGGTCTCCCAGGGCATGCCGCTGCGGGTGGACCCGGGCGCGTACGTCGCGCACACCGGCAATCTCAACCGGAGCCTGAAGTCCGGCGCGGGCTGGACCACGCTGATGGGCGAGGGCGGCGGCGAGGCCGTCCAGGTGGAGTTCGCCGGCGACGGCCTGGTCTACGTCCAGCCGTCCGAGAAGCTGACCGTCGGGGGTGACGTCTGATGCCGTTCACGAAGATCAACAACAAGATGATCGAGGCACAGATGGTGCCCGGCCAGCGGGTCTTCAGCCAGCGCGGCGCGATGCTCGCCTACCGGGGCGAGGTCACCTTCACGCCGAACCTCACCGGCGGCCAGGGCGGCGTCATGTCGATGATCGGTCGACGGGTGGCCAACGAGGACACCCCGCTGATGACGGTCGAGGGCCACGGCAGCGTGATGTTCGGCCACGGCGGCCACAACATCCACGTGATCGACCTGACCGGCGACACCCTCTACGTCGAGGCGGACCGCCTGCTGGCCTTCGAGGGCTCGCTCCAGCAGTCCACCATGTTCATGGGCCAGCAGGGCGGCGTGATGGGCATGGTCCGCGGCCAGGTCACCGGCCAGGGCCTGTTCACCACCAAGCTGGACGGCCGCGGCGCGGTGGCCGTGATGGCGCACGGCGGCGTCATCGAGCTGCCGATCACCCCCAACCAGCCCGTCCACGTCGACCCGCAGGCGTACGTCGCGCACCGCGGCGACGTCCGCAACAAGCTGTCCACCGCGCTGGGCTGGCGCGACATGGTCGGACGCGGCTCGGGCGAGGCGTTCCAGCTGGAGCTGTCCGGCCACGGCATGGTGTACGTGCAGGCGAGCGAGGAGAAGCTCTGATGTCCTACCCGCCTCAGCAGCCGCCGTACGGCCAGCCCGACCCGTACGGGCAGTCGCCCTACGGCCAGCCGACCCAGCCCGGGTACAACGCGCCGCCGCCCGGCTACGGGCAGCAGGGGTACCCGCCGCCGCCCCCGCAGGGCTACCCCCCGCCGCCTCCGCAGGGCTACCCGCAGCAGGGCTACCCGCCCCAGCAGCCCCAGCAGAACTACGCGCAGGAGCAGTTCGGCGGGGCCCAGGCGCCGCTGCCCAAGGCGCAGGACGGCTCCGGCCCGGTGGTGCACGACGTGCACAGCCTGCCGGCCAACGACAACGTCAACCCGTACGCCTTCTCGGTCGACCTGAACGGGTCGTACTTCCTGCAGAAGGGGAAGATGATCGCCTACTACGGCGACATCAACTTCAAGGGCGTCGGCGCGGGCGCGATCGACCGGATGCTCGGGCGGCACTTCAACTCGCCGCTGCACGCCTCGGACTGGGTGGTCGCCGAGGGCCGCGGCAAGATGCTGCTGGCCGACCGGGCCTTCGACCTCAACTCGTACGACCTGGAGAACGGCAACCTCACCGTCCGCTCGGGGAACCTGCTGGCCTTCGAGCCGACCCTGCAGCTCAAGCAGTCGATCATCCCGGGGTTCCTGACCCTGATCGGCACCGGCAAGTTCGTGGCGGCCTCCAACGGGCCGGTGCACTTCGTCGAGCCGCCGATCCGGGTGGACCCGCAGGCCCTGGTCGGCTGGGCGGACTGCCCGGCGCCGTGCCACCACTACGACGAGGCCTACATGCACGGGCTGATCGGCGGCCTGCGCCGGCTGACCGGCCTGGGCGGGGCGTCCGGCGAGGAGCACCAGTTCGAGTTCATCGGGGCCGGCCAGGTGCTGCTGCAGTCCTCCGAGACGCTGATGGCGGACCGCTCGGTGGGCCAGGTGCACGCGGAGGCGGGCGTCCCGATGGGCGGCGTGCCGCAGCAGCCGGGCGCGCACGGCGGCGGCCAGCAGCTGCCCAACGTGAACATCCCGGGCCTGGGTAACCTGGGTGACCTGGGACGCCGGTTCGGCCTCTAATTTTGTACAACATTTAACCAATCGGGCTATGCTGTCCCCATGGACACGCAGAACCCCCATGCCACCGACGTCCCCTCCTCACCGTCCACCGACACCGAGGAGGGGACGCCCTGGCTCACCGCCCGGGAGCAGCGGCTCTGGCGTGCCCACCTGGAG
Source organism: Kitasatospora sp. NPDC057015 (assembly GCF_042673745.1). Classification (NCBI taxonomy): domain Bacteria; kingdom Bacillati; phylum Actinomycetota; class Actinomycetes; order Kitasatosporales; family Streptomycetaceae; genus Kitasatospora; species Kitasatospora sp. NPDC057015. Next base: position 102,641 of record NZ_JBHUSG010000010.1, read on the forward strand.
GTCAGCAAGCTGCTCGACTACCAGCTCGGCCGCGAGCTCCAGCCGCACGGCCTGGCGATCAACGACTACGAGATCCTGGTCGTGCTCTCCGAGGCCCCCGAGCGGCGGATGCGGATGACCGACCTCGCCACCGCCACCCTGCAGTCCAAGAGCCGCCTCTCGCACCAGATCACCCGGATGGAGACGGCCGGCCTGGTACTGCGCCAGGAGTGCCCGGGCGACCGCCGCGGCCTCTACGCCCACCTCACCGAGCCGGGCTGGGAGACCATGCAGAAGGTCGCGCCCGACCACGTGCGCAGCGTCCGCAGCCACTTCATCGACCGCTTCACCCCCGAGCAGATCGACGCCATGTACGCGGCCCTCGGCCCCGTCGCCGAACACCTGCGCGACCTGCGCGGACGGGCCTGACCGACCCGGCGGGGGTGGGCGAGATGCACGGTGTTCCGGGAGTCCGGGAGTCCGGGACACGGCGGATCAGCCGGGAGAGCCCTCCCGAGCTCCGGCCGCACGGGCCTCCGGCAGCCGCTCAGGCCCCGGTGAGCCCCGCGACCAGCTGGTCGGCGGCGCCGTACGGGTCCAGTTCGCCGGCGGCCACCCGCTCCGCGAGGGAGTCCAGGTGGCGGTCGCCGTGCAGGTCGCCGATCCGGGCCCGCAGCGCGGTCAGCGCGATCGCCTCGATCTCGTCGGAGGCGCGCCGGCGCCGGCGGGCGGCCAGTTCGCCGTGCTCCTCCAGCCAGGCGCGGTGCTTCTCCAGCGCCTCGACGACCTCGTCCACGCCCTCGCCGCGGGCCGCGACGGTCTTCAGGATCGGCGGCCGCCAGGCGCCCGGCTCACGGCTCTCGCCGAGGCCGAGCATGTGGTTGAGCTCCCGGGCGGTGGCGTCCGCGCCGTCCCGGTCGGCCTTGTTGACCACGAAGAGGTCGCCGATCTCCAGGATCCCGGCCTTGGCCGCCTGGATGCCGTCCCCCATGCCCGGGGCCAGCAGGACGACGGTGGTGTCCGCCTGGGCGGCGATCTCCACCTCGGACTGCCCCACCCCGACGGTCTCGACCAGGATCACCTCGCAGCCGGCCGCGTCCAGCACCCGCAGCGCCTGCGGGGCCGTCCAGGAGAGCCCGCCGAGGTGGCCGCGGGTGGCCATCGAGCGGATGAACACCTCGGGGTCGGTCGCGTGGTCCTGCATCCGGACCCGGTCGCCGAGCAGTGCGCCGCCGGAGAACGGCGAGGACGGGTCCACCGCCAGCACCCCGACCCGCTTGCCGAGCCGGCGGTAGGCCGAGACCAGCGCCGAGGTCGAGGTCGACTTGCCGACGCCGGGCGAGCCGGTCAGCCCGACCGTGAAGGCCTGCCCCGTGTAGGGCGCGAGGGCGGCCATCACCTCGCGCAGCTGGGGGGCGCCGTTCTCGACCAGCGAGATCAGCCGGGCCACGGCGCGCGGGCGGCCCGCCCGGGCCTGCTCGACCAGTGTCGGCACATCGACCATCAGGGCACTCCTCGATCGGGCTGCGGTTCTCGCCGCCGAAGACGGGTGGGCTGCGAACCGCTCCCGCCCCGCGCCGGTGGGCGCTTCGGGCGGGCCCGCGGTTCGCAGCCCAGAGGCTACGTCAGGTGATCCCGGCCCGTCAGGCCCTGGGGACGCGGACGATCAGCGCGTCACCCTGGCCGCCGCCACCGCACAGCGCCGCGGCACCGGTGCCGCCGCCGCGCCGCTGGAGCTCCAGCGCGAGGTGCAGCACCACGCGGGCGCCGGACATGCCGATCGGGTGGCCGAGGGCGATGGCGCCGCCGTTGACGTTGACCTTCTCCTCGGTGACGCCGAGGTCCTTCATCGACTGGTGCGCGACGGCGGCGAAGGCCTCGTTGATCTCGATCAGGTCGAGGTCCGCGACGGCGATGCCCTCCTTGGCGACGGCGTGCAGGATCGCGTTGGACGGCTGCGACTGCAGCGAGTTGTCCGGGCCGGCCACGTTGCCGTGGGCGCCGATCTCGGCGATCCAGCTCAGGCCCAGCTCCTCCGCCTTGGCCTTGCTCATCACGACCACGGCGGCGGCGCCGTCGGAGATCTGCGAGGAGGTGCCGGCGGTGATCGTGCCGTCCCGGGTGAAGGCCGGCCGCAGCTTGGCCAGGCCCTCGACGGTGGTCTCGGCGCGGATGCCCTCGTCCTGGCTGAAGACGACCGGCTCGCCCTTGCGCTGCGGGATCTCCACCGGGACGATCTCGGCCTCGAAGACGCCGTTCTTCTGGGCGGCCGCGGCGCGCTGGTGGGAGCGGGCGGCGATCTCGTCCTGGACCTCGCGCGGGATGCCGAGGCGGGTGTTGTGCTTCTCGGTCGACTCGCCCATCGGGATGTTCTCGTAGGCGTCGGTGAGGCCGTCGTGGGCCATCGCGTCGAGCACCTCTATGGCGCCGTACTTGTAGCCCTCGCGGGACTTCGGCAGCAGGTGCGGCGCGTTGGTCATGGACTCCTGGCCGCCGGCCACCACGATGTCGAACTCGCCGGCGCGGATCAGCTGGTCGGCGAGCGCGATGGCGTCCAGACCGGAGAGGCAGACCTTGTTGATGGTCAGCGCCGGGACGTTCAGCGGGATGCCGGCCTTGACGGCGGCCTGGCGCGCGGGGATCTGGCCGGCGCCGGCCTGCAGCACCTGGCCCATGATCACGTACTGGACCTGCTCACCGGTGATGCCGGCCCGCTCCACGGCGGCCTTGATCGCGAAGCCGCCGAGGTCCGCGCCCGAGAAGCCCTTGAGCGAGCCGAGCAGGCGGCCCATCGGGGTGCGTGCGCCTGCGACGATCACAGAGGTGGTGTTGGTCATGGGACGGGCCCCTTCGCACGTCGTGGCCAGGTGTGAGGATGCGCTCAATGTACTTACCCGTGAGCCCACCGTCACCGGAGCGGCGGTGTGATCAGGCGCACTGGCACTGTCCAGTCAACACCGTGTCAGGAGGGTCCGGGTGAATCGCCGCGGACGCCGGCCGGAGCGGTCGCGGCCGGGCCGGCGCCGACGCGTCGGCGCACTGTGAGCAGACTCGCACCCGCCGCCCTGGCGTGCGCCCGCCGGATGCGCTGCACTGAGGGCATCCTGTCCGGCGGCCCGCCCGCCCAGCCCTGGAGGCCCGAAGTGCTGACCCGCATCGACCACATCGGCATCGCCTGCTTCGACCTCGACAAGACCGTCGAGTTCTACCGCTCCACGTACGGCTTCGAGGTGTTCCACAGCGAGGTCAACGAGGAGCAGGGGGTGCGCGAGGCGATGCTGAAGATCAACGACACCGGCGACGGCGGCGCGTCCTACCTGCAGCTGCTGGAGCCCACCCGCGAGGACTCCACCGTCGCCAAGTGGCTCGCCAAGAACGGCGAGGGCGTGCACCACATCGCCTTCGGCACCGCCGACGTGGACGGCGACTCCGCCGAGATCCGCGACAAGGGCGTGCGGGTGCTGTACGACCAGCCGCGGATCGGCTCGATGGGCTCGCGGATCACCTTCCTGCACCCGAAGGACTGCGGCGGCGTCCTCACCGAGCTGGTCACCTCGGCCGGCACCGACCACTGACGGGGCGCCGAACGACCGGTGACCGGTCCTGAGCGGCGCCCCGGTCGGCCACCGAACGGGACCGCGCCGGGGGCGCCGCGAGGGCCACGGCCCGGGTCCGCGGCGCCCCGGGCCCGGTCCGCGCCCGCCGCCGGTCGGACTCCGGTCCCCACCCCGTCCCGACCCGGACCGTCGCCGGGCGACAGCGGCCGGGCGACAGCGGCCGGCCCGGGCCGCCCTACCATCCGGCCGCCCTCCGAGTGGGGTGACCGGCGGGTAACGTCGGCGGAGGCGCCGAAAACCCCTACGTGGCCATTCCGCACCGGTTCGCGACCACTACAATGCCCAGGTGCGCGAAGGCCTCGGAAGGACGAGGTCCGACGGGCACGGCCGAAAGCGGGTCAGGCCGGTCCAAGACCGGCCTGTCGCGTCGCCAGGGGAGTCCACAACGCGGGCACGGCTCAACAGTCGCAGTCCGGATCTGTCACCATTCTCCACAAGGCAAGAGTTCGCCCAGGAGTCCACCCGGACGGGGGAGCGCGGAAACACCGCGTACCACCGGCCAGGACTCCGACCGTGGCGGGCGGTCCCAGCAGGACAGGGGGCGTCCACCGGCCGCGGATGCAAGGACCAGCCGAACCGGCACCCGGACAGTACGGGGTCGCCGGACGGCCGGGTCGAGGACGCGACCAGGAGATGGATGGGACCGCGGAGTGCGGGGCTACGACCGCTACGAGGCTGACGATCACCTCTCCCAGTTCGAGGCCGACATGGATCGGACTCGCAAGGAGCGGGACAAGGCCGTCGAGCATGCCGAGGACCTCGCCTACCAGGTGGAGGTACTCCGGGCCAAGCTGCACGAATCGCGGCGGCAGCTCGCGCAGCCGCGCGCCTTCGACTCCGTCTCCAGCCAGGCCGAGCAGCTCCTGCGGAACGCCGAGATGCAGGCCCAGCAGCTGCGCGCGGACGCCGAGCGGCAGCTGCGCGAGTCCCAGGCGGCCACCCAGCGCCTGATGGCCGAGGCCGCCGACCGCACCGCCCGGCTGGAGGCCGAACTCGCCGACCGCCGTCGCCAGCTCGACGCCGAACTCTCCGAGCTGCGCCGCAGCGCCGAGCGCCACGTCAACGAGAACGTCTCCTGGGCCGAGCAGACCCGCGCCGGCACCGAGCAGGAGGCCCAGCGCCTGCTGCAGGAGTCCCGCGCCGAGGCCGAGCGGCTGGTCGCCGCCGCCCGCGCCGAGGCCGCCGCCCTCTCCGACCAGGCCCGCGCGCAGACCGCCGCCGACGTCGACGCCGCCCGCGGCGAGGCCCAGGCCGCCGCCGAAGCCGCCCTGCACCGCGCCCAGACCGACGCCGAGCGCCTGCTGCGCGCCGCCTCCGAGCAGGCCCAGCAGGCCAGTGCCCAGGCCGAGGAACTGCGCGGCACCGCCGCCAACCAGGCCCAGCAGCAGCTGGCCGGCGCCCAGGCCGCGGCCGAGCACCAGCTGGCCGCCGCCCAGGCCGAGATCGGCCGGCTCAAGCAGCAGGCCGTCGCCGACCAGGCCCGCGCCGAGGAGACCCTCGCCCGCGCCCAGGCCGAGATAGAGCGGCTGCGCGCCGAAGCCCTCGCCGAGGCCGAGCGGGCCCGCCAGGAGGCCGCCGAGCTGCGCGCCCGGGCCGAGGAGGCCGCCGAGCAGCTCCAGGCCGACGCCGAGGCCGCCGTCGAGCGGCTGGTGGCCGGCGGCGAGGCCGCCAGCGAGCAGCGCTCGCAGACCGCCCGCGCCGAGATCGCCCGGATGGTCGCCAACGCCACCAAGGAGACCGAGCGGATCAAGGCCGAGGCGGCCAACGCCAAGGCCGAGGCCGACGCCGCCAAGGCCGCCGCCGCCGAGGAGAGCGAGCGCCTGCGGGCCACCGCCGAGAGCGTCGCGACCCAGCTGCGCGAGGAGGCCGAGGCCGCCATCGCGGACCTGCGCGCCGCCGCCGAACGGGACGCCGCCGACCTGCGCGCCCAGGCCGAGGCCCGCGCCGAGCAGCTGCGCAACGAGGCCCGCGAGCAGGGCCGGGCCGAGGGCGCCAAGGACGCCACCGTGCACCTCGCCAAGGCCGCCAGGACGGCCGAGGAGGTGCTCGGCCGGGCCGACCGCGACGCCGCGACCGCCCGCGGCGAGGCCACCGCCGAGGCCGAGCGGATCCTGACCGCGGCCGCCGACGAGGCGGAGCGGCTGCGCGAGCAGGGCAAGGCCGCCGTCGAGCAGGCCCAGAACGCCGCACTGGACGACGCGGCCGGCATCCGCGAGCGGATGCAGCAGATGCAGGACGAGGCCACCCGGCTGCGCGCCGAGGCCGAGGAGCTGCGCGCCCAGGCCGCCGCCGAGGCGGAGCGGGTGCGCGGCGAGGCCCGCCGGCAGGCCGTGGTCCAGATCGAGGAGTCGGCGAAGAACGCCGAGGAGCTCCTCACCCGGGCCAAGAGCGACGCCGACGAGCTGCGGGCCGGCGCCGCCGGCGAGGTCGAGCGGCTGCGCGAGCAGGCCAAGGAGCGCGCCGCCGAGATGCAGGGGCGCGCCGAGCAGACGCTCACCCGGGCCCGCGCCGAGGCCGAGAAGCTCGCCGCCACCGCCCAGCAGCAGCACCGGGACGCGGTGGCCGCGGCCAAGGCCGCCGCCGCCGAGAACCGCGCCGCAGCCGAACGCGAGACCGCTGAACTGCGCCGTGAGGCAACCGAGTTCGACCAGCGGGTGCGCAGCTCCGCCACCGCCGACGCCGACGCCGTCCGGGAGGCCGCCGAGAGCGCCGCGCAGGCCGTCACGGCCGCCGCCGAGGAGCAGGCACAGCGGCTGCGGACCGAGACCGACGCCGAGCTGGCCCGACTCACCGCCGAGGCCGAGGCCGCCGCCGAAGCCCTCCGCGAGGAGAGCCGTCGTGCGTACGAGGACGCCGCCGCCGGGCTGAAGCGCGAGCGCGAGCTCACCGCCGAGCAGCTCGCCGCCGCGCACGCCGCGCACGAGCAGGCCGAGACCGTCGCCGCCGAACTGGCGCAGCGCACGGCCGCCGAGGCCGACGCCGTCCGGGAGGCCGCCGAGACCGAGGCCACCCGGCTGCGGACCGAGGCGGAGCAGGCCCTGGAGGCCGCCCGCGGCGCCGCCGTCGAGCAGCTCACCAAGGCCGAGGACGCCTCCCGCACCCTGCGCGAGCAGGCCGAGCAGGCGCTCGCCCGGGCCAAGGAGCAGGCCGAGACGCTGACCGCGGAGGCGACCGCCGAGGCCGACGCGGCCCGGGCCGCCGCCGAGCAGGCCCTCACCGAGGCCCGCGAGCGGGCGGCCGCGCTGACCGCCGAGGCCGAGGCCGCCGCCGGAGCCCTGCGGGCCGAGGCCGGGAGCGAGCTGGAGCAGGCCCGCACCGAGGCCGGGCAGCTGACCGCCGAGGCCGCCCGCACCGCAGCCGAGCTGGTCGCCACCGCCGAGGACGCGGCCGCCGAGGTGCGCCAGTCGGTCGCGGGCATGCACGAGGCCGCCTCGCAGCAGGTCGCCGAGCTGCGGGCGACCGCCGAGCGCGAAGCCGGCGACGTCAGGGAGCTGGCCGCGCTGGAGAGCGCGGAACTGCGCGAGATCGCCGAGCGCGAGACCACCGCACTGCGCGCCGAGACCGACCGCGCCGTCACCGCCCTGCGCGAGAGCGCCGAGCGGGACGGCGCCGAGCAGCGGGCCGCCGCCGCGGCCGAGACCGGGGCGCTGCGCGAGAAGGCCGCGCGGGAGATCGCCGCCGACCGCGAGGCCGCCGAGGCCGAGCTGGGCCGGCTGCGGGCCGAGGCGCAGGCCTACGACGAGCGGCTGCGCGCCGAGGCGCAGGCCGAACTGCGCGGCGCCCAGGAGCTGGCCGAGCAGCAGCGCGCCGAATCGCAGGCGCTCGCCCGGCGGACGGTCGCGGAGGCCGACGAGCGGGCCGGCACCGCCCTGGCGGAGGCCGAGGAGCTCGCGGCCGGCCTGCGGGCCGAGGCGGAGGAGTACGCTCTCGCCACCCGCTCGCTGGCGGACGACTACGACAGCTCGACCCGGGCCCGGGCCGAGGTGTTCGACACCGAGACCCGCGACCAGGCGGAGCAGTTCGACCGGTCCACCCGCGAGCAGGCGAAGTCCGTCCTGGAGAAGGCCTTCGCGGACGCCGAGTCGCTCGGCGAGGACGCCCGGACCACCGCCCTGGCCACCACCGCGGCCGCCGAGGAGCAGGCCGACGCGATGGTCGCGGCGGCCCGCAAGGAGTCCGACCGCCTGGTGGCGGCCGGCGAGGCGGCCGGTCAGGCCGAGGTCGAGCGCGCCCGGGCCGACGCCGACGCGCTGCTCTCCGAGGCCCGCCGGGACGCCACCGCGATCCGCGAGCGCGCCGAGGAGCTGCGCGAGCGGACCGACTCCGAGGTGGAGGCGCTGCACGAGCGGGCCCGCAAGGAGAACGCCCAGGCCATGAAGTCGGCCGGCGAGCGGGTCGACGCACTGGTGACGGCCGCCCAGGAGCAGCTGACCGAGGCCGAGGAGCTGGCCGTCGCGGCCGTCGCCGAGGCGGAGGAGCGCGCGGCCGCCCTGGTCGCCGCGGCCGAGGAGCGGGCCACCGAACTCGCCTCCGAGGCTTCGGCCGAGGCCAGCAAGGTCCGGATCTCGGCGGTCCGCAAGGCCGAGGGCCTGCTGAAGGGCGCCGAGCAGAAGCTCGCCGACTCCACGGACCGGGCCGAGGCTCTGATCGCCAAGGCCCAGACCAGGCTGAAGGAAGCCCAGGAGGAGGCCGAGGAGCGGATCGAGGCGGCGTCCACCGAGGCGGAGAAGCGCCTGCGGGCTGCCGACGAGAGCGCGGACGAGCAGATCGCGCTGGCGACCGAGGAGGCCGAGCGGCTGCGGACCGAGGCCCGCGCCGAGGCGAAGCGGGTCACCGACGACGGTCGGCGCGAGCTGGACGAACTGGTCCGGCGCCGCAAGGACATCAATACCGAGATCTCCAGGGTCCAGGACGTGCTGTCCGCCCTGGAGGCCTTCGAGGCACCGTCACCAGTCGCGCAGGCGACCGCGGGCGGATCTGCCGGCGGGGGTACGGCCAACGGGGGATCGAACAGCAAGAACAGCGGCTCCGGAGGCCGCGAAGCGGCGCCGAAGGCCGGCGCCGGAGTGGGCGCTCCCCGTTCGGGTGGCAATCGCTCCGGTGGCGCGCCACCCGATTGAGCGGTCATTGTCCGCGAAGCATCGGCATTTCACCGATGACACTCCGGTAACGTGTCAGGATTCCCTCAACCACCTCAGCGGTTTGACGACAGGAAGCCCAAATACCCATGAGCGACAGTCACTCCCCTCACGGCTTCGACCTGGTGCGCCGTGGGTACGAGCGTGCCCAGGTCGACGAGCGGATCACCAAGCTGGTGGCCGACCGTGACAGTGCCCTGACCCGCATCGGTGCCCTGGAGAAGCGCATCGAGGAGCTCCACCTGGAGACCCAGAGCGCCCAGGCCGCGGTCACCGAGTCCGAGCCCTCGTACGCCGGTCTCGGCGCCCGGGTCGAGAAGATCCTCCGTCTCGCCGAGGAGGAGGCCGCCGATCTGCGCAACGAGGCGCACCGCGCGGCCGAGCAGCACCGCGAGCTGGCCGAGGCGGCCTCGCAGCAGGTGCGCACCGAGGCGGAGAACTACGCCAAGGACCGCAAGGCCAAGGCCGAGGACGAGGGTCTGCGGATCGTCGACAAGGCCAAGAGCGACAGCGCCCAGCTGCGCAACGAGGCCAACAAGGACGCGGCGACCAAGCGCGAGGAGGCGGACGCCCTCTTCGAGGACACCCGCACCAAGGCCGCCCAGGCCGCGCTGGAGTTCGAGACCAACCTGGCCAAGCGCCGCGAGCAGTCCGAGCGCGACCTGGCGGCCCGTCAGGCCAAGGCCGAGAAGCGCCTCGCCGAGATCGAGCACCGGGCGGAGCAGCTGCGCCTGGAGGCCGAGAAGCTCCGCACCGACGCCGAGCGCCGCGCCCGCCAGACGGTGGAGACGGCCCAGCGCCAGTCCGAGGACATCGTGGCCGACGCCAACGCCAAGGCCGACCGGATCCGCAGCGAGTCCGAGCGCGAGCTGGCGGCGCTCACCAACCGCCGCGACAGCATCAACGCGCAGCTGACCAACGTGCGCGAGATGCTCGCCACGCTGACCGGCGCGGCCGTGGCCGCCGCCACGCTGCCGGCCGACGACACGCTGGGCGTGCCGGCCCAGCAGTCGCGCTGACGCTCCGCCCGACGCGGTACCGGCGGGCCCGCACCCTTCGGGGTGGCGGGCCCGCCGTGTTCTCCGCTCCCCCGACCGGTCGGCCGTCCGCCGCACACGGTCGCCGTGGCCGGCAGCACGGCCGGCCCGGCCCCGGCCGGCCCCGCGTTCACCGAGCGGACACCGCTCCGTCAGCCGGAGTCCGGCCGCCGCTCGGGAGCCGGGTCGAGACTGTGGGCCCATGCGCATCTCCCGCCTTCTCCCCCTGGCCGCGGCCGCCCTCGTCGCGCTGACGCCCGCGGTCGCCGACGCCGCCACCTCCGCCCCGGTCCACGACGGCTCCTGGACCTACCGGGACCCGGCCCCGCTCGGCGGTGACCGGGGCCTCTCGCTGGGCGGCTTCAGCGACCTCTTCCCCGCCGACGACTCCGGCACCGTGTTCTGGACCCTGACCGACCGCGGGCCGAACGCGGACGCCGCGGCCGACACCGACAAGGTCTTCCTCAAGCCCGACTACACCCCGCAGATCCTGAAGATCAAGCTCCGCAGGGACGGCTCGGTGGACGTCCTCAAGCGGATCCCGCTGCAGGTCCCCAAGGGGCAGCGGGACCCGGTCACCGGCACCCGGTTCCTGACCGGCCTGCCGCCCGCCGCGCTGACCGCCGAGCGCCCGATCGACACCGACGGCCGGCAACTGCCCAACGACCCGTACGGTCTGGACAGCGAGGGCCTGGTCCGGGCCCACGACGGCTCGTTCTGGGTCAGCAGCGAGTACGGCTCCTCGATCCTGCACTTCTCCGCGCGCGGCGTGCTGCAGAGCGTCCTGGTGCCGGCCGGCTCGTCCTACCAGGCTCCGGGCGTCGAGGTGCTGCGGATCCTGCCGGCCGTCGAGGCCAAGCAGAAGAACAACAAGGGCCTGGAGGGGCTGACCGTCTCCGCCGACGGCCGCACTCTCTACGCCGCCCAGCAGACCTCGCTGTCGAACCCCGACGCCAAGAGCACCAAGAAGTCCCGGGTGCAGCGGATCTTCCGGATCGACATCGGCCACCGCACCCCCGTCGTCACCGGCGAGTTCGCCAACGTGCGCGAGGCCGACTCGGCGACCGACGGCGGCTGGGCCACCTCGGCGATCAGCTGGCTGGGCCCCGACCGCCTGCTGGTCGAGGAGCGCGACGGCGCCCGCCCGACCGCCTTCACCAAGTTCTTCGAGGTCGACCTGCGCAGGGCCACCGACCTGCTCGGCTCGGTCTGGGACGACCCGGCCACCACGCCCTCCCTGGAGGTCGCCCCGACCGGGACCACCGGCGTCGTCCCGGGCACCAAGCGGCTGGTCTTCGACGCCGTCGCGGCGGGCCTGGACAACGGCAAGCTGGAGGGCGTGGCGCTGCGCCCCGCCGGGCACGGCACGGCCGAGCTGTTCCTCGTCAACGACAACGACTTCGGTGTCGACGGCTTCAAGAACGGCGCCGTGGTGCCCAACAACGCCGTGACCCGGGTGGACCGCTACGTGCTGCCCGCCGGCACGGTCTCCTTCGGGCGCTGAGTAGACGGCGGCGCCGAGTAGACGGCGGTGGTGGGGTGCCTGCACCCCACCACCGCCGAACGGCCGCCACCGCCGAACGGCCACCGCCCCCGCGGCCGGTGGGCGACGGGGGCGGCGGCCGGAGCCGAAGGCCGGGCCTCAGATCGGGTACGCGCCGTCCGGGCGCTGGTGTCCGCAGCTCAGCTGGTTGCCGTCGTCGTCGGAGACCGTCCCGAACCACGAGGTGCACCAGACCGAGATGGAGTCGGGCCAGTACTGCACCTCGAAGGGGTGCCCGAGGCCGTGGTCGCCGTACGAGGTGACGATGAAGGTCTCGCCGGGCCTGAGCCAGTAGTCCTCGCCCAGCGGTTCGAGGGTCAGCTCGGTCAGCTTGTCGCCGCAGTTGGTGACCGGCATCCGCCCCGACACCTCCAGCGCGGAGAAGTCCCAGGAGCCGGCCTCGTCCTTCGGCGCCCCGGCCCGGGGCGGCCGCTCGGCGCCCGTTCTGCCGCTCTCGCCGCCGCCGTCCCGCGTGCCGTCGCCGTCCCGCATGTCGCCGCCCCTCCGGTCCCCGCCCCTGCTGTCGCCGCCCGCCCCCTCCGCGCCCACCGGGCCGCCGGCGCTCACCGGGCCACCCGGGCGAGCAGGGCCCGGACGGCCGCGTTGAAGGCGGAGGGCGCCTCGATCGCGCTGAGGTGTCCGGCGTCGGGGATGACGGTCAGCTCGGCGTCCGGGAGCGCGTCGGCCATCAGCCGAGCCTCCGCGAGCGGGGTGACGGTGTCCGCCGCGCCGACCACCACGGCCGCCGGGACGTGCAGTGCGGACAGCACGTCCAGGGTGTCGGTCCGGGCGGCCATCGCGCGCTGGGCCCAGGCGACGGCCTGCGGCGGCGCCTCGGCGATCAGCGCCCTGACCCGTTCGGCGTGACCGCCGGAGGCCGGGCCGAGCAGGGTGTCCTCCATCCGCTCCTCGGCCAGCAGCCGGACGCTGTCGCGGGCCAGGACGACGGTGGCGATCCGCTCGCGGTTGGCCCGGGCGGCGTCGGTGTCCGCGGTGGCCTTGGTGTCGGCCAGCAGCAGCCCGGCGAGCCGGTCCGGGTGGCGCCGGGCGAAGGCCAGTGCCACGTACCCGCCCATGGAGAGCCCGCCGACCACGGCGCGCTCGATCTCGGCCGCGTCCAGCAGCAGGGCGAGGTCGTCCGCGACCAGGTCCAGCGAGGGCTCGTCGGTGCCCAGTTCGGTGCCGCCGAAGCCCCGCTGGTCGGGGGCCAGGACCCGGGCCTCGTCGCCGGTCAGGCCGGGCAGTGCGTCCAGCTGGGCGCTCCACATCGAGGAGGCCAGCGGGAAGGCGTGCAGCAGGACGAGCGGGGTGCCGGTGCCGCTCTCGCGGACGGCCAGTGCGGTGGGGAGCCGGTTCATGACGCCCACCGTAGCGGCACACCGGGCAGGTGCGATCGATGCGCCCTTATGTCTGATTTGTCATAATCTGACTGAGAGTGAGGGAGTACAGATGATCGAGCTGCACGAGCTGACGAAGCGGTACGGCGACACGCTCGCCGTCGACCGCCTGAGCTTCCAGGTGCCCCAGGGCGTGGTGACCGGGTTCCTCGGCCCCAACGGCGCCGGCAAGTCCACCACCATGCGCATGATCCTCGACCTGGACCGGCCGACCGGCGGCACCGTCACCATCGACGGCAAGCGGTACGGGCACCTGAAGGAGCCGCTGAAGTACATCGGAGCCCTGCTGGAGGCCAAGGCCGTCCACCCCGGCCGCACCGCCCACGACCACCTGCTCTGGCTGGCCCAGAGCAACCGCATCCCGGCCGCCCGGGTCAGCGAGGTGCTGGACCTCGTCGGCCTCACCTCCGTCGCCCGCAAGCGCTCCCGCGGCTTCTCGCTGGGCATGGGCCAACGGCTGGGCATCGCCTCGGCACTGCTCGGCGACCCCGAGATCGTGATGTTCGACGAACCCGTCAACGGCCTCGACCCCGAGGGCATCCTCTGGATCCGCAACCTGATGAAGCGCCTCGCCTCCGAGGGCCGGACGGTCTTCGTCTCCTCCCACCTGATGAGCGAGATGGCCCTGACCGCCGACCACCTGGTGGTGATCGGCCGGGGCCGGCTGCTGGCCGACCTCTCCATGCCCGAGTTCATCCGGCAGAACTCCCGCACCGCCGTCCGGCTGCGCACCCCGCAGCCCGAGCGGCTGCTGGACGCGCTCGACAGCGCGGGCATCCGGGTCGAGGGCGGGCCGGAGGGCTCGTACGAGGTGGTCGACGGCGACCTCGCCAAGCTCGGTGAACTCGCCGCCGCGAGCGGCGTCGTGCTGCACGAGCTGAGCCCGCAGCAGGCCTCGCTGGAGGAGGCCTTCATGCAGATGACCGCCGACTCGGTGGAGTACCACGCCGGCGGGTCCACCGGACGGCCGGGAACGGACGCGGCGGGCGCACCGGGCGCCTGGGGCGCCGGCTGGCAGGCCGCGAAGGGCGCACCGACCCCCGGCACGCAGCCCAAGGAGGGTGACTGAGATGGCGTCCTTCCCCGCGATCCTGCGGTCCGAGTGGACGAAGGTCCGCAGCGTCCGCTCGACGATCTGGACCCTGGCGCTGACCTTCGTGGTCACGGTCGGCCTCGGCGCACTGCTGTCCCTGCTGACCAACAACAACTTCGAGGAGTTCACCCGGGGCGACGACACCCCCTTCGACGCCACCGGCACCTCGTTCTCGGGCATCATGCTCGGCGAGCTCGCCATCATCGTCTTCGGCGTCCTGGCCGTCGGCAACGAGTACAGCACCGGCATGATCCGGGTGACCCTGGCCGCCGTGCCGCAGCGCGGCACCCTGCTCACCGGCAAGGCCGTCGTGCTCGGCGCGCTGGCCTTCGCGGTGGCCCTGGTGACCGCCTTCGTCACCTTCTTCCTCGGCCAGTCCCTGCTCGGCGACCACTCCACCAGCCTGGGCGAACCGCACGTGCTGCGCGCGGTGATCGGCGCCGCCCTCTACCTGACGATGCTCTGCCTCTTCTCGGCCGGCGTCACCGCGATGCTGCACAACCAGACGCTGGCCCTCGGCGTGCTGGTGCCGTTCTTCTTCCTGCTCTCGCCGATCCTCTCGGCCGTGCCGAAGGTCAAGACCCTGGCGCACTACTTCCCCGACTACGCGGGCTCCCGGATGCTGCTGGTGTACGAGCAGGGCGGCCAGCCGTACGGGCCGTGGGCCGGCTTCCTGATCTGCCTGGTGTGGACCCTGGCGGCCCTGGTCGGCGGCGCCCTGGTGCTCAAGAACCGGGACGCCTGAGACCGACGGGCCGCAAGGCCCGGGACCGGCCGGCACCCGGCGCACCCGCCCGGTACCGGCGGCCCGCGGCCGGCGCGGCGCCCTCAGTACCGGGGGGCGCCGCGCCCGCGCTGGATGTTGGAGGCCCGCCGCTCGCGCGCGCCCCAGCAGGCCCGGTGCCAGTGCCGCCGGTCGTCCACCCCGGCGCCGAACTCCGGCCAGGCCACCACGTGCCCGACCCCCGGCGGGATCTCCTGGTCGCAGCCCGGGCAGCGGTAGTAGCGCCCGGCGGTGCCGGCCACCGTCTGCACCACCCACTCCTCGCCCTGGTAGCTCTCGGTACGCCGCAGGGAGCCGCCGAGCGGCCCGGGGCCGGACTCCTCGGGGTCGGCGTTGCTGATCCGGTTGCGGCGGGGAGACACGGTGGGCGACCTCTCTGCAGGGGCTCGGAAACCCTTCCAGGGTAAGGGGCGTCCGGCGAGTGGTGGGCGGATCGAGGAGCGGCTCCCCCGGGCGGAGTGGCCGCGGAGCCGCGACGACTGACGACGACGCAGTCCGTGGGGGCCTCCCGGCCGAAGGCTGGGGGAGGGAGCCCGGGCGGCGCGACGCCGCCCACCACTCGCCGGACGGTCCAAGGGCCGCGCCAGGTCCTCCGTGGCCTTACCACGGCTGCACCCGGCGCTCCGGTGTTTCCGGGGAGATCCACCCGTTCTTCGTCGAAATTGGTGATTCTGCGTGCCATTGGCACATGACATGGGTTACTCACGAGGTGAGAAGGCGGGGCCCGCAGACCCTGCGCGCACCCGAGGAGGCCGTCCATGACCCAGACCAGCGCCCGCACCGAGGCCCAGCCGCCCGTCGGTGTCCGGCCGACCGCCGCGACCACGGCCGGCGCCGCGCCGCCGTCCGGCCGGGCCGGGGGGCAGCGGCCCGGCGCCGGACCGCTGCCCGCGGCCGAGCGCGGCGGCAGCCACCCGTCGGCCACCGAGGCCCTGCGGGTCGGCGCCTTCCTGCTGTCCGCGCAGTTCCCCGGGCAGGCCCACGGCGAGGTGCTGGAGCGCACCGTCAGCGCCACCGTGGCGGCCGAACGCGCGGGCCTGGACGCCGTCTGGCTGGCCGAGCACCACTTCGTCCCGTACGGGGTCTGCCCGGACGCCGCGACGCTCGCCGCGATGCTGCTCGGGCGGACCCGCCGGATCGGGGTCGGAACGGCGGTGAGCGTGCTCTCGACGCGGCACCCGGTCGCGCTCGGGGAGCAGGCCGCACTGCTGCACCTCACCTCCGGCGGACGGTTCACGCTCGGCGTGGGACGCGGCGGCCCGTGGATCGACCTCGACGTGTTCGGCAGCGGGCTGGAGGCCTACGAGCAGGGCTTCCCCGAACGGCTGGACCTGCTGCTGCGGTGGCTGCGCGAGAGCAGGGTGGGCGGGTCCGGCCCGGAGTTCACCTTCCCCGAGGTGGCCGTGGTGCCGCAGGCGGGCGGCTCGCCGCGCCGTCCCGGGCTCTCCTCCTGGCTCGGTCTGGAGACCGGCCGGGCCGAGCTGCCGGGCCTGGCCCGCCGGCTGCCCCGCCAGCGGGTCGACGGGATCCGCCCCGGGCGGCGGCCGGCGGCCGAGGCGCCCGTCGCCGGGCCCCTGACGGGCCCGCCGGTCGTGGTGGCCTGCACCTCCCCCGGCGGCGTCCGGCTGGCGGCCGAGCGGGGTCTGCCGATGCTGCTCGGGATGCACTCCGGGGACGAGGACAAGCAGCAGATGCTCGCGCTGTACGAGACGGCCTGGCGGGCCTGCGGCCGCTCCGAGGAGCAGCTGGCCCGGGTCCGCGGGGAGCACGTGGCGGCGGGCGTCGCCCAGGTCGAGGACGGCCACTCGACGGCGCGGGCCACCCTGCTGCGCTCGATGCCCGGCTGGTTCGAGTACGGGCTCGGCGCGCACCGCACGGTGGACGGGCGCGAGCGCAAGATGCGCGACCCGCACGAGTACACCGCGCTGCTCTGCGACCTGCACGCGGTGGGCACGCCCCGGCAGTGCGCGGACCGGCTGCTCGCCACCGCGGAGCGCACCGGCATCCGGCGCTTCGCCCTCCTCGCCGAGGGCAGCGGCGACCGCGAGGCCACCCTGCACAACATCGCCCGGCTCGGCTCCGAGGTGCTCCCGCAGCTGTCCTGAACGTGCGGGCGCCCGGGCCGCCCCGCCCCGCCTCCGGTGACGCGCTCGGCGCGCTCGGAGCTGGAGCGGGGCGGCCCGGGCCGTTGGGTCCGCCCCGGGACGGATCAGCAGTCCCGCAGCTCCTCGGACTGGTTGAGCAGTTGCTCCCGGACGGACGTGAAGCGCTGGTGGCGCGCCACGTTGTTCTCGGACGGCGCGAAGACCGCGACCCGGTGGCAGTTCTGGAAGGCCAGCTGGACGCCGAAGTGCCGCTGCAGGGCCCCCCGGATGGCGTCACTGGCGAGGGCGCGCAGCAGCTGGCCGCGGGCCTGCTCGCTGGGCGGCGGGACGTGGTTGTCGGCGAAGTCGGTGCCGTCGACCTTCAGCTGGGCGACCAGCGAGCTGATCAGCTCCCAGGCGTACGGCAGGGAGACGCGGACGCAGTCGACGAATTCCCGCTCGTCGACCTCGCCCCGCTCGGCCTTCTCCAGGAGGGCCGGTGAGACGTCGAGCGACATGGGTTCTCCTCTCGCGGTCCACCCGCGCGCGGCGCCCGGGTGGTGGTGCGTTCTGTTCGGATGGTGCCGTGCCGTGCTCAGGTTGTTCCGGTGGTTCCCGTTGGTCCCGATCGCCGGTTCGTGCACGATCGTGGTCGGTGGTCGATCGCCTGATGGTGCGCGATCATCGGCCCTTTCGGATCGCCGGTCGTGCGCGATCACCGGGCCGGAGGGGTGCGAGGAACAGGTGCGAGGGCTTGCGATGAGGGCCTGCGGTGGAAACCGGTGGTCGGAAGTACTGCGACGGATGGGGACGGACACCGGCCGGTACCGCCGGCCCGACCTGCCGCTCCCGCCGCACCGGCGAACCGGCGGACGAGCGGTGCCGGGCCACCCCTGGTCGGCTCCGCCGGGTGGGGGCGGCAGCCGCTCGGAACAGCGTGTCAGCCATTGGCCGGCGGGACCGGCGAATCCGCTGATTTCCCATGAAATCGCACCCCGCCGGAGCAGATTTGGCCTGATTCAGCCGGATCTCGCATCCCACGTCCCCATCCCCGTGCCTCCGTCCCCGTCGACGACTCTTCCGCAAGCGCTCAGTCACACACCGTAGCCGCCTGTGGGTAAGCGCGCCAGAGTGCGGCGAGCAACCGGTCGGATCGCCGAACCTCCATGGTCGCCGCCTCCCGGGTTTCTTCACCCCGTCGTACCGGAATCGCATCAAACGGCCCCGGTGGGCTAGCGTGGTCGACCGTGCGTCTCGTAATTGCCCGTTGCTCAGTCGACTATGCCGGTCGGCTCTCCGCCCATCTGCCGTCCGCCACCAGGCTCATCCTGGTCAAGGCCGACGGCAGCGTCAGCATTCATGCCGACGACCGCGCCTACAAGCCGCTCAACTGGATGTCGCCGCCCTGCACCCTCAAGGAGGCGGACGGCACCTGGACGGTCATCAACAAGGCCGGCGAAAAGCTGATCATCACGCTGGAGGAGGTGCTGCACGACTCCTCGCACGAACTCGGGGTGGACCCCGGACTCGTCAAGGACGGCGTCGAGGCGCACCTCCAGGAGCTGCTCGCCGACCGGATGGAGGTGCTCGGCAGCGGCTGGGCGCTGATCCGCCGCGAGTACCCGACCGCGATCGGCCCGGTCGACATCCTCTGCCGGGACTCCGACGGCGCGACCGTCGCCGTCGAGATCAAGCGCCGCGGCGAGATCGACGGCGTCGAGCAGCTCACCCGCTACCTGGAGCTGCTCAACCGGGACCCGCTGCTCGCCCCGGTGAAGGGCGTCTTCGCCGCGCAGGAGATCAAGCCCCAGGCCCGCGTACTGGCCACCGACCGGGGCATCGGCTGCGTGGTGCTGGACTACGACGAGCTGCGCGGCATCGAGGACGACAAGCTCAAGCTGTTCTGACCCGCCGGGCCCCTACGGGGTCGGCGACGTGGACGCGGTCGAGCTCGGACTCGGGCTCGGACTCGGCGAGGCGCTCGCCGTGGGCGACGGGGTGGAGCTCGGCACCGGAGGCTGGGTCGGCTGGACCGGCGGCACCACCGGCGGCTGCGGGGTCGTCCCCGGCGCCGACGGACTGGACGCCCCGGGGCTCGGCGACTTCGTGGACTTCTTCGGCGAGGGCGAGGCGGACGCCGAACCCGAGGGCGACGGGCTCGCCTCGGTCTCCGAGGCCTCGGGGGACGGCGAGTCCGTCCCCGTGGGCGAGGCCTCCCCGCTGCCCGAGGAGCTCGGCGCGGGGATCGTGAAGTCGCCGGTCAGGCTGCCCGGTTCGTCCGGAGCGCCGTTGCGGGCGGGCGTACCGCCCCTGGGGGTGTCCGTTCCGGCCACGCTCAGCCCGACCGCCGTACCCAGGACGCCGAGCGCCAGCACCGCCGCCGAGGCGGCCATGACCGTCCGGCTCCGGCCGCCGCCCTTCGGGATCATGCCGAACCGCCAAGGCACCTGCGCGATCGCCCGGATGACGGGCCGTCGGGTGACCACCGGCAGGTCGCCGTCCGCCGCCGTGAGCGCCAGGGTGTCCGTCCGCAGCAGATCCAGCATCCGCCGGGCCGCGGCGGTACCGCGCTGCTCGCCCAGCGCGACCCGCAGGCCGACCGCCGCCTCCAGTTCGGCCACCGCCCGCTCGGGCGTCTGACGGCAGAGCGCGTACACCCCGAGCTCGTGGTGGAACCAGGCCTCGTCGGGGCCCGACCCGACCGCGCGGGCGGCCTCCAGGCCGAGCTGCAGGGCCCGCTCCCACGCTCCCCAGCGCAGCGCCAGGGCGAGGGCCGGCGCCGCTGCGCGGGCCAGCCGCAGGACGGCCTCGGGGCGCTTGGCGGCCCGGTCGGCGAGCATCGCGCCGATCACCACCTCGGCCTCGGCGGCGACCTGCTCGGTGCTCACCGAACTGTGGCCGACCCACCAGGAGAAGTGGGTGGCGGCGCCCCTGGTGCTGTCGGCGGCCGGCCAGTGCGGCTCCAGCAGCTCCAACGCGCCGGCGGTGAGCCGGTGGTGGCCGCCGATGGAGACGGCCAGCCCGCAGTCGGCCAGCTCGTGCAGGGCGCTCTCACCCTGCCCGACGTCGATCAGTGCGGGCAGGTGCGGCGCGGTCGGGCACTCGCCGCCGAGCGCCACCGACAGCCGCAGCACGGCCTGCGCGGACTCGCTGAGGCCCTCCGCCAGCCGCAGCGCCGGCGCGGCGCTCTCGGCCACCGTCGGCAGCGGTACGGTGCGCCGCAGTTCGGCCTCCCGGACGGCCGGGTCCTCGTCCACGACGGGGTGTTCGACCGCGCCGAAGACGCCCCGACGATCCTCCTCGGCCGCCACCAGGGCGTCCACCGCGACGTCGCGCTGGCGCAGCAGGGCGGCCGCCTGGACGAAGCGCAGCGGCAGGCCCTCGGACTCGAACCAGAGGTCGACGGCCCAGGCCCGCTCGGCCTCGTCGAGGGCGCGCCCGGCCAGCCGGGCCGTGAGGGCCAGACAGGCGGGACGGGACAGCCCCGCGACCAGGTGGTCCTCCAGGCGGGAGTCCAGGGCCAGGGCGGGGCTGTCGGGGGCCACCGAGACGAGGAACGCACAGTCGGGGGCGGCGGCCAGCAGGGCCTCCAACTCCTCGCCGGCGGACTCGACCTCGTCCACCACGACCACCGCGCCGACGGTCGCGAGGTGGCGGGCGAGCTGCTTGGGGTCCGGGCGGAACCCGGGCGCGTGGTGGGTGGCCGAGAACAGCGCCTGGAGGAGGTCGGCGGAGTTCCGGCGGTGGCCGCAGAGCTGGACGACACCGTCGGGGGCGAGCTCGCCGGCGGCGGCGGCCACGGCGGACAGCAGGGCGCTGCGCCCGGAGCCGGCCTGGCCGACCAGGCGTATCGAGCGGCCCTCGGCCAACTTGCCGAGGAGCTGGGCGACGTCCCGCTCACGGTCCAGCAGCGGCAGGTCGGCGGGGCCGGCGCCGAGGGCCAGCGGGCCGACGGCGGGGCTGGGGCCCATCGGCGCGCGGCTCAGGTCGCCGCGCTGCACCCGCCGCGGGCGGGGCCGCCAGTCGTCGGGGCACGGCCGGGCCTCGGATCCGTCCGTCGAGCCGACGGTCACCAGCAGGTCGCCGGAGACCAGTTCGCCGGTACGCGGCCGCACGCTCTCCTGCCGGAAGTCACCGGTTGGCTGTCCCACGTATCGCTCCGCCCATGCTCGGACGCCCGGCCGGTGGCCGGGGCGCTGACGACGTTCGACTGGCCTTGCACGGGCAGGCTGTTGAGTCCCCGGCGGCCGTCTCCTGACCGCAGACTCTCGCACATCCGTGCCGGTCCGTGCAGCGCGGGCCCCTCACGGGGGCGCCCGGACGCTCCGGGAACTGCCCCGTTCGCATCCGACATGTACGCGGCGACTGCTCCCGGGGGCGTGCCGACCGCCGGGGGCGGGCCCCGCGGCGCACCGACCGGGAGGCGGCGGAGCGGCGGCGGACCGGGGAACGTACGGGCGTGAGCGGCGCGCGGCGGGGCGCTCGACACGGCGGGCCCGCCGGCGGCGCGGGGCCCGGAGCAGCAGGACTCGGAGCAGCGGGGCCCGGAGCAGCAGGGCCCGGAGCAGCAGGACTCAGAGCAGCGGGGCCCGGAGCAGCAGGGCCCGGAGCAGCGGGACTCAGAGCAGCGGGGCCGCGACCGGCTGTCCGGTCACCGGGCCGAGCCCGGGGAGGGTGGCGCCGCGGACGTCCGGGACGGTGCCCTCGACCGCCAGGATCCGGTGCAGCCGGGTGGCCACCAGCAGGCGCTGGAGCTGCGCGGGCACGGCCCGCAGGACGAGCCGGCGGCCGAGCCGGCCGGCCCGGCGGTGGGTGCCCATGATGACGCCCAGGCCGGTGGCGTCCCAGGACTCCAGCCGGCCGAGGTCCAGCACGAGGTCGCCCTGGCCGCCGTCGACGGCCTGGTGCAGCAGGACCCTGGCGTCGGCGGCACTGCGCACGTCGAGGTGGCCTTCGAGGGCCAGTGCGGTGTGGTCACCGATGATGCGCATGCTCTCCTCCTCCGCTCGTAGGCCTGCCCACGGGCCTCGGCCTGCCGTCGGCCACCCGCCAGGGGCTGCCGGCCGCAGGTCGCCTTGTCGTTCCGGGTCGGTACGGCGCCGGCCGGACGGCTCCGACCGACGGGGTTCCGGCCGGTCCGGGTCCGGCGGTTTCGAGTCCGACGGGCGTTCGGGCCGGGCGGTCCGGGCGGGCACCCGCCCCGCGCTCCGGACCCCGGCGCTCGCACCGGGGCTCCCCCTCATCTGACGGTGAACCAGCTCCGCAGGTTGCTGCCGCGGACCAGACCTGAACCAACTTCACTCGTCCGAGGGAATATACGCAGTAAGTCCCCATACCTACGCTCGATTACCGCCCATATCACCCGTCTGCGGCACCTGCGTGAGGAAACTCACCCGCCCCCGGGCGGGCGGGCCGTACGATGTGCGATCCACCCGGGCCCGCCCGTCGCCGGCCCCCCGCTCCGGGGGTGCGGGGGTCAGCTCCCGTACGGGTAGAAGCCGCGGCCGCTCTTGCGGCCGAGGTCGCCCGCCGTGACCATCCGCGCCATGATCTCGGGCGCGGCGAACTTCTCGTCCTGGGTCTCCTCGTAGATGTTGCGCGCGGCGTGCAGCAGGATGTCCACGCCGGTCAGGTCGGCGGTCTGCAGCGGGCCCATCGGGTGGCCGAAACCGAGCCGGCAGGCGGTGTCGATGTCCTCGGCCGAGGCGACGCCCGACTCGTACAGCTTGGCGGCCTCGACGACCAGCGCGGTGATCAGACGGGTGGTGACGAAGCCGGCCACGTCACGGTTGACCACGACCACCTCCTTGCCCACCCCCTCGGCGAACTCGCGGACCACGGCCAGCGTCTCGTCACTGGTCTTGTAGCCGCGCACCAGCTCGACCAGCTTCATCAGCGGGACGGGCGAGAAGAAGTGCACGCCGACCACGGACTCCGGGCGCTCGGTCGCGGCGGCGATCCGGGTGATCGGGATGGCCGAGGTGTTGGAGGCCAGCACCGCGCCCTCCTTGGCGATCTTGTCGAGCTCCCGGAACACGCCCTCCTTGACGTCCAGGCGCTCGAACACGGCCTCCACCACGATGTCCGCGTCCGCCACCGCGCCCAGGTCGGTGGTGGTGGTGATCCGGGCGAGCGCCGCCTCGGCCTGCTCCGCGCCGAGCTTGCCCTTGGAGACGAACTTGTCGTACGAGGCCCGGATGCCGTCCAGGCCGCGGCGCAGCGCCTCCTCGGTGACGTCCCGCAGCACGACCGGGTGACCGGCCTGCGCGGCGACCTGCGCGATCCCGGCGCCCATCAGTCCGGCGCCGATCACGGCGATCTGCTTGCTGGGTACGTTGCTCATGGCTGGTCTCCCGGGGTGCCGTTTGACCGCCCTCCGCCGCCGGGGCCCGGTGCTCGGGCCGACGGCTCAGGGCGGTGCCTGAAGGCGGCCCAGGGCAGGGGTCACCCCCCGGAGCCGCGCCGCTCACCGCCGGACTCTAACGCCCCGGCAGGCCTCGTGGTGAGATTGGCCGGTGTGATCTGCGTCCGGACGGACGCACCGGCGAAGGGACCAACCCGTGCGAGGTCTGGCGTCCATGGCGCTCACCGCCGCGCTGATGGCGGTACTGATCCTGCTGCTGCGCTGGACCTACGGCAGCGGGAAGTCCCTGGTCGAACGGCGCCCGCGCACCGGCGCCCCCGAGGAGTACGGCCTGCTCGTCCCGGTCGCCGCCCCCGCCGACTCCGAGCAGGCCGGCCGACTCGCCGCGCGGCTCGACGCGGCCGGACTGCGGCACACCCTGGTGCCGACGGCCGAGGGCCCGCGGCTGATGGTCTGGCCCGCCGACGAGGCCGCCGCCAGGGCCGCCCTGCGGCGCGGCTGAGCCCCCGACGCGGCCCGGCCGGGCCCGCGGAGGGCCGCAGTCGGGCGCGGTCGGGCGCCGGGCCGCCCGTCAGGGCGCGACGAGCCCCAAGTCCTGCGCCAGGATGGCCGCCTGGACCCTGCTGCGCAGCTCCAGCTTGGCCAGGATCCGACTGACGTGCGTCTTGGTGGTCGCCTCCGCCATCTCCAGCCGCAGCGCGATCTCGCCGTTGGACAGGCCCGCACCCATGCAGGACAGCACCTCGCGCTCGCGCGGAGTCAACGCCTCCACCGCGGCCCTGGCCTCGGCACCCACCAGGCGCCCCGGGCGGGCGAAGGTGCCGATCAGCCGCCTGGTCACCGAGGGGGCCAGCATGCCGTCGCCCCGGGCCACCGTGCGGACGCCCTCGATCAGCGTGTCCGCCTCCAGGTCCTTCAGCAGGAAGCCCGCCGCCCCGGCGCGCAACGCCCCGTAGACGTACTCGTCGAGGTCGAACGTGGTCAGCACCAGCACCTCGGCGGCGCCGGCCGCCACCACCTGGCGGGTCGCCGAGACACCGTCGAGACGGGGCATCTGGATGTCCATCAGCACCACGTCCGGCCGCAGTTCCAGCGCGAGGCGCACGGCCTCCTCCCCGTCGGCCGCCTGCCCGACCACCTCGATCCCGGGCTCGGCGCCCAGGATCATCACCAGTGCGGCCCGGACCGCCGCCTGGTCCTCGGCCACCAGCACCCGGATCGTCATCCCCGCTCCTTCCCCTGCGCCACCAGCCCGCGCGGCAGCACCGCGCGGACCCGCCAACGGTCGCCGTGCGCCCCGGCCTCGAACCGCCCGCCGAGCAGGGCCGCCCGCTCCCGCATGCCCACCAGCCCGGCCCGGGCTCCGGGCAGCACCCGGCCCTCCCCCACCCGGTACGGGCTCTCCACCTCGATCTCCAGCTCCTCGGCCCGGTAGGTCAGCCGGAGCAGGACGGTGCCCGGCGCCGCGTGCTTGAGGGCGTTGGTCAGCGACTCCTGGACGATCCGGTAGGCGGCCAGCCCGACCGGCACCGCCAAGTCCCCTCGCTCGCCCAGCTCGTGCGCCTCGAAGGCCAGCCCGGCGTCCTGGCCCGCCGCCCTGGCGTTCTCCAGCAGGGTGTCCACCGCGTCGAGTTCGGGCGCCGCGTACGACTCCTCGGCCTCGCCGCCGCCGCTGGAGCGCAGCAGCCCGATCATCCGCCGCATCTCGGTCAGCCCCTGCACGCTGTTCTCCCGGATCACCGCCAGCACCTCGACCAGCGGGTCGTCCTGCGGCCGCTGCTGGCGGCGGGCCAGGGACTGTGCGCCGGTCGCGTGGATCGCGATGGCCGAGAGGTGGTTGGCGATGACGTCGTGCAGCTCCCGGGCCATCCGGGCGCGCTCGGCGACCACCGCGCCCCGGCGGTCCATCTCGGAGAGCAGCGCGGTCTGCTGCGCGCGCAGCCGCTCGGCGTCGGCCTCGTCCCGGTGCCGACGCAGCAGATCGGCCGTCCAGACCGGCGCGAGGAAGACCAGCGCCGCGAAGACGGCCACCAGCAGCGCGGCCGAGACGGTGCCGTAGAGCAGGGTCAGGCTGCTCAGCACCAGGGTCGATCCGGCGCCGGTGAGCTGCAGGATCAGCGGCATCCGCTTGGGCCCGTAGAGCACGGCGGCGTAGAGCAGGTCGGTGTACATGATGACGGTGGCCACCACCGACCCGGCGAAGATGTTGCCGGCGAAGACCAGCCCGCCCAGGCAGACCGTCCACACCGGATGGCTCCGGCGCAGCAGCTCCAGGGCGGCCATCAGGCAGAGCGGCAGCACCGCCAGCCAGCGCGGGACCATCGCGGAGTTGTCGTACGCGCCGGTGGCGATCAGTACCAGGCCGCCGAGCAGCCCCGCCAGGGCGATCGTGCGGTCCTCCTGGCGCGGGGTGAGGCTGAATCCGGTCACGGACCCCACCCAATCACCCGGCGGGGCCGTGCGCGCGGACCGGGGGGACGATCCGTCGTACATCGAAGGATGCAGGGCCCGTTCGGTACTGGTGACGACGACCCGGCCGGCCGGATCCCCGAGGCTGGAACCGACCACCGGAACCAGCGCGGGAGAGAGGAGCCGACCGTGATCGTGACCGTCGTCGTGGCCGGCGAGGTCGGCTTCTGGCTCGTGCTCGCCGCGGGCCTGGCCGCCCGCTACCTGCTCGGCCTGCGCCGGCTGGGTGCGGCGCTGCTGCTCGGCCTCCCGCTGGTGGACCTGGTCGTGGTCGGCGCGACCGTGCTGGACCTGCGGCACGGCGCCACCGCGAGCGCGACCCACGGCCTGGCCGCCGCCTACGTGGGCTTCACGGCCGCCTACGGGCACTCCCTGGTCCGCTGGGCCGACGCCCGGGCGGCCCACCGCTTCGCGGGCGGCCCGAAACCGCCCGGCGCACCGAAGTACGGCCGGGCGCGGGCCGTCCACGAGTGGCGGATCTTCGGCCGTACGCTGCTGGGCGCCGCCGTCACCGTCGCCCTGATCGCCGCGATGATCCTGCTGGCGGGCGACTCGGACCGAAGCGACGCGCTCACCGCCTGGTACCTCCGGATGGCCTGGGTGACGGGCGTCAGCCTGGTCGTCGCGGCCAGCTACACGGTCTTCCCCAAGCAGCCGCGCTGAGCGGCGGAGCCGGCGGGCGCGGGGCCGGCGGGCGCGGGGTCAGCGGTTCTCGCCCGGCACCCAGAGCACGTCGCCCTGCTCCTTGTTGGCGGCCCGGGCCAGGATGAACAGCAGGTCGGAGAGCCGGTTCAGGTACTTGGCGGTGAGCGGGTTGACGCTGTCGCCGTGCACCTCGATCGCCGCCCAGGTGGCCCGCTCGGCCCGCCGGACCACGGTGCAGGCCAGGTGCAGGTACGCGGCGCCGGCCGTACCGCCGGGCAGGATGAAGCTGCGGAGCTTCTCCAGCGACTCCAGGTAGAGGTCGCAGTCGGCCTCCAGCCGGTCGATGTACGTCTGCAGGACCCGCAGCGGCGGGTACTTCGGGTCCTCGACCACCGGGGTCGCGAGGTCGGCGCCGACGTCGAAGAGGTCGTTCTGGACCCGGGTCAGCACCGCCGACACGTCCTCGGCCAGCCCGCCGGCCGCGATGGCCACCCCGATCGCCGCGTTCGCCTCGTTGGTGTCCGCGTAGGCGATCAACCGGGGGTCGGTCTTGGTGGTGCGGCTCATGTCGCCCAGCGCCGTGGTGCCGTCGTCGCCGGTACGGGTGTAGATGCGCGTCAGATTGACCATGAGCAGCAGACTACTCAGGCCCGGCGGGGCTCACCCGTGATTGCGACGCCGATCACAAAGCCCTTCGCGGGGCCCTCGGGGACGGTGACCTCGGTCCCGTAGGGGACGCGGGTCTCGGCCTCGTACGTCGCCCGGTCGGGATGCGGGTCGGTCAGGACGGTGACGTGCCCGTCCCCGTCGAAGTCATCGATGACGACGTAGACCGGGATGCCCGCACGCGCGTACTCCCTGCGCTTGCGTACCCGGTCCCGCTTACGGTCCTCGTGCCCGCGCGACACCACCTCGGCGACGAGCTGGACATCCCCGCCCGCGATACCGAGCTGATTCGGGTCGGCCTCGTATTCCTCGGCCGCCACCAGCACATCGGGAATCCATGCCTTCTTGCCGTGGATCACGTTCGTGTCCTGGTATCCGGCGGAGCCGCTCCCGCTCAGGAAGGCGTCCAAGCCTCGTCGGAGACGGTTGGCCGCAAGAGCATGGGTCAAACGTCCGGTCGGCGACACCTCGATGAACCCCTCGACGATCTCGGCGTGAAAGCCCTCGGGGAGTTCCAGTGCTAGCCATGCCTGCCACAGGACCTCTTCGAGGTCGGGACGGTCGCCAAGGTCGAGATCTGCTTCACGGGCCATAGCGGTCATCGAGAACACACCTCCTCCGTACAGTGTGGGCGGGCGCAGTGCCGTGGCACAACCAACACCGCACACGCTAGGCGCGTCGATCCGCACTCCGGGAGGGATTCCCACCCGGGCCCTCGAACGAGTGATCCAGTGGTTCGAGGTTGACCCTCCCCCAGCCTCCGGCCGGGAGGTACCCCCACCCCGAGAGTCTCGTCGCTACGCGACGTTGACCCTCCCCCAGCCTCCGGCCGGGGGGACCCCCACCCCGAGAGTCCCGTCGCTACGCGACGTTGACTCTCTGCCCGGGCGGGGCGGCTTCGAGCCAGGCGAGGAAGCCGGTGAGGGCGTCGTCGCTCATGGCGAGCTCCAGGGGGGCGCCGTTGTGAAGGCAGCGCAGGACGACGGAGCCGGAGAGCAGGGCGAGCTCCTCCTGGCCCTCGGGGTAGCGGCGGCCGAGCACCTCGATCTCGCGGCGCGGCAGGACCCGGCGGGGGCGGGGGGCGTAGGAGAAGACCCGGAACCACTCGATGGAGTCGCCGCTGTAGCGGCCGATACCAAAAACCCACCCCTTGCCGTCGGTCTGCGGGACCGGGGCGGAGGTGGGTTTGCCGTTCTCGTCGAGATCGGGCTGCGTGGAGGCGTCGGCCGGCATTTTGAGCCGGTAGCTGCAGTCGAAGGTTCCTCCGACCCGCTGGATCACCCGCCGGCGTACGGCGAACGCCACCAGGCCCGCAACGCCGAGCGCCACGACCGCCGCACACACCACAAGGGCGAGGACCATGCTCACCGACCTCCTCGCTACCTGCGTACCCCGAATCGGCCGTGACGGTCGGCCGCACTGTCCTACCAACTGATACGACAGTCCCGGGGTCACGCTCGCGCGTCCCCGGGACCGTCGGTCTGACTGGGTTCAGGCAGCCTTGCGGCGGCCTGCCGCGACGAGGCGGACCTCGGCGCGTCGCTCGGCGTGCGCGTCGCTCTCGCCCTTGGCGAGGTCGAGCGCGCGCTCCGCGCGGGTGACATCGATCTCGTCCGCCAGCTCGGCGATCTCCGCGAGCAGAGAAAGCTTGTTGTCGGCGAAGGAGATGAAACCGCCGTGGACGGCGGCCACGACGACGTTGCCGTCGGTGGTCCGGATCGTCACCGGGCCGGACTCCAGCACGCTCAGCACCGGGGTGTGGCCCGGCATGATGCCGGTGTCACCGGAGGCCGTACGGGCGACAACGATGGTGGCCGCACCGGACCACACCTTGCGGTCGGCTGCGACCAGCTCGACGTGCAGCTCAGCCAACGTGGGCTCCTAGGCTCTTGCAACGCCCGATTACTCGGGAGTTTCGGTAAGAATAACGGGCCCGCGCCCCGGAGATGAAACCGGCGGCACGGAGATGACCGGAATCACAGTGAGTGCGCCGTGAGGGGTGGTCCCCAGGGCTCGGGGCCACCCCTCACGGTCACTCGACTGCTACCGGCCGGTCGCGACTACTTCTTCGCGAGCTCGGCGGCGTTCTTCTCGAGGTCCTCGATGCCACCGCACATGAAGAAGGCCTGCTCGGGGACGGAGTCGTACTTGCCGTCCGCGATCGCGTTGAAGGCCTCGATGGTCTCCGACAGCGGCACGGTCGAACCCTCGACACCGGTGAACTGCTTCGCCACGTAGGTGTTCTGCGAGAGGAAGCGCTCGATCCGACGGGCACGGTGGACGGTGAGCTTGTCCTCCTCGCCCAGCTCGTCGATGCCGAGGATCGCGATGATGTCCTGGAGGTCCTTGTACTTCTGCAGGATCCCCTTGATGCGGAGCGCCGTGTCGTAGTGGTCCTGCGCGATGTAGCGCGGGTCCAGGATGCGGGACGTGGAGTCCAGCGGGTCGACGGCCGGGTAGATGCCCTTCTCGGAGATCGGACGGGAGAGAACCGTCGTCGCGTCGAGGTGGGCGAAGGTGGTGGCCGGCGCCGGGTCGGTCAGGTCGTCCGCGGGGACGTAGATCGCCTGCATCGAGGTGATCGAGTGACCGCGGGTCGAGGTGATGCGCTCCTGGAGGAGGCCCATCTCGTCGGCCAGGTTCGGCTGGTAGCCCACCGCGGAGGGCATGCGGCCGAGCAGGGTCGACACCTCGGAACCGGCCTGGGTGAACCGGAAGATGTTGTCGATGAAGAGCAGGACGTCCTGCTGCTCGACGTCACGGAAGTACTCCGCCATCGTCAGAGCGGACAGGGCGACGCGCAGGCGGGTGCCCGGCGGCTCGTCCATCTGGCCGAAGACCAGCGCGGTCTTGTCCAGAACGCCCGAGTCGACCATCTCGTGGATGAGGTCGTTGCCCTCACGGGTGCGCTCGCCGACACCGGCGAACACCGACACACCACCGAAGTTCTCGGCGACGCGGTAGATCATCTCCTGGATCAGAACGGTCTTGCCGACACCGGCACCACCGAACAGACCGATCTTGCCACCCTGGACGTACGGGGTGAGCAGGTCGATGACCTTGATGCCGGTCTCGAACATCTCCGTCTTGGACTCGAGGTCCTTGAAGGCCGGGGCCTTGCGGTGGATCGGCCAGCGGACCTCGACCTGGGACTCGAACTCGTCCTTGTCGACGTTCAGGACCTCACCGAGGGCGTTGAAGACCTTGCCCTTGGTGACCTGGCCGACCGGGACCTCGATGGCCTTGCCGGTGTCACGCACGACCGTGCCGCGCACGACGCCGTCGGTCTGCTGCATCGAGATGCCGCGGACCAGGCCGTCGCCGAGGTGCTGGGCGACCTCGAGCGTCAGGGTCTTCGTGCCGCCGTCCGACGTCTCGACGTCGAGCTTCAGCGCGTTGTACATGTTGGGAATCGCGTCGACGGGGAACTCCACGTCGACGACCGGGCCGATGACCCGCGCGACGCGGCCCGTCGCCGTGGTCGGCTCAACAGTGGTGGTCATGTCTTATTCACTCCCCGCGTTAGCGTCGGCGAGGGCGTTGGCGCCGCCGATGATCTCGCTGATTTCCTGGGTGATCTCGGCCTGTCGGGCCGAGTTGGCAAGCCGCGTGAGCGCCTTGATGAGCTCTTCCGCGTTGTCGGTAGCCGACTTCATCGCACGACGCCGGGCGGCGTGCTCCGAGGCGGCCGACTGCAGCAGCGCGTTGTAGATCCGGCTCTCGACGTACCGCGGCAGCAGTGCGTCGAGAACGCCCTCGGCCGACGGCTCGAAGTCGTACAGCGGGAAGATCTCCGCCTTGGCCGGCTTCTCGTCGCTGAGCTGGACCTCGTCCAGCTTCAGCGGCAGCAGCCGGGCCTCGACGGCGGTCTGGGTGAGCATCGACTCGAACTTGGTGGAGACCAGGTGGAGCTCGTCCACCCCGCCGTTCTCCGCCGTGAACGCCTCGATCAGCGCGCCGGCCACCGTCTTCGCGTCACCGTAGGTCGGCTTGTCGGAGAATCCCGTCCACGACTGCGCTACCTCGCGGTGGCGGAAGTTGTAGTACGAGACGCCCTTGCGACCGACGATGTACGTCACCACGTCCTTGCCCTCGGCCTGCAGGCGCTCGGTGAGAGCGCCCGCCTGCTTGATGGCGTTGGTCGAGTAGCCGCCGGCCAGGCCGCGGTCCGCCGTGATCAGCAGGACCGCGGCGCGGGACGCCGCCGGGTTCTCGGTGGTGAGCGGGTGCTTGGCGTTGGACCGGGTGGCCACCGCCGTCACCGCCCGGGTGAGCTCATCGGCGTACGGAGTGGAGGCGGCCACCGCGCGCTGCGCCTTGACGATGCGCGACGCGGAGATCATCTCCATCGCCTTGGTGATCTTCTTCGTCGCGGTGACAGAGCGGATCCGGCGCTTGTAGACCCGAAGCTGTGCTCCCATGGGTCGTTACGTCCTTTCCCTCGCTACCGGACTCAGGCCTGCTCGCCGAGGAGCTTGCCGTCGGCGGTGGTGAAGCCCAGCTTGAAGGCCTTGATCGCCTCGGTCAGCGCGTCGATCGTGCCGTCCTCCAGCTTGGAGGTCTCCACGATGCCGGCC
The DNA here is from genome assembly GCF_042673745.1 of Kitasatospora sp. NPDC057015. Taxonomy (NCBI): domain Bacteria; kingdom Bacillati; phylum Actinomycetota; class Actinomycetes; order Kitasatosporales; family Streptomycetaceae; genus Kitasatospora; species Kitasatospora sp. NPDC057015. The sequence goes on from NZ_JBHUSG010000010.1 coordinate 134,034, forward strand.
AGCAGGTCCTTCTTCGAGGTCCGCAGGTGGTCCAGGAACTCGCGCTCGAAGCGGCGGATGTCCGCCACCGGGACGTCGTCCAGCTTGCCGGTGGTGCCGGCCCAGATGGAGACGACCTGCTCCTCGACCGGGAACGGCTGGTACTGGCCCTGCTTGAGCAGCTCGACCATGCGCGCACCGCGCTCCAGCTGGGCCTTGGAGGCCGGGTCCAGGTCGGAACCGAAGGCGGCGAACGCCTCCAGCTCGCGGTACTGGGCCAGGTCCAGGCGCAGGCGGCCGGCGACCGACTTCATGGCCTTGATCTGGGCCGAGCCACCGACGCGGGAGACCGAGATGCCGACGTTCACGGCCGGGCGGATGCCGGCGTTGAACAGGTCGGACTCCAGGAAGCACTGGCCGTCGGTGATCGAGATGACGTTGGTCGGGATGTACGCCGACACGTCGTTGGCCTTGGTCTCGATGATCGGCAGACCGGTCATCGAGCCCGCGCCCAGCTCGTCGGAGAGCTTCGCGCAGCGCTCCAGCAGGCGGGAGTGCAGGTAGAAGACGTCACCCGGGTAGGCCTCGCGGCCCGGCGGACGACGGAGCAGCAGCGACACGGAGCGGTACGCCTCGGCCTGCTTCGACAGGTCGTCGAAGATGATGAGGACGTGCTTGCCGTCGTACATCCACTCCTGGCCGATGGCCGAGCCGGTGTACGGGGCGAGGTACTTGAAGCCCGCGGGGTCGGAGGCGGGAGCAGCCACGATCGTGGTGTACTCCAGCGCGCCGGCCTCCTCCAGGGCGCCACGGACCGACGCGATGGTCGAGCCCTTCTGGCCGACGGCGACGTAGATGCAGCGGACCTGCTTCTTCGGGTCGCCCGAGCGCCAGTTGTCGCGCTGGTTGATGATCGTGTCGATCGCCACCGCGGTCTTGCCGGTCTGGCGGTCGCCGATGATCAGCTGGCGCTGGCCGCGGCCGATCGGGGTCATCGCGTCGATGGCCTTGATGCCGGTCTGCATCGGCTCGTGGACCGACTTGCGGACCATGACGCCGGGGGCCTGCAGCTCCAGGGCGCGGCGGCCGCTGGAGGCGATGTCGCCCAGGCCGTCGATCGGGTTGCCCAGCGGGTCCACGACGCGGCCGAGGTAGCCCTCGCCGACCGGAACGGAGAGGACCTCGCCGGTGCGGTGCACCGTCTGGCCCTCCTCGATCCCCGAGAACTCACCGAGGATGACGACACCGATCTCGCGGGTGTCGAGGTTCAGCGCGAGGCCGAGCGTGCCGTCCTCGAACCTCAGCAGCTCGTTGGCCATGACCGAGGGCAGGCCCTCGACATGGGCGATACCGTCCGCCGCATCAGTAACCGTGCCGACCTCTTCACGCGAGGCGGCGTCCGGCTGGTACGACTGGACAAAGTCGGCCAGCGCGTCCCGGATTTCCTCCGGACGGATCGTAAGCTCCGCCATCAGGCTTCCCTGCTCTCCTAGTTTGCGATCCTCGGCCCGCCATTGAGGGCCGCAAGTATTCGACTCTCGGCCGGGTCGTTGCGAACCGGCCGTACGATTTACCGGCTCCCGCCATGCGGGGCCGGCGCCCGACCGAGGGTCGGATGTTGCTCGGTGCTCAGCCTTCGAGGGCCTGGCGAGCGCCTTCGAGGCGGCTCGACACGGTCCCGTCGATGATCTCGTCGCCGATCTGCACCCGGACACCGCCGCGGACCGCGGGGTCGACGTCGATGTTCAGGTGGACCTGGCGGCCGTACAGCCGGCCGAGGGCGCCCGACAGGCGCTCCTTCTGGCTGTCCGACAGCGGCACCGCGCTGGTGACCACGGCCACCACGCGACCGCGCCGGGTGGCGGCGAGCTTCGAGTAGGACTCGAGGCCCTGCTCAAGGCTACGTCCACGCGGGTTCGCGACCAGGCCGGTGACCAGCCGGACGGTGCCCGGGTTGGCCCGGCCGCCGAGCAGCTTGACGACCAGCGCGGCCTTGGCGGCGGCACCGGCCTTCGGCTCGGTGAGCGCACTGCGCAGCTCGTGCGAGCCGCTGACGATCCGGCCGAAGCGGAACAGCTCGTCCTCGACGTCGTCCAGGGCACCGGCCTTGTCGGCGGCGATGACCTCGGCGTACGCGGCGAGCTCCTCGGTGGCGTCCACCAGGTCACGCGCGCCCGACCAGCGGGAGCGGGCGAGGCCCGACACCAGGTCGACGGTCACGCCCGAGACCTGGCCCGCGAACAGCGAGCCGACCAGCGCGGCCTTGTCCTGACCGGACCGCGAGGGGTCGGTCAGGACACGGCGCAGCGACACCTCGCGGTCCAGCAGGACCGTGACGGCGGCGAGCTCCTCGGCCAGCGCGGCCGCGTCCACCGAGGTGGAGTCGGTCAGGCTGTCGAGGTTCTTCCGCCCGGCTGCGAGGGCCTCACGGCTTGCGCCGATCACTTGGCAGCCGCCGTGGACGCGGCGGCCTTGGCCTCCAGGTCCTCAAGGAAACGGTCGATCACGCCGCTCTGCCGGGCGGAGTCCTCAAGGGACTCGCCGACGATGCGGGAGGCCAGCTGCGAGGCGAGCGAACCCACGTCGGAACGCAGGGCCGCAGTCGCCTGCTTCTTGTCCGCCTCGATCTGGGCGTGGCCCGCGGCGACGATGGCCTCGCGCTGACGCTGGCCCTCCTCGCGCATCTCCGCGACCAGGGCAGCGCCCTGCTCACGGGCCTGCTCGGTGATCCGGGCGGCCTCGTGACGCGCCTCGGCGAGCTCGGCGCGGTACTGCTCGAGCAGGGCCTGAGCCTCGCGCTGAGCGACCTCGGCTCGCTCCATACCGCCCTCGATGGCGTCCCGGCGGTCCGCCAGCACCTTCTCGATGCTGGGCAGGAGCTTCTTGCCGAGGAGGCCGAAGACGATGAAGAAGCAGAGCAGGCCGATGATGACCTCGGGCCATGCGGGGAGGAGAGGATTCATCTTCTCCCCCTCCTCCGCAAGGAAGACCACGGGGCTCATATCAGAACCTTTCGTCGAAAAGGGCTACCGATGTGCCGGAATCAGACACCGAACACGAACGGCATGACGATGCCGATGAGCGCGAGCGCCTCGGTCAGAGCGAAGCCGATGAACATGTTGGAGCGGATCAGGCCGGCAGCCTCGGGCTGACGAGCCATGGCCTGCACACCGTTGCCGAAGATCAGACCGACACCGATGCCGGGGCCGATCGCGGCGAGGCCGTAGCCGATGGAAGCGACGGAACCGGAAACCTCAGCGAGAGCGGACATCTCTGCTAATCCTTTGCGGGGTGGAGAACCGGTGGTGGTTGGCCACCGGGAGATCGGGAGGGCGCAGCCGGAAGGCTGCGGGGCTCAGTGCGCCTCTTCGAGGGCACCGGCGATGTAGCTGCTGGCGAGCATCACGAAGATGTAGGCCTGCAGGAACTGGACCAGCAGCTCGAAGCCGGTGAGGCCGACCGCGACGATGAACGACGCGGAGCCGTAGAGCGCACCGAGGCTCGGGCTGAGCAGGTACCAGGAGGCGATGGAGAACATCACGATCAGCAGGTGGCCGGCGAACATGTTCGCGAAGGCTCGGACCGCGAGCGTGAAGGGGCGCACGAAGATGTTCGAGAAGAACTCGATCGGCACCAGGATGAACATGACCCAGCCGGGGATGCCCGACGGCCAGCAGAGGTTCTTCAGACCGCCGACGAAGCCGTGCTTCTTGAAGGTCAGGCCCATGTACGTCACCCAGACCACGGCCGCGAGGCCGGCCGGGAATCCGATCGCCGCCGTCACGGGGAACTGGGCGAACGGGATCACGGACATGATGTTCATGATCCAGACGAAGAAGAACATCGAGACCAGCATCGGGACGTACTTCTCGCCCTTTTTGCCGATCGTCTCCAGCACGATGCTGCGCTTGACGAAGTCGTAGCCGATCTCGCCGACCAGCTGCAGCTTGCCGGGGAGGAGCTTCGGCCTGGCGAACGCCGCCCAGAAGAAGCCGATGACCAGCAGGGCTGCGATCATCGACAGGAGCATCGGCTTGTTGAAGTCGACGCTCCCGATCGTGAAGATCGGCTCGAACTGGAACTCGTTCAGACCGGGGGCCGGGAAGCCGCAGCCGGAGAACAGGTGGCAGCCAGCCTCTGAGGCGAGCGGCGTGAGCTGGTCAGCACTCACCACGGACTCCTTCGTCGTGACGCATGGTTACGGCAACCTCGGTGTGTCGGCGTGGCCTGCGGCCACGGTGCGGCACTGGAACTTGATGGGTTTCTCGCCGACCCGGCGCGGCGGTGTCGGGCACCGTCGCGGGATCATCGAAGACTGCGCGGGTCCGGGGGGCGATCCGTCCGTCTGGCGGATGGACCTGGCCTCTTCCCGTACTCCGTTGTTGCGACGGACGATAGCAGCCCGTCAGTACCGCATAAACACCGCCCCCCTCGTTGGGGGGACAGTTGGGGCTCGTCACTGTTGACGCCCCGAGTCACCGGGCTTGTCGGCCTTGTTTTCGGAGGCGTCGGGCTGGACGTAGTAGATCTTCGCCTTCAGCGCGCCGCGCACCTGGAAACCCGTCCAGATCAGAGCGCAGCCGAGCAGCGTGAAGCCGAAGACCTTGGTGTCGAAGAGCGTCGTTTTCTTGAACACCGCGAGAACGATCGCCACCAGCAGGATCTGAGTGGTATAGACCAGCAGGCCCGCAGCCATCATCATCTGCGGGTTGTTCCTGGTCAGCCGATCCAGGGCGAGCTGTCCGGAGGCGAAGAAGACGATCACCAGCAGGGTCGCGAAGAGTGCGCCGAGCAGCCCCTTGCCACCCACGACCGCGGTCGAGATCGCCATGGCGATGACTCCGGCGACCGCAGTGGGGATTGCGGCGCCGCGAAGGATCCGGGCGTCGGGGGACGGCATGTCGGCAACTCCGGCGGCATGTCGGGGAAACGGGGGACGGGCGCACAATGCGGTGGATGGCACCTACCGGAGGAATCGCCGCAGGCCGGCCGCTTGGCGGCGAGCCCGTCGAGGGAGACCCGACCAGGGACGGAAGTCCTCCACCTGTCAGGTCTTTCGGCGCGTTTCTCGGTACTCGTGAACGGTATCACAAACTATTTGATGAGAGCTTTACCATGAACGTGTGGTACCTGTCACACCGATGGCCCAGTAGTGCCGCCGTACGGGTGAAGCAGATTGACACACCATCACACGCGCCGGTCAGCCCTCGCGCGAGCCCCGCCCACGCCCGCGCCCGCTCACCGCGGACGCGCCGGTGCCGAGCCGGACGAGCAGGTCCTTGTCCTTCGCCGAGAGCTCCGCCATGGCGGGCGCCGCGGCGCCCGCGTCCTCGCCCCGCGCCCCGGCCGGCGCCTTGTCCCCGGCCAATGCCGTACCCGGTTCGGAGTCCGCGGCGGTCGGCGCCGCACCGGGCTCGCCCTCCGCGCCGTCCAGCGCCGGGCCCCGCTCGGCGTCCGCGTCGGCCCCGGCCCGGCGGTAGCGCGGCGGCACGAAGGCCTGCACGGCCTGCGGGGCGTGCGGACGGAACCGCGGGATCAGCAGCACGACGATGCCCAGCAGGCAGAACCCGGCGATGGTCAGCACCACGGTCCGGCCGGTGTCGGTGACCGAGAAGGCCACCGTGCCGAAGGCGATCAGCGCGGCCCAGAAGTACATGATCAGCACGGCCCGGCTGTGCGAGTGCCCGACCTCCAGCAGCCGGTGGTGCAGGTGCTGCTTGTCCGCGGCGAACGGCGACTTCCCCGCCCAGGTGCGGCGGACCACCGCGAGCAGCAGGTCGGCCAGCGGCAGCGCGATGACGGTCAGCGGCAGCAGCAGCGGGATGTAGACGGGCACCAGGGTGTGCACGGTGACGGCGAGCGACTCGGTGCGGTCGGTCAGCAGGTCCGGGTCGACCCGGCCGGTGATGGAGATCGCCGAGACGGCCAGCATCAGGCCGAGCATCATCGAGCCGGAGTCACCCATGAAGATCCGCGCCGGGTGCAGGTTGTGCGGCAGGAAGCCCAGGCACATCCCGATCAGCAGGGCGCTGAAGAGCACCGCGGGGGCGGCGGCGGTGATCGTGTAGCCGTACCAGAGGCGGTACGAGTAGAGGAAGAAGGCTCCCGCGGCGATGCAGACCATGCCGGCCGCCAGGCCGTCCAGGCCGTCGATGAAGTTCACCGCGTTGACCATGATGACGACCAGGGCCACCGAGATGACCATGCCCTGGGTCGGGCCGACCGCCACCGTGCCGTAGCCGGGCAGCGGCAGCGAGATCACCGTGACGCCCTGCCACACCATCACGCCCGCGGCGATCATCTGGCCGCCCAGCTTGACCAGTGCGTCGACGCCCCACTTGTCGTCCAGCACGCCGAGGATCCACATGATCCCGGCGCCGGAGAGCAGCGCCCTGATGTCCGACCCCTCGACGAAGGCCTTGCTCAGGTTGTCGAGTTGGGAGGCGACCAGGATGCCGGCGCAGAGTCCGCCGAACATCGCGATGCCTCCGAGCCGGGGAGTCGGCTCGCGGTGCACGTCACGGGCGCGGACCGGGGGCATGGCGCCGGCCAGGATGGCGAACCTGCGGACCGGTCCGGTCAGGAGGTAGGTGACGGCCGCGGTGCAGAACAGCACCAGGAGATACTCACGCACCACGCGCCTCCAGCGTCACAGTCCGACGGGTGAATACCGAAGGTACTCCCGTGCTCTTCCGGGGTTCGAGGTGCGTCGCCACGGCACATACCTTATTGAGTTGGACGCCGTCCTTGTGCATCGCGGTTCGCGCTGACGGGTACGGATCCCCGTTCGGGCCGCCGGCCGGGCGGTTTCCGGGCCCGCTCCGACCCCCGCGCGCGGCCGGTACGAGGCCCGATCCGGCCCTCAGCCCCGACCGGCGAACCGCCACGCGAGCTCCCGCACCCGGGCCCCGATCCGGGCCTGCGGACCGCCTTCGAGCACCTGCCCGATCAGCGCGGCGATCTCGGCGAGCTCCGCCTCGCCCATCCCCTGCGCGGTGACCGCACCCGTGCCCAGCCGGATCCCCGAACCCTCCGCGACCGGCGCCGGATCGTAGGGCAGCGCGCACTTGCCCAGCATCAGGCCCACCGCGGCGCACCTGCGCTCGGCCTCCGCGCCGCTGAGGCCGAGCGGGGAGACGTCGGCCGTCACCAGGTGGGTGTCGGTGCCGCCGGTCGTCGGGCGCAGGCCCGCCCCGGCCAGCGCGGCGGCCAGCACCCGGGCGCCGTCGACCGTGCGGCGGGCGTAGTCCCGGTACGCGGGGGTGGCCGCCTCGGCGAAGGCCACCGCCTTGCCGGCCACCTCGTTCATCGCCGCGCCGCCCTGGGTGAACGGGAAGACCGCGCGGTCCACCCGGTCGGCCAGCTCGGCCGTGCAGAGCAGCAGGCCGCCGCGCGGGCCGCGGAGCAGCTTGTGGGTGGCCGCGACGGTGACGTCCGCGTACGGGACGGGCGAGGGGGCCACTCCCGCGGCCACCAGGCCGGCGGTCTGCGCGGCGGAGGCGATCAGATAGGCGTCGACCTCGTCGGCGATCTCCCGGAAACCCGCCCAGTCCAGGTGGCGGGGGTAGGAGATGCCGCCCGCGATGATCGCCTTCGGACGGTGCAGGCGGGCCAGCTCGCGGACCTGGTCCAGGTCGACCAGGCCGTCCTGCTCGCGGACGCCGTAGCCGACGAACTCGAACCACCGGCCGGAGAAGTTGGCGCGCGAGCCGCAGCTGAGGTGCCCGCCGTGCTCCAGCGACATCGACAGCACCACGTCGCCGGGCCGCAGCAGCGCCGCGTACGCCGCCAGCATGGCCGAAGTCGCGGACCGGGGCTGGACATTGGCGTGCGGGGCGGCGAACAGCTGGCGGGCCCGGTCGACGGCCAGCAGCTCCGCGGCGTCCGCCAGCGTGCAGCCGGTGTGGTGGCGCCGGCCCGGGTAGCCCTCGGCGTACTTGTCGATCAGCGGGCCGCCGAGCGCGGCCAGCACGGCCGGGCTGGTGAGGTTCTCCCCCGCGAGCAGCTGCACGCTCTCGGCCCGCCGCTCGGCTTCGGCCGAGAGCAGGTCGGCCAGCTGCGGATCGGCCTGCCGCAGCACCTGCGGGGCCTGCCATCCGACGGCGCCGCCGACCGGCCCGTCCGCGACGACGGCGGCACCGCCGCTGTCGGGAAGTCCGGTGTCGGGGAGTCCGGTGTCTGAGCGGCCGGTCGAGGCATCGGTGACGGTCATGGCGGAACTCCCGGCGGCGTCGCGGGTGGGGGCACTCCCGGCAGGGGGCGGCTCCTCCAGCGTAGGACCGGCCCGCGGAGGCGTCATGCCGACGCGGGGAGGGTGCACCCGTCAGGGCGCAGGGCTGCCGCGGCCGGTGACGTGCGAGCCGCTCAGCGCGGTGCCCGGACCCCGGTCAGCGCGGTGACGACCGGATCCACGGCGTGGAATATCTCCTCGCCGCAGTTGCGGAACATCCCGATCGGCGCGCCGTACGGGTCGTCGACCTCGTCCGACTCGGGGGACGCCGCGAGCAGCCAGCCGCGCAGCGCGGCGGCCGCCCGGACCAGTGCGCGGGCCCGCTCGGTGACGTCGGCGCCGCGCCGCGGGTCGGGCAGGGTGCCCGGGTCGATCCGGCGCACCAGCCGGGTGAACTCCTTCAGCGTGAAGGTGCGCAGCCCGGCCGCGTGGCCCATCGAGATCACCTGGGCGCGGTGGTCCAGCGTCGCGGTGAGCACCAGGTCCGCCTCGACCACGTGCTCGTCCAGCAGCTCGCGGCCGGTGAAGCCGCCGCTGTCCGCGCCGTACTCGTCCAGGACGGTCGCGGCGTGCGCCTCCATCGGGGCGCCCTCGTGGCCCCAGGTCCCGGCGCTCTCCACCAGGATCCGGCCGGCCACCCGGGGGCTGAGCCGGGTGTCCAGCTCACGCCGGGTGAGCCGCTCGGCGATCGGCGAGCGGCAGATGTTCCCGGTGCAGACGAAGAGGATCCGGAAGTGGTCCAGCGGGCGGGGGGACACGCTCAGGTACGGCGATATGCCGGGCCCCGCGTGCAGGGAGGTCGCCGTCAACTGCCGGCCTCCAGGTCGGGGACGACCTCCCTCAGCTGCTCGGCGCTGATCGCGCCGGCCCGCAGCAGGACCGGGACCTTGCCCGTGACGTCGACGATCGAGGAGGCGGTGGCGTGGTCGGCCCGGCCGCCGTCCAGGTACACCGAGATGGCGTCGCCGAGCTGCTCCTGGGCCTCGTCGCAGGTGGCCGGGGACGGGCCGCCGGTGCGGTTGGCGCTGGACACGGCGAGCGGGCCGGTGGTGTTCAGCAGCTCGATCGCGACGGGGTGCAGCGGCATCCGGACGGCGACGGTGCCCCGGGTCTCGCCGAGGTCCCAGCGCAGCGAGGGCTGGTGCTTGGCGACCAGGGTGAGACCGCCCGGCCAGAAGGCGTCGACCAGCTCCCAGGCCTGCTCGGAGAAGTCGGTGACCAGGCCGTGCAGCGTGGTCGGCGAGCCGACCAGGACCGGGGACGGCATGTTGCGTCCACGGCCCTTGGCGGCCAGCAGCGCGGCGACCGCGTCCGGGGAGAAGGCGTCCGCGCCGACCCCGTAGAGGGTGTCGGTCGGCAGCACGACGATCTCACCGCGGCGGATCGCCGCGGCGGCCTCGCGCAGTCCGGTGGCGCGGTCCCCTGCGTCGGCACAGTCGTAGCGGCGGCTCATCGGTGCGGTCCCCTTCCGAAATGGCTCATGACGTTGGCGGCGGGGTTCACGATGACACCCCCGGCGCGGTGCTGCGGTGTCCGGTTCTGGTGGAGCGGTCGGTCCCGGTCGCGGTGCTGCGGCCGGGCACCGGGTGTCCGGCGGTCACCACGGCGCCTCGTGGGCCGTCGCGCCGTGCCCGGCCCTCACGACGACGCCCGGCGGGCCGTCGTGCCGTGCCCGGTGTTCACAGCGACGCCTTGCGGGCCGTCGTGAACCGCGGACGGTTGTTCAGGTCCCGGTGGTCGGCCGCGTCCGTCCAGCCGCCCTCCTCGTTGAAGATCCACGGCACCTGGCCGCCCTGGGTGTCCGCGTGCTCGATCACGACCGCTCCGCCGGGGCGCAGCAGCCGGGCGGCGACGCGCTCGATGCCGCGGATGGTGTCCAGGCCGTCCTCGCCGGAGAACAGCGACATCTGCGGGTCGTGGTCGCGGGCCTCGGGCGCAACGTACTCCCACTCGGTGAGCGGGATGTACGGCGGGTTGCTGATCACCAGGTCGAAGCGGCCGTCCCAGGAGCGGTCGTCCTCGAAGGCGCGGGTGGCGTCCCCGGCGTGCAGGGTGACCCGGGCGCGGTCGGAGCTGGCGGCGATGTTGCGCCGGGTGTAGCGCATCGCGCCCTCGTCCAGCTCGAAGGCGTGCACCTGGGAGCGCGGCAGCTCCTGGGCCAGGGCCAGCGCGATGGCGCCGGAGCCGGTGCACAGGTCGACCACCAGCGGTTCGGCGACGTCCATGTCCCGGACGGCGTCTATGGCCCACTCGACGACGGTCTCGGTCTCCGGGCGGGGCACGAACACCCCCGGGCCGACCTCCAGCTCCAGGTACCGGAAGAAGGCCCGGCCGGTGATGTGCTGGAGCGGCTCGCGCGCCTCGCGGCGCGAGATGGCCTCCCAGTAGCGCGCGTCGAAGTCGCCGTCGGCCACGGTGTGCAGCTGGCTGCGCTTGACGTTGTGGATGTGCGCGGCGAGTTCCTCCGCGTCGAAGCGCGGCGAGGGCACGCCGGCCGCGGCCAACCGCTGGGTGGCCTGGGCCACCTCGGCGAGCAGCAGGTTCATCCGTACGTACCCCTTCCGGCACAGCCCGGTCGTCGCATCCGGGCCGGGTTGCTCAGTTCTGTTGTGCCGAGGCGAGCTTGGCCGCCGCGTCCGCGTCCACGCACGACTGGATCACCGGGTTCAGCTCGCCGTCCAGGACCTGGTCCAGGTTGTACGCCTTGAAGCCCGTGCGGTGGTCCGAGATGCGGTTCTCCGGGTAGTTGTACGTCCGGATGCGCTCGGAGCGGTCCACGGTGCGGACCTGGCTACGACGCGCGTCCGAGGCCTCCTGTTCGGCGGCCTCCTGCGCGGCGGCCAGCAGCCGTGAGCGCAGGATACGCATGGCCGACTCCTTGTTCTGGAGCTGGCTCTTCTCGTTCTGGCAGGAGGCCACGATACCGGTCGGCAGGTGGGTGATCCGGACGGCCGAGTCGGTGGTGTTGACGGACTGGCCGCCGGGGCCCGAGGAGCGGTACACGTCGATCCGCAGATCGTTCGCGTGGACCTCGACCTCGACCTCCTCCGCCTCCGGGGTGACCAGCACGCCGGCCGCCGAGGTGTGGATGCGGCCCTGGGACTCGGTGGCCGGCACGCGCTGCACGCGGTGCACGCCGCCCTCGTACTTCAGCCGGGCCCAGACGCCGTGGCCGGGTTCGATGGTGCCCCTGGTCTTCACGGCCACCGAGACGTCCTTGTAGCCGCCGAGGTCGGACTCGTTGGAGTCGATGATCTCGGTCTTCCAGCCGATGCGCTCGGCGAAGCGCAGGTACATCCGGAGCAGGTCGCCGGCGAACAGCGCGGACTCCTCGCCGCCCTCGCCCGCCTTGATCTCCAGGATGACGTCCTTCTCGTCGCTCGGGTCCCGGGGCACCAGCAGCAGGCGCAGGTCCTCGGTCAGCTCGGCCTGGCGGGCCTCGGAGGCCTTCACCTCGGCGATGAAGTCCGGGTCCTCGGCCGCGAACTCGCGGGCCGCCTCGATGTCCTCGCCGGCCTGGCGCCAGGCGCGGTAGGTGGCGGTGATCGGAGTGAGCTCGGCGTAGCGCTTGGCGAGCTTGCGGGCGTTCGCCTGGTCCGCGTGGACGGACGGGTCGGCCAGCCGCTCCTCGAGGGCGGCGTGCTCGACGAGGAGCTCTTCGACTGCCTCGAACATGGGATGGCCTACTTCCGGATCGGTCTGTGGTGGCGGCTGTGCGCGGGGGTGCGGCGGTGGGACGCGAACGGCGCCGGTCCCGGTGCCCCCGTACTGGACGGGGACACCGGAGACCGGCGCCGTGGGAGCGCTAGGCCTGCTTGCCGCTGTGGCCCTTGCCGAAGCGGGCCTCGAAGCGGGCGACGCGGCCACCGGTGTCCATGATCTTCTGCTTGCCGGTGTAGAACGGGTGGCACTGCGAGCACACCTCGGCGCGAATGACGCCGCTGGTCTCGGTCGAGCGGGTGGTGAACTCGTTGCCACAGGTGCAGGTCACGGAGGTGACCACGTACGTGGGGTGAACGTTGGGCTTCAAGGGGTTCTCCTAGGTTCGGGAGGGCACCGGGTCGGCGTCTGATTAGCCGCACGTGAACCGGGACCGACGGACCAGTCTGCCAGGACTGCCCGCTTCTTCCCAAACCGGGGACGGTGCGGGGATATTCCGGGCCCTCCCGGAGCCGCCCCGGGCCCGGTCCGGCCCGCCCCGGCCGGCGCTCCCTAGTGACGGACGGCGGCCGCCGGCGAGCTGGCCGCGGAGGCCCCGGAGGGCGGTGTGGCGGCGCCGGAGGGCGAGGTGGCCGGATTGCCCGGCTGCACCGCCAGGACGGCCTGCGGGATGGCCTGGTCGCCCCTGAGGGCCGTCCACAGCTGCCCCGCCTGGGGCTGCTGGGAGACCACCCGGTTCGGGTCGGAGGGCGCCGTCGCCACCGGCAGGGTGACCATGGACAGTTCCTCCGGGCCGATGTCCTTGAGCGACTGCGCGAGGCCGACCAGGGAGTTCACCGAGGCGAGGTCGGAGTCGGTGGTGATGCTGCTGGTCAGCGTGTCGCCGACGGACCACAGCTTGACCGGGTTGGACAGCAGTCCGATGCTGCCGACCTGCTGCAGCACGGACTTCAGCATCTGCTTCTGCAGTTCGATCCGGCCCAGGTCGCTGCCGTTGCCGATGCCGTGCCTGGTCCGGACGAAGGCGAGCGCGGCGGCGCCGTCGAGGTGGTGGGTGCCGGCCGCGAGGTCGAGGCCGCTGTCCTTGTCGTGGATGGCCACCGTGGTCGTCACGGTGACCCCGCCTATGGAGTCGACCACGTGCGCGAAGCCCGAGAAGTCGATCTCGACGTAGTGGTTCATCCGCAGCCCGGTCAGCTGCTCGGCGGTCTTCACCGCGCAGGCCGCGCCGCCGGTCTCGTACGCGCTGTTGAACATCGCCCGCTGGACGGCGGGGACGGTCCGGCCGGCGGCGTCGGTGCAGGCCGGGCGGGCGACCAGGGTGTCGCGCGGGATGGAGACCACCTGGGCGCCGGTGTGCGCCTGGTTGACGTGCACCACCATCGCGGTGTCCGAGCGGGCGGTGTCGGTGGTGTCGCCGCCGGCCAGGGCGCCGTTGCCGCCGGCCCGCGAGTCCGAGCCGAGCACCAGCAGGTTGAAGGAGCCGTCGGTGGCCGCCGGGGGCCGGGCGGTGCCCAGGCTGGCGTCGATGTCGACGCTCTTGAGGTTCCCGTTGAACTTCCAGTACGCGTAGCCAGCCGCCCCGGCGCCGAGGACGACGAGCGCCACGAGACCGCAGGCGGCGATCCGCAGGGCCCGGCTGCGACTGCTGCGGCCCGTCCGGTGATCAGCCATCTGGTCCCGTCCTCGCATAGGCGGCTTATGAGAGTTTTACGATGGATGGCCGATATGACCACTCTTTCGAGGATAAGCGAAGGCGCCCGGTCAGGCGGCCGGACGGCGGGGAGGCGGGTCCCGGGCCCGGGCCCGGCCGGAGCGGGGAACGCCGGAGCCCCGGGCCGCGTGGGCGGCCCGGGGCTCCGGGGTGGTGCGACCGTGCTGCTGGTCAGTCGCCGGACCCGGGGGTCGTCTTGGCGATCTGCATCAGGAACTCGGCGTTGCTCTTGGTCTGCTTCATCTTGTCCAGCAGCAGCTCGATGGCCTGCTGCGAGTCGAGCGCGTGCAGCACCCGGCGGAGCTTCCAGGTGACGGCCAGCTCCTCCTTGCCCAGCAGGATCTCCTCCTTGCGGGTGCTGGAGGCGTCGACGTCGACGGCCGGGAAGATGCGCTTGTCGGAGAGCTTGCGGTCGAGCTTGAGCTCCATGTTGCCGGTGCCCTTGAACTCCTCGAAGACGACCTCGTCGGCCCGGGAGCCGGTCTCCACCAGCGCGGTGGCGAGGATGGTCAGCGAGCCGCCGTTCTCGATGTTGCGCGCGGCGCCGAAGAACTTCTTCGGCGGGTAGAGCGCGGTCGAGTCGACACCACCGGACAGGATGCGGCCGGAGGCCGGCGCCGCCAGGTTGTAGGCGCGGCCCAGGCGGGTGATCGAGTCCAGCAGGATCACCACGTCGTGGCCCAGCTCCACCAGGCGCTTGGCGCGCTCGATGGCCAGCTCGGCGACCACGGTGTGGTCCTCGGCCGGGCGGTCGAAGGTCGAGGAGATGACCTCGCCCTTCACCGACCGCTGCATGTCGGTGACCTCTTCCGGACGCTCGTCGACCAGGACGACCATCAGGTGGCACTCGGGGTTGTTGTGGGTGATCGCGTTGGCGATCGCCTGCATGATCATCGTCTTGCCGGTCTTCGGCGGGGCGACGATCAGACCGCGCTGGCCCTTGCCGATCGGCGACACCAGGTCGATGATCCGGGTGGTCAGCACGCCCGGGTCGGTCTCCAGGCGCAGGCGCTCCTGCGGGTACAGCGGGGTCAGCTTGCCGAACTCGGGACGGCCGCGGCCGCTCTCCGGGTCCATGCCGTTGACGGAGTCCAGCCGCACCATGGCGTTGAACTTCTCGCGGCGCTCGCCGTCCTTGGGCTGGCGCACGGCGCCGGTGATCGCGTCACCCTTGCGCAGGCCGTTCTTGCGCACCTGGGCGAGCGAGACGTAGACGTCGTTGCTGCCCGGCAGGTAGCCGGAGGTGCGCACGAACGCGTAGTTGTCGAGGATGTCCAGGATGCCCGCGACGGGGATCAGCACGTCGTCGTCGCCGACCTGCGGCTCGGCCGGGCCGACGTCGAAGCCGTCGCGGCGGGTGCCGCGGCCCCGGCGGTCGCGGTAGCGGCCACGGCGGCCGCGGCGTCCGTCGCCGAACTCGTCGTCGTCGTAACCGCCCTGCTGGACCTGCGGCTGGCCGCCGCCCTGCTGGGTCTGCCGGCTCGGCTGGGCGTCGCCCTGGGCGCCGGACTGCTGACCGGACTGCGGCTGGCCCTGGCCGCCCTGGCGCTCGGCCCGGTCGCGGCGGTTGCGGCGGTCGCGGCGCGACTCGCGGCCGTCGCCGTCCTGGCCGGCCTGCCCGTCGGCGACGTCCTGGCGCTCGCCGCCCTCGCGGCGGTCGCGACGGTCCCGGCGGTCACGGCGGCTCTCACCGCGACCGTCCTCCTGACGACCCTCGAACGCGCGGGTCTCGCCCTGCTTGACGTCCGCCTGGCGGGCCTCGGCCTTGCCGGCCTCCGCCTGCTTGGCCTCGGTGGCGACCGACGCGGCGGCCGCCTCGTCGGCGGTCGGGGCGCCGGCGGCGGAGGTCGCGCGGCGGCGGGTGCGCTCGGCACGGGCCGGCGCGGTGGTCTCGGCCGCGGCCTGGACCGGGATGTCGATCTGGGTCTGCGGCTCGTCGGCCGGGGCCTCGACCGGAGCGGCCGCGGCGCGGCTGCGACGGGCGGGCTTCTCGGCCGGCTCGGCGGCCGGGGCCTCGGCCGGGGCGGCCTTCGCGGCGCGCTTGGCGGCCGGAACGGCGGGCGCGGAGCCGGCGAGCAGCGGGTCGCCGCCGCTCTTCTCCTTGATGGCCTCGATCAACTGGCTCTTGCGCAGGCGCCCGGTGCCACTGATGCCCAGCGTCGAGGCGAGCTTCTGCAGCTCGGCCAGGACGAGACCGTCAAGGCCCGCGGCGGCGGTGCGACGGCGTCGTGCCGGGGCCGCAGGGGCCGCGGCTGCGTCCGACGCCTCGGCGTCGGGGCGCGCGCCCATCAGATCGGTGGTGTCGCTCACTAAGGGTCCTTCCCTGGAGCGGACGTCGGCCTGTCTGGCTCGGCGACCGGTTGTGCTGTCCTGACCGACGCTCGTCTGCGTCGGCCCGAGGCTGTGGTCCCCCGAATGAAGGTGCCAGTCGGGAGAGAGCTGCGAGGTGCGGTGCGTGAAGCACGGGTGGTGCTCGGTCTGCGCGGTGGACCGGTCTCGTGCCGGCCCGCGCCCTCCTTGCCCGCCATGGAGCCGGAGGATCCCACTGCCTGCGAATCCCTGGCCCCCGTTGCGAGACGGTCGCCCGTGTTCCGCCCGGCCGGGCCTCAGGTTGGAGACCGCGGGTGGGAGTCAGGTGCCGTCGCGGCTTCGGGATGCGGCCTCAATCGCGCAGGCAGGCTGCGTACGCGCTGTGGCGGGCTCCCGGAGAATCGCGGTCCCGTGCATCGCCCTGACTCCGCGGAAGCGGAGTGCTGGGATCGGGACGCGGCGCACCGAGCCCCGGAGGGCACCTGGTGCAGCAATGAGGTTAACACTACCGACCCCCTCAGACATTCCCCAGCCTTGCGCTTGCCAATCGTGTCCGTACCGTCGGGCCTCGCCGCGGGTGCGCGCACCCGCGGCGACCTGCCGGTTCAGACGTCGAGCGGGAGGACCGAGGCGCCCACGCGGTCGAGTTCGAGCCGGTGGGCGGCGAAGCCCGGGCCGGCGAACCCGATCAGCTTGTCGGCGCCCTCCGCGTCGGTGAACGCGAGCACGGTCGGGCCGGCGCCGGAGATCACGGCCGGCACGCCCTCCGCGCGCAGCGCGCCCACCAGCCCGGCGCTGTCGGGCATCGCGGAGGCCCGGTAGTCCTGGTGCAGGCGGTCCTCGGTGGCGGCCAGCAGCAGGCCGGGCCGCCTGGTCAGGGCCTCGACGAGGAGCGCCGCCCGGCCGGCGTTGGCGGCCGCGTCGGCGAGCGGCACGGTCTTCGGCAGCAGTCCGCGGGCCGTCTCGGTGAGCACCTCGGTGGACGGCACGAAGACCACCGGCACGACCTCGGCGGCGGGCTCCAGCGTCACGGCCTTGGCGGAGTCCTCGTCCGTCCAGGCGATGGTGAAGCCGCCGCGCAGACAGGCGGCGACGTTGTCGGGGTGGCCCTCCAGCTCGGAGGCGAGGGCCAGCAGCGCCTCGTCGTCCAGGGCGGACGGGCCGCCGATGGTGACGGCGCGGGCGGCGACGATGCCCGCGCAGATGGCGGCGGAGGAGGATCCGAGGCCGCGGCCGTGCGGTATCCGGTTGGCGCACACCACCTCGAGGCCGCGCGGCTGGCCGCCCAGGCGGTCGAAGGCGGCGCGCATCGAGCGGACGACCAGGTGGCGCTCGTCCCGGGCGAGGCTGTCGGCGCCCTCGCCCGCGATGTCCACCGAGAGACCGGAGTCGGCGACCCGGACCACCACGTCGTCGTAGAGGCCCAGGGCCAGTCCGAAGGCGTCGAAGCCGGGGCCCAGGTTGGCGCTGGTGGCGGGCACCCGGACCCGGACGGCGGCGGCACGGAACGCAGGACCGGCCATCGGCTGGACCCTCCTGAAGAACTAGGCGCTGTCGCGCGGTGGTGCCCTGCCGGACGGTGTCCGGGCGGGCGTCGGTGCGGGGTGACGGCGGGGGGCGGGGGGCAGCCCGGGCGGACGCGGGCGGCGGGTGGGACGACGCGGGGTCTGCACGCAGGGCCCCCGCGGGGGCGGGCGGTCACAGCCGATGCCGCGGCCCTGGGGACGGGTCGGGCCCGGGGCATGTGCCACACGGCCGAACCCAGAGTATCGAAGAGAAGTTCCAGAGCGGTACACCCCGCGGCCCACCGATCCGGTGTGTTGCCGGTTCTGGCCGGAATACGTGCCGGAATGACGGCGAATTGGGCCGGCTAATTGACACAAAAGTGTCATCCGCAGAAGCCGGTGGGCCGACCCCCGAAAGAGTCGGCCCACCGGGTTCGCGACGTCAGTCCAGCAGCCCGAGCTTGCGGGCGGCGGCCTCCGCCTCGATCGGGACGACCGGCGGCTGCGGCGCGCCGGCCACCGCCCAGTCCGGGTCCTTCAGGCCGTTGCCGGTGACGGTGCAGACGATCCGCTGGCCCGGGTCGACCAGTCCGGCCTCCGCCTTGGCCAGCAGGCCGGCCACGCTGGCCGCCGAGGCGGGCTCCACGAAGACGCCCTCCTGCGAGGCCAACAGCCGGTAGGCGGAGAGGATCTGACGATCCGTCACCTTGTCGATGAGGCCGCCCGAGTCGTCCCGCGCGGCGAGCGCGAAGTCCCAGGAGGCCGGGTTGCCGATCCGGATCGCGGTCGCGATGGTCTGCGGCTTGAGCACCGGGTGCCCGTCCACGATCGGGGCCGAACCGGAGGCCTGGAAGCCCCACATGCGCGGCAGCCGGGAGGAGAGGCCGTCGGCGGCGTACTCGCGGTAGCCCTTCCAGTACGCGGTGATGTTGCCCGCGTTGCCGACCGGCAGGACGTGGATGTCCGGGGCGTCGCCCAGCATGTCGACGATCTCGAAGGCGGCGGTCTTCTGGCCCTCGATGCGCACCGGGTTCACCGAGTTGACCAGCGCCACCGGGTACTTCTCGGACAGTTCACGCGCGAGAGTGAGGCAGTCGTCGAAGTTCCCGTCCACCTGGAGGATCTTCGCGCCGTGCACCAGCGCCTGGCCCATCTTGCCGAGGGCGATCTTGCCCTGCGGCACCAGCACCGCCGACACCATCCCGGCGCGCACCGCGTACGCGGCGGCCGAGGCCGAGGTGTTGCCGGTGGAGGCGCAGATGACGGCCTGCGCGCCCTCCTCCTTGGCCTTGGAGATCGCCATCGTCATTCCGCGGTCCTTGAAGGACCCGGTCGGGTTGGCGCCCTCGACCTTGAGGTACACCTCGCAGCCCGTGCGCTCGGAGAGCACCTGCGCGGGGACGAGCGGCGTGCCGCCCTCCAGCAGGGTGACCACCGGGGTGGAGTCGCTCACCGGCAGCCGGTCGCGGTACTCCTCGATGAGGCCGCGCCACTGGTGGGTGTGCGCAGCTCTGTCGATCACTGCGTTCATGGTGCTTCCTACTCCCCTTCAACCCGCATGATGCTGGCCACTCCCCGCACGCTGTCGAGCGCGCGGAGCTTGTCGACCGTCGCCGAGAGCGCGGCGTCGGTGGCGCGGTGGGTGACCACGACGAGCGAGGCGTCGCCGTCGCGTCCCTGCTGGCGCACGGTGTCGATGGAGACGCCGTGCTCGGCGAAGGTGGACGCCACCTGGGCGAGCACCCCCGCACGGTCGTCCACGTCCAGGCTGACGTGGTAGCGGGTGACGACCTCGTCCATCGGCTTGGCCGGCAGCTGGGTGTACACCGAGTCGCCGGGGCCGGTCGAGCCCGCGACCTTGTTGCGGCAGACCGCGACCAGGTCGCCGAGCACGGCGGAGGCGGTCGGCGCGCCGCCGGCACCCGGGCCGTAGAACATCAGCCGGCCGGCCGCCTCGGCCTCCACGAACACCGCGTTGTACGCCTCGCGGACGGAGGCCAGCGGGTGCGACAGCGGGATCATCGCGGGGTGCACCCGGGCGGTGACCGACTCGCCGTCGGCCGAACGCTCGCAGATCGCCAGCAGCTTGACCACGCAGCCCATCTGCTTGGCGGAGGCGATGTCGGCGGCGGTCACCTCGGTCAGGCCCTCGCGGTACACGTCGGCCGCGGTGACCTTGGTGTGGAAGGCGATGCCGGCCAGGATCGCGGCCTTGGCGGCGGCGTCGAAGCCCTCGACGTCGGCCGTCGGGTCGGCCTCGGCGTAGCCGAGCGCGGTGGCCTCCTCCAGCGCCTCCGAGTAGCCGGCGCCGGTGGAGTCCATCTTGTCCAGGATGAAGTTGGTCGTGCCGTTGACGATGCCGAGCACCCGGTTGACCCGGTCGCCGGCGAGCGACTCGCGCAGCGGGCGGATCAGCGGGATCGCGCCGGCCACCGCGGCCTCGTAGTACAGGTCGACGCCGGCGTCCGCGGCCGCCCGGTGCAGCTCGCTGCCGTCCCTGGCGAGCAGCGCCTTGTTGGCGCTGACCACCGAGGCACCCTGCTTGAACGCGGAGAGGATCAGGTGTTTGGACGGCTCGATGCCGCCCACGACCTCGATCACCACGTCGATGTCACCGCGGTTGACCAGGGCTTCGGCGTCGGTGGTGATCAGGTGCTCGGGCACCCCCGGCCTGGCCCGGCCGGCCCGGCGGACGGCGATGCCGGCGAGCTCGACCGGCGCGCCGATACGCGCGGCGAGGTCGGCGGCGTCCGTCGTCATGATGCGCGCCACCTCGGAGCCCACCACACCACAGCCCAGCAACGCCACCTTCAGCGGGCGCGTACGCATCATCCGACTCCGCTCTGCATTCTTCGTGTATTCCGGCGGCCATTTCGGACGGCCGCCGGACCTTCGGTCCGTACCAGTCTCCGGGACTTTCCGCAGGGATCTACGGTCGTTCCATGATCTGAGACAAGAATTTCGTCATCCGATATCGAGGCGCAGGAGATCTTCCTCCGTCTCGCGCCGGACGATCACCCGCGCCGCACCGTCCGCGACCGCGACCACGGGGGGCTTGAGGGCGTGGTTGTAGTTGCTCGCCATCGACCGGCAGTAGGCGCCGGTGGCCGGCACCGCGATCAGGTCGCCGACGGCCAGGTCGGCCGGCAGGAAGGCGTCGCGGACCACGATGTCACCGGACTCGCAGTGCTTGCCGACCACCCTGACCAGCATCGGCTCGGCGTCGCTGGTGCGCGACACCAGCGCGACGGAGTACTCGGCGTCGTACAGCGCGGTGCGGATGTTGTCCGACATGCCGCCGTCCACGCTGACGTACGTCCGCAGGCCCTCCAGCGGCTTGATGGTGCCCACCTCGTACAGCGTGAACGCCGTCGGGCCGACGATCGCCCGGCCCGGCTCGACGCTCAGCCGCGGGGTCGTGAGGTTCGCAGCCGCGCACTCGCGACGGACGATCTCGGCCAGCGCGACCGCGATCTCGGCGGGCTCCCGCGGGTCGTCCTCGCTGGTGTACGCGATGCCCAGGCCGCCGCCGAGGTCGATCTCCGGCAGCTCCACCCCGTGCTCGTCGCGCACCTCGGACAGCAGCGCCACCACCCGGCGGGCCGCGACCTCGAAGCCCGCCATGTCGAAGATCTGCGAGCCGATGTGCGAGTGGATGCCGCGCAGCTCCAGGCTCGGCTGCGCGAGCACCCGGCGGACCGCCTCGGCGGCGGCGCCGCCGGACAGCGACAGGCCGAACTTCTGGTCCTCGTGGGCGGTCGCGATGAACTCGTGGGTGTGCGCCTCCACGCCGACCGTGACCCGGACCAGCACCGCCTGGCGCACGCCCTGACCGGCCGCGATCGCCGACAGCCGGGCGATCTCCTCGTAGGAGTCGACCACGATGTGGCCGACCCCGGCCTTGACCGCCTGCTCCAGCTCGTACGCCGACTTGTTGTTGCCGTGCAGCGCGATCCGCGCGGCCGGCATCCCGGCGGCGAGCGCCACCACCAGCTCGCCCTGGCTGCACACGTCGAGGTTGAGCCCCTCCTCGTGCAGCCAGCGGACGATCGCCTTGGAGAGGAAGGCCTTGCCCGCGTAGTAGACGTCCGCGCCCTCACCGAAGGCGTCCCGCCAGGCCCGCGCCCGGGCCCGGAAGTCCTGCTCGTCCAGCAGGTACGCCGGGGTGCCGTACTCGGCGGCCAGCGCCTTCACGTCCAGCCCGCCGACCGTCACCACGCCGTCCTCACCGCGCGCGACGGTGCGGGACCACACCTTCGGGTCGAGGGCGTTCAGGTCGCTCGGCGGGGCCTGGTAGTGGCCCTCGGGCAGCACGTCGCCGTGGCGGGGGCCTGCGGGGTGTGCGGAGCGGCTCATTTCCTCATCCTCTGTGGCTCTGGACTCGTCAGGGGCTCTTGCTTGCGAGGGCTCTTGCGTTGCGTACGGGGTCTTGCGTGCGGGGTCCTGCGTGCGAGGGGTCCTGCTGTGGAGGGCTCCTGCTTACGGAAAGGGGCGGCGACGGTCGCTGTCCGACCGTCACCGCCCCGTCTCGACGTGGGGCGGTTACATCCGCTCGGGGGCTGTGACGCCGAGCAGGTCGAGACCGTTGGCGACCACCGTCTGGGCGGCCTCCACCAGCCACAGGCGCGCGCGGTGCGTGTCCGTCAGCTCCTCGTCGCCCTTGGGCAGGAACAGGCAGTTCTCGTAGAAGCGGTGGTACTTGCCGGCCAGCTGCTCCAGGTACACCGCGACGCGGTGCGGCTCGCGCAGCTCGCCCGCGGAGGCCAGCACCCGCGGGAACTCGCCGAGGTGGCCGAGCAGGTCGGACTCCCACTCGGTGGCCAGCAGCTCCGGCCTGAAGTCCGCCGAGGCGCCCTTGTCCACGCCCAGCTGGGCGGCCTTGCGGAACACCGCGCACATCCGGGCGTGCGCGTACTGGACGTAGTAGACCGGGTTCTCGTTGGTCTGGCTGGTCAGCACGTTGATGTCGAGGGTGATCGTGGAGTCGGTGGAGGAGCGCGCCAGGGTGTACCGGGCCGCGTCCACGCCGATCCAGTCGACCACGTCGTCGATGGTGATGATGTTGCCGGCCCGCTTGGACATGCGGACCTCCTCACCGTCACGGAGCATCTTGACGAACTGGCCGATCCGGACCTCGATGTTGCGGTCCATGTCGTCGCCCGCGCAGGCCGCGATGGCCTTGAGCCGGTTGACGTACCCGTGGTGGTCCGCGCCGAGCATGTAGACCGAGACCTCGCTGCCGCGGTCCCGCTTGCTGAGGTAGTAGGCGGCGTCGGCGGCGAAGTACGTGGTCTCGCCGTCGGCCTTGATCAGGACGCGGTCCTTGTCGTCGCCGAAGTCGGTGGTGCGCAGCCAGATCGCGCCGTCCCGGTCGAAGACGTGGCCCTGCTCGCGCAGCCGCTCGATGGCCTTCTCGACGGCGCCGGAGTCGTGCAGCGACTTCTCCGAGAACCAGGTGTCGAAGTGGGTGCCGAACTCGTCCATCGAGCGCTTGATCTCGGCGACCATGAGCGACAGGCCCTCGGTGCGGAAGACCTGGAGCTGCTCCTCCTCGGGCAGGTCCAGGACACCCGGCACGCCGTCCACGATCGCCTTGGCGATGTCGACGATGTACTCGCCGACGTAGCCGCCCTCGGGGGCGGGCAGGCCGTTCGCGACGGCCTGCAGGGAGGCGGCGAACTTGGTGATCTGCACGCCGGCGTCGTTCAGGTAGTACTCGGTGGTGACCTCGGCGCCGGTGGCCTTGAGCACCCGGGCGAGCGAGTCGCCGACGGCCGCCCAGCGGACGCCGCCGATGTGGATCGGGCCGGTCGGGTTGGCCGACACGAACTCCAGGTTGATCCGCAGGCCCTTGAGCGCCTCGTTGCGACCGTACGCCGCGCCGGCCTCGACGACCGTGCGGGCCAGCTCGCCCTGGGTGGCGGCGTCGAAGGTGATGTTGAGGAAGCCCGGGCCGGCGATGTCGATGGCGGCGATACCGGGCAGCTCTCGCAGGCGGGCCGCGAGCAGTTCGGCGACGGCTCGCGGCGGCCGACCGGCCGGCTTCGCGAGCTGGAGGGCCACGTTGGTGGCGTAGTCGCCGTGGTCCCTGTTCTTGGGTCGCTCGACCGTCACGTGCTCGGGCACGGCGACGGTCAGCTCGCCCGCCTCTACGACGGCGCTCACTGCGGCCTGGACTGCTTGGGAAAGCTCTGCGGGTGTCACGACGCCAAGCGTAGGCGAGACGGGGTGCCCGCCCGCCACCCGGTTTACCCGTTGAGACGCGGGGGCCGGCCGGCCCTCAACCGCCCCACGGGCACCCGACCGGCACGCCGTTGAGAATCACGGCGCCGACGGCGCCGGCCGTCAACCCCGCTCTGTTCGCTGAGAGCGGAATTCACCGGGGCCTCCCAGTGGGCCGCCACCCCCCGGACCAGCCGGCCCGCCCGGACCGCCCGGACCGTCGCCGAAGCCGTAGGCGAAACCGGCCGCCCGCTCGCCCACCTCGCGCAGCGTCATCAGCCGGTGCACCAGGGCCACCAGGTCCGCCGGGTCGAAGGGCTTGCCCAGGTAGCCGTCCACGCCCACCGACTCACCCCGGTCCAGGTCCGCCGGGGTGCAGGCGCTGACGATCGCGATCGGCAGCCGACTGGTGAGCGGCGCCGCGCGCAACCGGGCGGCCGTCTTCAGCCCGTCCAGGCGCGGCATCATCACGTCGAGCGTCACCACGTCCGGGTCCACCCGGCGGACGACCTCCAGGCATTCGGCACCGTCGGCGGCAGTCACCACCTCGAAGCCCTCAAGCTCCAGGTTGACTCTGATCAGCTGGCGGATCACCTCGCTGTCGTCCACCACGAGGACCCGCCCGGACACTCCAGACACCTCACCGAGGGTAGCCGCGCGCCCACCACCACGTCCGGGCTTTGCCCACTTCCGTCGCCCCCGCGGGGACCGACCGCGACGCGGCCGTCAAAACCCGTGCACGGACAGAGCCGACGGCCTGGTAATGTTCTCCACGTCGCAGCAAGGTCGCGACGAGGAGCAGGCCCCCGTAGCTCAGGGGATAGAGCACCGCCCTCCGGAGGCGGGTGCGTAGGTTCGAATCCTACCGGGGGCACTTCGCGAGAAGTGCTGAAGAGGCCCAGGTCAGCGGATTTCATCCGTCAACCTGGGCCTTCGTCATGCTCCGGGGCCGGATGGGCCCGTGCCAGTTGCGCGCCAGACGGGTCCGGCTCCCCCGCGGGCCTGGGCTTACCGGCACGCTTCCGCCACCTCCCCAGGGCCTGCCGGACCGCCGCCCCCGCGCATGTGCTGGTACCTGAGCGCCGCGTCCGTCGTGGAGTGCCCCATACGGTGCATCAGTTCCGGCGTACTGGCGCCCATGTCGGCCGCGAGGGTGTTCCCGGTGTGCCGAAGATCATGGAATCGGATGCCGTCGGCACCGGACCTGCGCCGCATGGTTGTCCACACGTTGTGGAAACCGCCGCACCGCAGCCTCCCGCCGCGGGGGACCGCCGAAGCCCAGGCCGGTGGGACCGTCCTCGCAGAACCAGCGCGGGTGCTCGGCGAGCTCAGCCAGAATCGAGTCGGGGAAGGCCACCGGTCGCACCCCGGCCTCACTCTTCGGCTTCTTGATCTTGAGAGTGCCGGTCTGGGGTTCGGCCTGGGCACGACGGGCGACGGACCCGCACGATGCCCTTCTCCAGGTCGATGTCACGCCGCTGAAGAGCGACGAACTACCGAACCGGATTGTCCCGACGAGGACTTCACAGTCGCCGGTCCGAACGCCGTCGTCCTGCTCGACGGCGCCGGCACGCCCGCCGGATCGGCGTGCGGCTGCGTCCATCGAGTCGCCTGGTACGTCTCCCGACTCGGCGTCAGCCTGCTCGCCGCCGTCACCAACCAGCCAGACCGCGCGCTGACCGACTGCCTCGCCGACGCGATCACGCTGACCGCCGAGCTGCACGCCGACACCTGCGACCTCACCCACCCGGGCACCCCGTCGGCCACGGTCGTCGCCGTGCGGCTCGCGGACGAGGTCGTCGAGTACCTGGTGCTGGCCGACTCCACTCTCGTCCTGGAGCACGCCGACGAGCGGGGCCCGGTGGCGGTCACCGACGACCGCGAGGCCCTGGTCGGTGCAGCCCTGCGAGGAGCCATGGACGCCGAGAGCGCCGGCACTGCCGAACACGCGGACGCCCTGCGCGGCTACGTCGAGGGCACAGTACCAACCTGCCATGGCTGAGGAAGGGCAGCTCCGAGGTTTTACGCACCTGTCCGGGTTAGGACCCGAGTCGAGCAGGATCGGGGGCCACTCGGGCACATTGCGGCCAGGTCCAAGACCTGCCCGAGATCGCGGGCAAGCTGACGGCCTCCCGATCGTGCTCAGCCCAACCCGGACAGGACACCGACCAAAACCGCTCCGCCGCCCTTTGAATCTTGCCAAGCAAGTAGGAACAATCACTCTGACAAGTCAAACAGACCCGGCTCGCCCTTTTGCGCCCGACGCTTCCTTGACCGCTTCTTGGACTCCAAGTCCTCAATAGGGCCAATAATCCGCATCACGGTAGCATTGTAGAGCCAGCTAAGATTTCCTTCCTTTTCCAACCGCCCACTGACTTGAATCCCAAGATCTTCCTCATGTGCACGGATGGCAGCATGATAGTCCTCTTCGTCAGCCAGCCTGACGCGCACCTTCTTCGGAGATCCAGAGCCAATTGACTCCACACCGAAAACTCCCGGACTTCCTGCTTGCTTCTTTGCCAATAGGTGCACACGTCCGATTACAGTCACGTTCTGCGGCCCGTCATCCTCCGAAAGCTGCTGTGCAGCTTTACTCAGAACCTCAGCATCGGAACCTTGCAGCTCATAGCGAAGTGACGCTGAGCCGTCGACCGGAACAGCCGGGTCCCAATCGACGGTGATATCGGCGCCATCTGACATCGATGCCATCCCAAGAAGTGCATTTGTCATCTCATACGAGACGCCATTCTGCACGCCGTCCAGGAAGCCAGAGAGGGCTCCTGTATTCCTAAAATGCTCGACAGCTTCAAGGGTTGCCTCAACAGCTTTGACGACAGCTTCGCTCACAGAGCGTGATGAGACTGAACCCAATCCCTCAAATGCAGGCTCTGGCTCCGACTTCAAGGGGACGTAACCAGCCGGTGGGACGAAGGCCGTGACGATGTAGCTGCCGGGAGCTGTCTGACCCATAAGAACTTGATCGAGATAGCGACTTGCAAATCGGCCGTGTCGATTTACGAAATGCCGCCCTGGACCCATGTAGTACTTTGCGCCCGCTACCATGGCGCGGCGAGCTGACTCGATCAGTCGCTCACCGCTTCGCCAATCAATGAGTCCACTTGGCGCAGCAGATTCACGCCGGAATCGGAACTCATCAGAACTATTGACAGCCAGCTTCGGAAAGACAACCCGCGCCCAGAAATCGTGATTCTGTGCGATCTGATCAAGCGCGGCGCCCATTATTTCTGGATAGTCCGGATCTTCCTGATCCAGCGGGAGAAGAAGGCTGGCAGCCCGGGCCCAGATCGGATTGTCGCCAGGTGGCGCGAGCCGAAGATAAATACCCCGGCGCCCACCCGCAAGCGTCCAACCCGAGTCCTCCAACAGGACGGCAAGCTTCTCCGGGTTGACCCGATCCGCCAAAGCGGAGACAGATGGCTCAGCCATGAAGCGGATCACCCCTATCAACTCGGTCCATAAGCTTAATCAGGGTTTGCGCGTCGAAGATGTCGCTGGTCGAAATTCTGACGCTAGGCTTCTGAACACTTTCCTCGGCTTTCAAGCCTTCCAAGTGCTTCCAGTAGCAGGCGCGGCGAGTCAGTAGTCCGCCATGCGTAGCCTCCGTCCAGTCCGCCTGCACCGCCGGTGCGGTCATAACGATTAGGACTGACTTGAAGTTACGGCGCGGCTTGACTAGATGATCGAAGTACTGGCGCTTCGTGAACTGGTAGCTGAACGTTTCCTTCGCAGGGTCGGGAGTGGTCTGAGTGGTGCACTTGAGCTGAGCAAGGAGCATCACCTCCTCCTCAAGAGGCGTGGCTGGCGGCCTCACGAAGGCCACATCCATGCCCCACAGGTCAGCAGTCACGCGCTCAATCGTGCACCCAGCCGTAGCAGCCACGCTGGTCACGTACCCGAGCTGAAGCAGCTCCATCATGTCAGTGACTGTTTTGGGGTTTACGGCCTCAATGTGCCTCTGGCGTGGCATTTTCGTGCCGCTTGCCCCGCTTGCCGCCACCATAGGCACACCTCCCACCGGAAGCGTAGATCCTTGGGGGTGCACGGCATGGGCGTTCTTCAATTTCCGTCATGCTCGAACACTAGTGTGACGGTGTGACAGTGGCCAGACCCGCGCTGCCTGCCATCGGGAGGCTCCTCTGGGCATGCTCGCAGCCCACGTGCCTGCGCGATCCCACATGGGCCACCGGCATAGGGCCCGCCGGAACTCCTCGGCTTGTCCCGTGCCTTCTGCACCGTTCGACCAGGGCTGAGAGGGCAGGAGACACGAGGTTGACGGCGAAACCCCACTCCCCCTCAGGTCAGCGAGTCGCCAGGTCAGCCATATCCGGGGCAGCCGTCTTCCAAACTGGTTGCTCCAGCTCGCGCCAGATGCGCACCAGATCTTGCGGTCAGCAAGAGATGACCAAGGCACCGCGCGAGCCAAGTGGTCGCTGTTCTCAGATGCCGGATCGGCCCAGGTCACGCCCAGTCCCCACTCGCCGCCCTCCGGAGGTGGGTGCGCAGGTTCGAATCCTACCGGGGGCACTTCGCGAGAAGTACTGAAGAGGCCCAGCCGAGCAGTGAGTTGCCGCGAAGGTGGGCCTTCGCCATGTCCGGGGCAGTACGGGTGACTCGGGACCCGACTGGCCAACGGAGCCGCCGCCCCGAAGTGGCCGGGTCGGCGCGCCTGTTCGCGCGGCCCGCCCGCTGCCCCGGCCGGCCCGGTGGTGTTGCCGGCATGGATAATGATCTTGAAACGGGCGGCGGGTGCCGGCCCGTCGGCATGCGGTGGGGGGAAGCAGTGATGACGGCAGTATCGGGACGGATGTCCGGCGGCGGGGCCGGGCGGATGATCGGCCTGGGTCTCGCGGTGGCACTGGTCGGGGCGGGCGCGGTGGGTTGTTCCAGCGGTGGGGCCGCGGGCCCCGCCGCGGTGGGCGGCGCCGGGCAGTCGAAGGCCGGCAAGGCGCCGGAGGTGTTCGGCGCCGCCGGGTACCGCGGGCTGGCCCCGGGCACGGCCAAGGAGGCGGCGCTGGCCGGCGGCGAGCTGGCGGCCGCCCCGGTGTCCACGCTGGGCGGCTGCGTCGACTTCTCCTACCGGGGCGGGCCCGCGCCCGACCCGGTCAGGATGGCCGCCGAGACGGCGGCCGAGGCCAAGCTCAAGGACCTGGACGCCAAGGCCGACGCCGCCGCCGCGAAGGCGGACAGTGGTCGGGCGGGGCCCGGCGCCTCGGCCCGGGAGTCCGCCGACGACGCCGCCCGCCAGGCGGAGGCCGCCGGGGCGATGGCCGACGCGGCCCGGGCCGTGGTCGAAGTGGCGGCGGCGCGCGAGGCGCGGGACAAGGCCTTCGCGGCCGCCGGCGGCGCCTCCTTCGGCAAGGGCGGACTGCACGAGCTGGTCGCCCCGGCGGACGCCCGGACGGCCGAGGGGATCGGCGCCGGCTCCACCGTCGAGGAGCTCAAGCAGGCCTACACGGCGCGCGGCCTGGAACTCACCGGCGACGGCCGCTACCGGATGCCGGCCGGCGGGCCGCAGGGCTGGGTGTACGAGTTCACCGTGGCCGCCGAGAAGGTCGGTGCGGTGGTGCTGGTCGACCGCGGGTCGAAGTGCGTCTGACGGCACGCCGGTTGCCGTAGGTGCCGGGGCGCGGCCGCCCCGGCACCGATCGGGCCTCAGGTCGCGGCGCTGCCGAGGACGCGTGCCGGGGTGATCCGGATGACCAGGCGGACCTGTGTGGCCGGCAGGTCGAGGTACTCCTGCCCGGCGCCCGGGCCCTCGTACTGGTCGGCGAGCGCCGCGGCGAGCCGGCGTCCCTCGTCCTCGGTCACGGTGGCGGTGCCGCGGACCTCGGCGTAGACGTCCGGGTTCGCGGGGTCGTAGACGGTGAGGCTGACCCGGGGGTCGCGGCGGATGTTCTTCTCCTTGCGGCGCCCGGCGGCGGTGGAGACGACCAGGTCGTCCCCCTCGCGGCCGACCCAGACCACCGAGGTCTGCGGGGCGCCGTCCGGGTTCAGGGTGGCGAGGACCGCGGAGTTCGGCGCGTCCAGGAGCTTGCGTACGGCGTCGTTCAGCGAGGCTGTCATGTACCGGACCCTAGGGGATCAGGATCCGCGGGTCGACGGCCGCACCCGCACCCGTGCCGGTCCGTCAGCCCGCCTCGGCGACCGCCGTGGCGTAGAGATTCTCGACCGTGTGGTCGAAGAGGGCGCTGTACGAGGTGTCCGCGGTGTCGCCGCCCTCCTGGTAGCCGCCGATCAGCCCGATCACCGCGCCGGTCGCGGTGCTGATCCACGGGCCGCCGCTGGTGCCCCCGGTGTAGGACGGGCAGTCGACGGCGCGCTGGTAGGTGTCCTCGCGGGAGGTGGCGTTCACGCAGGTGATCGGGCTCTCGCGGGAGTCGGGGTAGCCGAAGAGGCGGACCTGGGCGGTGAAGTCCTCGCCGGTGCCCAGCGGGTGGGCGCCGACCACGTCCTCGATCCGACGCCCGTGGTCGGTGGCGACCTCCAGGATCGCGAAGTCCTCGTCCTGGTCCCGGCTGCTGTCCCAGCCGCTGGTGGTGTGGACGGCGGTCACCTTCCAACTGCCGTACGGGGCCGATCCGTTGCGGTAGCCGGGTACGAACGTCATGGTGGCCGAGCCGCTCAGGCAGTGGGCGGCCGTGAGCAGCAGGTTCCCGGTGGGGCTGTGCACGACGCTGGCGGTGCAGAAGTGCCGGCCGGCCGCCACCGTGCCCCGGAACAGCGCGCCCACCATGGCCGAGTCGGCGTCGGCGGGGGCCTCCCGGGTGGCGCCCTGCTCGACGGCCGCCGTGGTCGTCGAAGTCGTCGGGGCCGGCGCGGGCGACGGCTCGGCGGTCGCCGGGGCCACCGCCGGAGTGCCGGTCGGGGTACCGGTCGGGGAGGCGACCGCCGACGCCCCCGCCGCCGGCGCGGCGGAGGCGGTGAGCGCCACCTCCCCCGGACTCGCGCCCGGGGCCGCGGCGGTGGCGCGCGAGGTCAGGGTGTGGGCGCCGGCCAGGACGGCGGCGACGGCCAGCGCGGCGCAGGCGGTCGCCAGGGCCGGCCGCAGGACGCGCCGGCGCGGTGTGCGGCGGGCGTGCTGCCCGGCCCGGTGCTGTCCCATCCGGTGCCCCACTCCTGCCCCCGGTCCTGCCCGTCGGTTCGCTTACCGTCCGACTGTGCCGGGCCGAGCTGGGAGGGCTGTGATGCTGCGCTGGGAGTCCGATGAGAATTCCGGCCCCGGGCCGCCGCCCGCGGGACAACCGCCGCTCAGCGGCCCTTCAGGGCGCCGGCGAGGCCCTCCGCGAGGTCCGGCGCGGAGATGAAGTCGGTGTGGGTGCCGGCGCTCGTGCAGGCGTACGCGCCGGCGATCGCGCCGCTCACCACCGCCTCCTCGGCGGGCCGGCCGGCGAACCAGGCGTGCAGGAAGCCGGTCACGAAGGCGTCCCCGGCGCCGTTGGTGTCGACCACCGGCGCGGCCGGCGGGACGGCGGGGAAGTGCCGGACCGGCGCGGGCTCGTCGCGGGTCAGCAGGTGGCAGCCGTCGGCGCCGTCGGTGGCGACGACCAGCCGGGCCCGGCCCTCGGCGAGGATCCGCCGCATGACCTCCTCGTGCCGGCCCCGGCAGCCCGCCACGGACAGGAAGACCAGGTCGGAGTTGACCGCGTAGTGGAGGTGGTGCGGGTTGCGGCCGTCCCAGTCGTGCAGGTCGGTGGAACTGCTGAGGCCCAGCCGGCGGATGTCCTCGTACATGTCGCGGTTGGGGCCGGTGATCGAGAGGTGGACGTGCCGGGCGCGCCGGAGGTGCGGCAGGTAGAAGTCGCTCGGCAGGCGCAGGTCGGCGGGGTGGCGGCCGTCGTAGAAGGAGAAGCGCCGGCCGGCGGCGTCCACCAGGTTGACCGCGCGCGGCGTCCCGTACGGGGACTGGAGGTGGCTGAACGGCAGGCCGCGGCGGGCGTACTCGGCCAGGATCAGCTCGGCCTGCGGGTCGTCGCCGAGGAAGTCGATGAAGTCGGTGCGCAGCCCGAGCCGGTGGGCGCCGAGGGCCACGCCGTTGCCGGTGTGGGCGACGTAGTCGCGGATCGGCGGGGCGTACACCGAGTCGCCGTCCGGGACCTCCAGCCGGTCGACCCTGACGATGGTGTCGACGCCGGTTCCGCCGACGACGAGAAGGTCGAACTCAGGCACGGTGGTGGCCCCTTCGGCTGTTGATCGGATGCTCGGCTGGTGCGCGCGGCTGATCCGCAGCAGGAGTCAAGCAGCCGGAGGAAGCGCATGCAATATCTTTCTGCAACTTTCAATCGACCGGGGTGGGCGCTCCGGACGGACCCGCCGGTCCACGCGCGATCCGGGCTCGGTCAGCGCTTGGTCAGCGCTCGGTCAGCGCTCTGGGCACCGAACGACGGCGCCGAACGAGGACACCGAAACCGCCGCACCGAACGACGGCACCGGGACGAGGGCACCGGGACGACGGCACCGAACGGGCCCGGGGCTCTCGCCCCGGGCCCGCGGGCCTCGGTGGTGCGGTCCGGTCTCAGGATTCCGATCTGAGCGGGTCGGGGTTCAGGGCGTCGGGCCGTCGGGAGCCCGCCGTCGGGGAGTCGGCCGCCGGGGCGTCCGCGCGCGACCGGGCCGGCTCCGGCCCTGCCGCACGGGCGACCTTCGAGTCCGGCTGCGACTGGCGGCCGGCTGCCGCCTCGGCGCCCGCCGCGGCCTCCGCTCCGACGGGAGCTCCGCCGGCGGCCTCGCCCGGCGCCGGCCGGTGGTTGATCATCAGGAACGCGATCAGGGCGGCGGCCAGCAGGATGACCATCGCGACCGTGGTGGCCACGGCGTAGCCGTGCACCGCGCCCTGCGCCTGGACCAGTGGGTCCGCGGCCGCCCGGGAGGCGATGTAGGTCGCCGTGACACTGGCCGCGATGGTGTTCAGCAGCGCCGTACCGAAGGAGCCGCCCACCTGCTGGGCCGAGTTGATGGTGGCCGCCGCCGCGCCCGTCTCACGGGGTGCGACGTTGAGGGTGGCCAGGCTCATCGAGGGCATGAACACCATGCCCATGCCGAAGCCGAGCAGCAGCTCGCCCGGCAGCACGGTGGCCGCGAAGGCGCTGGTGACGGTGATCTGGGTCAGTACGGCCAGGCCGCCGGCGGCCAGCAGCAGACCGGTGGCGATCAGGTTGCGGGACGGCACCCTGGTCATCAGCCGCGCGGCGATGCCGGTCGAGCTCAGCACGATCGCTCCGGTCATCGGCAGGAACGCGACGCCGGTCATCACCGGCGAGTACCCCTTGATGATCTGGAGGTAGTAGGTCAGGAACAGGAAGACGCCGAACATCCCGATCATGGCCAGGCCCACCGACAGGGCCCCGCCGCCACGGTTGCGCTCGGCGACGATGTGCAGCGGCAGCAGCGCGTGCGGGGTGCGCTTCTCCACCACTACGAAGAGCAGCAGCATCAGGACGCCCAGGCACAGCGAGCCGAGGACGAGCCAGTCGCCCCAGCCCCGCGTCACGGCCTCGGAGGTGCCGTAGACGATGGCCAGCAGACCGCCGCAGCCCAGCAGGGCGCCCGGCAGGTCCAGTTTCACCCGGCGGCCCTTGGCGATGTGGTCGGCGGTGAGGAGGTAGAAGGCGCCGATCGCGGTCACGATGGCGATCGGTGTGTTGACGAACAGGCACCAGCGCCAGTTCAGGTACTCGGTCAGCAGGCCACCGGAGATCAGGCCGATCGCGGCGCCGCCGCCGGCGATGGCACCGAAGATGCCGAACGCCGTGCTGCGCTCCCTGGGATCGGAGAACGTGGTGGAGAGCAGGCCCAGCGCGGACGGCGCGAGCAGGGCGCCGAAGGCTCCCTGGAGGGCGCGGGCCGCGAAGAGCATGGTCGGACCCTGGGCCCCGCCGCCGAGGGCGGAGGCCGCGGCGAAGCCGAGCAGACCGATGACGAAGACCCGTTTTCGGCCGAAGAGGTCACCGAGCCGGCCGCCGAGCAGGAGCAGTCCGCCGAAGGCCAGCGTGTAGGCCGTGATGACCCACTGCCGGTCCGCGTCGCTGATTCCCAGGTCGGCCTGGGCCGACGGGAGTGCGATGTTCACGATGGTGATGTCGAGGACGATCATCAGCTGGGCGATGGCTATGACGGCCAGCGCCCACCACCGGCGGGAGTCCGCCGGTCGACCGTCGATGGGAGGTTGCGAAGACACTGGGAGAGCCTTCCGGAGGGTTCGGAGAGGGCACGCAGTCGCCTTCCAGCCAAACTCTCGGAGGACCGATTGGCAAGGAAAAATGTGCTCAAATGTACTGAAATGGGACTTAAGGCCCAGGAGTGCTAAACCCCCGTCCTCGTCCTCCGGACGGAGCCGCGACCGGGGCCCGAGGCGTACCCGGCCGGGGCGGTCCCGGCCGGGGCGGTCCCGGCCGGAGCAGACCCGGCAGGGGCGGACCCGGGCGGGGCGGCGCAGGGTGGGAGCCCCCCGCCGCGATCCCGCCGACGGGCCCCCACCGCCGACCGCCTACAGGGCCGTGAGCTCCGCGACCAGGTCGTCCAGGCCCAGCGACCCCTGGGAGAGCGCCGCCATGTGCCAGGCCTTGAGGTCGAACACCTCGCCGCGCGCCTCGTGCGCCGCCTTCGCCGCCGCCCGCCCGCGCAGCCAGGCCCGCTCACCGAGCTTGTAGCCGATCGCCTGGCCCGGCAGGCCCAGGTAGCGGACCAGCTCGCTGTCCAGGAACTCCGCCGGCAGGCCGCAGTACAGCCCGAAGAACTCCCGGGCGTGCGCCGGCAGCACCGGCTCGCCCGGCCGGTACGGCGAGTCGGCCGGGAAGTCCAGGCCCACGTGCATGCCGATGTCGACGATCACCCGCAGCGCCCGCATCATCTGCGCGTTCAGGTAGCCGAGCCGGTGGCCGGGGTCGGTCAGGTAACCGAGCTCGTCCATCAGGCGCTCGGCGTACAGCGCCCAGCCCTCCAGGTTGGCGCTCACGCCGCCCAGGCTGACCTGGTAGGTGGAGAGCCGGTCCGCGACGTAGTTCCACTGGGCGAGCTGCAGGTGGTGGCCGGGAACGCCCTCGTGGTACCAGGTGGAGACCAGGTCCCAGACCGGGAACGACTCGCGGCCCAGCGTCGGCAGCCAGGTCCGGCCCGGGCGGGTGAAGTCCAGCGACGGCGCGGTGTAGTACGGCGCCGCGGCGCTGCCGGGCGGGGCCAGCCGGGACTCGACCCGGGTGACCGGCTCGGCCAGGTCGAAGTGGGTGCCCTGGAGGTCGGCGATCGCCTGGTCCATCAGGCCCTGGAGGTACTCCCGGGCCGCCTCCTCGCCCTTGATCGAGGGCCCGTCCGACTCCAGCCACTTCATCGCCTGCATCGGCGTCGAGCCGGGGCGCACCTTCTCCGCCTCGGCCCGCATCTGGGCCTCCAGGTCGTGGAACTGCTCCCAGGCCCAGCCGTACGCCTCGTCCAGGTCGAGCTCGGAGCCGGTCCAGTAGCGGACCCAGCGGGCGTAGCGCTCGCGGCCGGCGGTGTCCGGCGCGTCGGCGGCGGCCGGCGCGTAGACGTCGCGCAGCCAGTCGCGCAGGTCCGCCAGCGCGCCGGCCGCCGCCACCGCGATCCCCGTCAGCGTGGCGCGCTGCGTCTGGGGTGCGTCCTGGACGAACTCGCCGAACCAGCCGCCGGGGGTCTGCGAGTCGAGCCACTCGCCGAACTGGCCGACCACCGTGGTGACCTGGCGGGGGCCGGACAGCAGACCCCGCTCGATCCCCTCCTCCAGCGTCCCGCGGTACTGGGCGAGCGCCACCGGGACGCGGGCCATCCGGCGGCCGATCAGCTCCCAGTCCTGCTCGGTGTCGGTGGCCATCAGCGTGAAGATGTCCCGCATGTCGTGCACGGGCGAGCCGAGGTTGCGCACCGCGCGGTAGCTCTCGCCCGCGTCGTGCACGGCGAGTTCGGCCGTCAGGCGCTCGCGCAGCAGCCGGGCGCAGCGGCGCTCGGCGTCGTCGTGCGCGGCGCCGGCGGCCTCGGCGGCGTCGAGTTCGGCCAGCGTGCGGCGGGCGAGGTCGGCGATCGCCGCAGCGCCCGCCGGGGAGTAGTCCGGGAGTCTGTCGTCGTCGGAGTTGAGGCCGAGGTAGACCGCGGTCTGCGGGTCGAGCTCGGCGAGGGCCTGGACGTGGGCGTCCGCGATGCGGCGGGGGGTGGTGCCGCCTTCGTGAGCGTTGATCAGTTCTTCAACCATCCGCACATCCTTTCGCAGCGCGGCCCGAATGCAAGCCTCTTCGGGCAGGCTCGGGTGCCGCCGGGCGCAACTCGGCACGGCGGCGCCCGGCGCGTGCCGGGTGATCGAGAGCGACCCCTCCGGACAGGGCCGGATCGCGCCGTCCGCCACTACGCTGGCCGCCATGGAAGCCAGCTCAGCGCCCGAACCCTCCCCCGCCGGAGCCCGCCCCCGGCGCGCCGGCTACCGACGGCTGCCGGTGGCGCAGCGCCGCGAGCAGCTCATCGCCGTCGCCCTGGAGCTGTTCGCGTCCCGGCCGCCCGAGGAGGTCACCCTCGACGACGTCGCCGAGGCCGCCGGCGCCTCCCGCCCGCTGGTCTACCGCTACTTCGCCGGCGGCAAGCAGCAGTTGTACGAGGCCGCGCTGCGCACCGCGGCGGAGGAGCTGACCAGCCGGTTCACGGTGCCCAAGGAGGGCACGCCGACGCAGCAGCTGGCGGCCGTGCTCGACCACTACTTCGCGTTCGTCGCCGAACACGACGCCGGGTACGGGGCGCTGCTGCGCGGCGGCTCGGTGGTGGAGACGGCGCGGACCTCGGCGATCGTGGACGAGGTCCGGCGGACGGCGCTGCGCCGGACGCTGCGGCACCTGGGCGTGCGGCAGGCCGGGCCCCGGCTGACCATGCTGGTCCGGTCCTGGATCGCGGTCGTCGAGGGCGCCTCGCTGACCTGGCTGGACGAGGGCCGGCAGATCCCGCCGGCGGAGCTGCGGGACTGGCTGGTGGACGAGTTCGTGGCGATGAGCGCCGCCTCGGCGCTGCACGATCCGCAGACCGCGATGGTGCTGGCCGGGATCCTGGCGCGGGAGGGGGCGAACGGCCCGGCGGCGGAGCTGGCCGGACGGCTGCGGGCGCTGCTGTCGCCCGGGACGGCCGACGGGGCGGCCGACGGAGTGGCCGACGGAGTGGCCGACCCGGTGGAGGCGGCCGGGACGGGAGCGGCGGCGCGCTGAGGCCGGCGGGGCCGGACCACGGGGACGCGGTCCCGGCGCGGGTGGGCGGGTCCGAGCGGTCGGGCCGGGTACGGGGTGCCCGGGTGTGGCCCCGACCCCCGTGCCCGGGGTCGGGGTCGTGGAGCGGCCGGGTGTCCGCGCGGTGCGGGGCCGGCTGGTCGGTGCCGGATCAGGCCCGGATGAAGCCCGGTGCGGGACCGGATGAGGCCCGGATCGGGCCTGCGGGGTCGGGCGGTGGGCGGGCCGGTCAGGCCTTGCCGAGCACCTGCCGCTGGCGGCCGAGACCGTCGATCTCGATCTCGACGACGTCACCGGGCTGCAGGAACGGCGTGCCCGGGTGGCCGAGCGTGACGCCGGCCGGGGTGCCGGTGACGATCACGTCGCCGGGCTCCAGCACCATGAAGTGGCTGAGGTATCGCACGATCTCCAGCACCGGGAAGATCATCTCGGCGGTGGAGCCGTTCTGCCGGAGGTCGCCGTTCACCCAGGTCCGGACGGGCAGCCCCTGCGGGTCCGCCACCTCCTCGGCGGTCACCAGCCAGGGCCCGAGCGGTGTGAAGGTCTCGGCCGACTTGCCCTTGTCCCACTGCCCGCCGCGTTCGAACTGGAAGGCCCGCTCGGTGACGTCGTTCGCCACCGTGTAGCCCGCGATGACGGCCGCCGCGTCCCGGTGGGTCTCCAGGTAGCGGGCGGTCCGCCCGACCACGACGGCCAGTTCGGCCTCGTAGTCGGTCTTCTCGCTGCCGCGGGGCACCAGCACCTCGTCGTAGGCGCCGACCACGGTGTTGCCCGGCTTGAGGAACACCACCGGTTCGGTGGGGATCTGCGCACCCGCTTCAAGGGCGTGGTCGCGGTAGTTGAGTCCGATACCCACGACCTTGCCGGGGCGGGTCAGCGGCGCCCCGACCCGCTGCCCGGCGATGTCGGTCACCGGCAGCTCGCCCCCGGCCACCGCCCGGGCGAGTTCGGCGGGGTCGAGCCCGGCGAGGAACGCGCCGTCGATGTCGGGCGTCCGGCCCGAGAGGTCGTACGCGGTGCCGTCCGGGCCCAGTACGACCGGGCGCTCAGCGCCGGGGAGGCCGACACGGAGGAGCTTCATATGACCGTCACCACCTGGTTCATCGCATGTCACCGGGCAGGCCGCACAGCTCACCCGGTCTATGCATCCGAGGTATATCAACTGCCGGCGGCTGCGAACCAGACCGCCGGGGTCGGCGAATTCCTATCAATTCCTCCAAGCGCCCGGGCCCGTGAATCAGTCGCCCGTACGGTTGACAGCGCCGCCGGCAGGATCGCCGACAGGGCCGTCGACGGGTCCGCGGGTGCCGGGCCGGGTGGTCGGCGCCGGGCTCAGGTCTCCCGCTGCGGCCGGTAGTCCTGCTCGGCGACTCCGAAGGTCCACGCCACGCCGGCCCGCGCCGTCCGGGTGGTCGGCGGCACCCGCAGCCAGTAGGTGCGGAAGGTGCCGTCCGGCTCGGCCGTGGCGTTGACGACCTCCACCATGACCACGGGCTCGTCGTCGGGCAGCTGGATCCGCCAGAGCACGCCCGTCCCGTCCCGGTGCAGCGGTTCGGCGCCGGAGTCGGCGAGGTAGCGGTCGTAGCCGTAGTGCTCCAGCATCACCCGGCGCAGCTCGGCGTTCTCCTCCGTGCGGATCCGCTCGGCGGTCAGGCCGCCCAGCCCGGCCAGGAAGTCCGCCGGCACCGGCATGCCGCGCCAGGCGTGCAGGGTGAAGCCGTCGGCGTGGGCGAGGGCGGGACCGTCCGCGCGGTCCAGCCGGCCGGCCTCGTCCCGGTGCAGCTCGGTCGGGCGGGCGCCGACCAGCGCGACCCGCTCGTAGGGCCACCACCAGCCCGCGCTGCGGGCGACGGCGGCGAGCCCGGACAGCTCGGCGAACTCGCCGTCCAGGCCGGGACCGGCCGCGTCGAAGACCGCCAGCCAGGGCGCGTCGTGCTGGCCGAGCACGGCGTCGAGCAGCGTCTGCCGCACGGCCGAGACCGCGTCGGCGGCCCGTACCTCCTCGGCGCGGCCCACCCACTCCCGGGCCTGCGGCGCCAGCCGCTCACCCAGCACACCGCGGATCCGCCCGACCAGGTCCTGGGTCTGCGGCCACAGGTAGCCGCCGGTCAGCGCCCAGAGCGCGGCCCAGCCCGGGCCGCCGAGCCGCTCGTGCACCCGGCGGCGGGCCCGCTCCCAGGACGCCGTGCGCACGCTCTCGCGCACGCTCGGCCCGCCCGCTCCGGCCACCGCCGCGACCCCGGCGGCGGCCAGTCGCGCACCGGCCTCCGCCAGCAGCGGAGCGGCCCGGGCTGCGCCCGGGCCGGCCAGCACCGCCGCCGCGCCGCCGTCGAGGAGCAGGGCGGCGGCGAGCGCCTGCAGGGGCGAGTCCAGCCGGACGACGACGGCGGGCTCGGCGAGCCCGGCCGACCGGTACGCCGCCCGGACCCCCGCCTCCGCCGCCGCACCGTCCGCCGGCGCCGCGGCGGCGGGCGCGGTGGCGGCGGCGACCCGGCGCCAGTCGGCGGTCACGGCGGCCGTGCGCACGCTGTCGAGGGCGGCGACGGGGGCACTGTCGGGGACGGTGTCGGGGGCGGCGGACCACCCGGTGTCGTCACCGCTGTCGGTCGGGTGGATCGGCGTCTGCCAGGCCTGCTGGGTCATCACTGTCTCCTGCTTCCTCCGGGGCGGACCTGCTGCACTGCGGGGGGTGGATCAGTCGGCCACGACCCGGACGGCGCCGGGCGTGTACTCGCGCTGGCGCACCACCCGGTACCAGCCCCTGGGGAGCGGGATCGCGGCGTGCTCCTCGTGCACCACCCGACCGCCCTCCGGCAGGTGCAGCCAGGCGGCGGCGAAGGGGCCGGGCTCGCGGCGCAGCTCACCGGGCCCGACCACGGCGTGCGCGTGGCCGGTCACCTCGCCCAGGGCCAGCACCAGCCGGCCGCGGGCGTCCCGCGGCTGCCGGGGCAGCCCGGCCGTCCGCGCCGGCACCGCCGCCTCCTCCACCGGGACGATCAGCACATCACCCTGCCGGTACACGGCGCCTCCTCGAACGACTGCTCCACGGATCCGGCGCACCGCTGTCGGGGCCGGCGTCCTGACGACGCGGCAGACGCTACGACCCGGGTCCGACATCGGCCCCGACGGGCGGACCGACGGACCGTCCGGACCCCCTCCACGGCGGGCGGCGCCGCGCACCCGCCCCGCCCGGGGGCCGACCGGCGGGCCGCCCGTCGGCCCTGTCGGTGCGGGCTGGTAGACAGGGGCCCTGCCCCCCATCGCCTGAGGAGAAGCGCCATGGCCATCGGCAAGCACATCGAGGAGTTCCACGGCCTGCCCGTGTTCAACCTGGAGGGCGCGCTCGCCGACGGCGAACAGCTGCCCGCAGCCGGTGAGGTGGCCTGGCGGCTCCACCTGGACTACGACGCGAGCGACACCTTCGAGCAGCTGTGGGAGTCCTTCCTCGCGGCGGTCGACGGCACCGCCGTCCGGGCCCTGGTCGTCGGGTCCTGGTGGGGCGACGACTCGATGATGCCGCTCACCGAGGCGCTCGCCCTGATCGTGCGCTCCGCGCCGCGACTGCCCGCCCTGCGCGGCGTGTTCCTCGGCGAGGTGACCTACGAGGAGAACGAGATCTCCTGGATCCAGCCGGCCGACCTCACCCCGCTGCTGGAGGCGTACCCGCTGCTGGAGGAACTGGTCGTCCGCGGCGCGTACTCGACGTACGGCGAGCTGGCGCCGCCGTACCTGCGGCCGGTGCGGCACGAGCACCTGCGCGCCCTGCGCTTCGAGGCCGGCGGCCTCTCCGGCACCGTCGCCCAGGCGGTCGCCGCCTGCGAGCTGCCCGCCCTGGAGCGGCTCGAACTCTGGCTCGGCACCGAGTGGTACGGCGCGGACACCACCCTCGACGACCTCGCACCCCTGCTCGACGGCACCCGGCTGCCGGCGCTGCGCCACCTCGGCCTGGAGAACAGCCAGCTGGCGGACGAGCTGGCCGGCGCCCTGGCCGGCGCACCCGTGGTGGCCCGCCTGACCGGGCTGAGCCTCGCCCTCGGCACCCTCACCGACCAGGGCGCGGCCGCCCTGCTCTCCGGCCAGCCGCTGACCCACCTGGCCACGCTCGACCTGCACCACCACTACCTCGGCGAGCAGATGCAGCAGCGCCTGCTGGACACCCTGGGGGCGGCCGGCGTGGCGGTCGACCTCTCGGAGCCGCACGGGTCGGGCGACGACTCCCCCTACGTCGCCAACGGCGAGTGACCGCTCACCGCGCCCGCGGACGGACGGCGGACGGGCAGCGGCCGTGACGGCGTCCGCGGCCCTGCCCCGGCTCACCGTGCTGGGCAACCCCGGCCACCGGCGGGTGGCGCTGTTCGGCGCCGCCGCGCGGGCCGCCGGGCTGCCCGAGCCCGCCGTGCTGCCCTGGCTGGACGTGCTGCGCGGCGCGTACCGGATCGAGCCGGGCACCCTGCTGCGGGTCGACTCGCCGGGCGAGGACGAGGCGGTGGACGCGCTGCTGCGCGGTGCCGCCCTGGGCCGCGGGTACGCGCCGACCCGGGTGGAGGGCACGGCCGCCTGGTACGCCGGATTCACCGCCGCGCTCGACGGGGTGGCGCGGGCCGTCCGGGCGACGCCCGGAGCCGCGCTGCTGAGCGATCCGGCGGAGACCGCGGTGATGTTCGACAAGCGGGCCACGCACCGGCTGCTGGCCGGTGCGGGCGTACCCGTGCCGGCCGCCCTCGACCAGGGCGCCGGGCCCGTCGCCGGCTGGGCGGACCTCACCGGGCGGCTGGCCGCGGCCGGGCTGCGCCGGGTCTTCGTGAAGCCGGCCCACGCCTCCTCCGCCTCCGGGGTGCTGGCGCTGGAGTTCGGCCCGCGCGGGCGGCTCTGCGCCACCACCTCGGTGTCCTGGCAGGGCGACGAACTGCACAACTCCCTGCGGGTGCGCCGCTACCGGGAGGAGGAGCGGGTCGCGGCGATCGTGGACCGGCTGGCTCCGGACGGGCTGCACGTGGAGCAGTGGATCCCGAAGTCCCCGCAGCGGGGCCGGGCGGCCGACCTGCGGGTGGTGGTGGTCGCCGGCCGGGCCACCCACCTGGTGGTGCGCACCAGCACCGGCCCGATGACCAACCTCCATCTGGGCGGCGCCCGGGGCGACGTCGAGCTGCTCAGATCGGCCGCGGGCCGGCACTGGGCCACCCTGCTGGAGACCGCCGAGCGGGCCGCCGGGTGCTTCCCCGGCTCCCTGATGGCCGGCGTGGACGTGCTGCCCACCGCCGACTGGCGGCGCTACCTGGTCGCGGAGGTCAACGCCTTCGGCGACCTGCTGCCCGGCCTCACCGGCCTGCCCGGCGGCCCCGCCGAGGGCCTCGACACGTACGGCGCGCAGCTCGCGGCCCTGTCCGGGGCCCTGGCCCGCGCGCCGCGCCGTCAGCCGGGCGACGCCGTGAACCCGGCCGCACCAGGCACCCAGCACGCCGTGAACCCAGCCACGCCATGAACCCAGCCACGCCATGAACGACCGGACGAGCGAGCCCATGAGCCACCCGACGAACCGCGCCGCCGGCCCTGCCACGGACCAGCCGGCCGGCCACGCCATCCCCGACATGAACCAGATCGTCGGCAGTCACGACCTGCTGCTGGTCACCCTCGACACCCTGCGCTTCGACGTGGCCCGGGAACTGGCCGAGGCCGGCCGCATCCCGCACCTGGCCGCCGTCCTGCCCGGGGGCCGGTGGGAGCGCCGGCACTCCCCCGGCAGCTTCACGTACGCCGCCCACCAGGCCATCTTGGCGGGGTTCCTGCCGACCCCGGCGAGCCCCGACGGCCCGCACCCGCGGCTGTTCGCCGCGCGCTTCGCGGGCTCAGAGACGACCGAGCCGCGTACCTGGGTCTTCGACACCCCGGACCTGCCCTCCGCGCTCGCCGCGGCCGGCTACCGCACGGTCTGCGTCGGCGGCGTCGGCTTCTTCAACAAGGCGGGGCCGCTCGGCTCGGTGCTCCCCGGCCTGTTCCAGGAGAGCCACTGGGAGCCGGAGTTCGGCGTGCCCTCGCCGGTCTCCTTCGAGGCGCAGGTGGCCCGGGCCGAGCAGGTCGCGGCGGACCAGCCGGCCGGGCAGCCGCTGTTCCTCTTCCTCAACGTATCGGCGCTGCACCAGCCGAACTGGTTCCACCTGCCCGGCGCCACCCGGGAGCACGGCGACAGCCGGGCCAGCCACGCCGCGGCCCTGGAGTACGTCGACCGGCACATCGGGCGGCTGTTCGCCGCGATGAGCCGCCGGCGCCCGTGCTTCGCGATCGTCTGCTCCGACCACGGCACGGCGTACGGCGAGGACGGCTACGTCGGGCACCGGCTCGGCCACGAGGTGGTCTGGACGGTCCCGTACGCGCACTTCACCCTCCCGCTCGGCGCCGACCCGGCCGCCGACCCGGCCACGGGCACCGCTTCCGGCCCCGGCGCGTCCGGCCCCGCAGCCGTGGGCGACGCCCCCACCACCCCCACGACCGAGGAGGCGCAGGCCGGATGACCACCGTCCTTCCGCTGCTGACCGACACCCCGTCGGCGGACTCTCCGTACCGCAGCTACGTCTACGCCTACCCCCACAAGACGGCCTACCGGCGGCTGCCGGACCGGCC
The DNA here is from genome assembly GCF_042673745.1 of Kitasatospora sp. NPDC057015. NCBI lineage: Bacteria > Bacillati > Actinomycetota > Actinomycetes > Kitasatosporales > Streptomycetaceae > Kitasatospora > Kitasatospora sp. NPDC057015. The sequence goes on from NZ_JBHUSG010000010.1 coordinate 177,498, forward strand.
GGCGCTGCGCGAGCTGTGGGCGGGCGAGCCGCAGCACGCGCTCTCCCTCTACCTGCACGTCCCGTTCTGCGAGGTGCGCTGCGGGTTCTGCAACCTGTTCACCCGGATCGGCGGCCCGGACGGCCTCACCACCGCGTACCTGGACGCGCTGGAGCGGCAGGCCGACGCCGTCCGCGAGGCCCTGGACGAGGGTGCCCGGTTCGCCGTGGCGGCGTTCGGCGGCGGCACCCCCACCTACCTGAGCGCCGCCGAACTGGAGCGCCTGTGCGACATCGCCGAGCGGCGGATGGGCGCGGACCTGCGCGCGATCCCGCTCTCGGTGGAGGCCTCGCCCGACACCGCCACCGCCGACCGGCTGGAGGTGCTGGCGGCCCGCGGCACCACCCGGCTCAGCCTCGGCGTGCAGTCCTTCCTGGACGAGGAGGCCAGGTCGGCGGTCCGCCCGCAGAAGCGCGCCGCGGTGGAGGCGGCGCTGGGCCGGATCCGGGCCGCCGGGTTCCCCGTCCTCAACATCGACCTGATCTACGGCATCGAGGGCCAGACCCCCGCGAGCTGGCTGCGTTCGCTGGACGCCGCGCTCGCCTGGGAGCCCGAGGAGCTCTACCTCTACCCGCTGTACGTCCGCCCGCTCACCGGCCTCGGCCGCCGGGCCGGCGACCAGGGCTCGCGGGCCTGGGACGAACAACGCCTGTCCCTCTACCGGGCCGGCCGGGACCACCTGCTCGACCGCGGCTACCAGCAGGTGTCGATGCGGATGTTCCGCCGGGCCGCCTCGCCGCAGGCCGGCAGCGAGGAGTACAGCTGCCAGACCGACGGCATGGTGGGCCTGGGCTGCGGCTCGCGCTCGTACACCTCCGCCCTGCACTACTCCTTCGACTACGCGGTGGACGCCACCCGGGTGCGCTCGATCATCGACGAGTACGTGTCCACCACCGACTTCGCGCACGCCGAGTACGGCCACCGGATGGACGGCGAGGAGGCCCGACGGCGCCACCTGGTGCAGTCGCTGCTCCAGGCAGAGGGCCTCGACCGGGCCGAGTACCGGCGGCGCTTCGGCACCGACCCCGTGGCCGACTTCCCGGTCGAGCTGGCCGACCTGCGGGCCCGCGGCCGGCTCGCCGACGCCCCGGGCCGGCTGCGACTGACGGCCGAGGGCCTGGCCCACTCGGACGCCGTCGGCCCGGCGCTGTTCTCCTCGGCCGTGCGGGACCTGATGGCCGCCTACGAGGCGAAGTGACCGGGCCCCGGAACGTCACCGACCTCGGCATGCCCGGCCCGCGCCCGGCCCCGGCGGCGGCCGTGGAGCCGCTGGACCTCACCGTCCTGTACCGGGGTCCGCTGGCCTCCTGCGACTACGACTGCCCGTACTGCCCGTTCGGCAAGCGGCGCGACACCCCCGAGCAGCTGCGCGCCGACCGGGCCGCCCTCGACCGGTTCGCCGACTGGGCCGCCGGGCAGGTGGGCGACACCCTCTCGCTGCTGTTCACCCCGTGGGGCGAGGGGCTGGTCCGCTCCTGGTACCGGGAGACGCTGGCCCGGCTCAGCCGGCTCCCGCACGTGCGGCGGGTGGCGATCCAGACCAACCTCAGCTTCCGTACCGGCTGGCTGGCCGACGCCGACCGGGACACCCTCGCGCTGTGGGCGACGTACCACCCGGGCGAGGTGTCGCACGAGCGGTTCCTGGCCAAGTGCCGGGAGCTGACCGCGCTCGGGGTGCGCTACAGCGTCGGCGTGGTCGGCGAGCCCGAGCACCTGGAGCCGGCCCGCCGGCTGCGGGCGGAGCTCCCGGCCGACGTCTACCTGTGGGTGAACGCCGCCGAGGGGCGGACGTACACCGACCCCGAGGCGTCCCGGTGGACCGCGCTGGACCCGCTGTTCGGCTACAGCCGCACCCCGCACCCGAGCGCGGGCCGGCCCTGCCGGACGGGCCGTTCGGTGATCTCGGTGGACGGCGACGGCACCGTCTCGCGCTGCCACTTCGTCCGCACCCCGCTGGGCAACCTGTACGACGGCTCGTACCGCGCCGCGCTCGGCCCCCGGCCCTGCGAACTGGCCGTCTGCGACTGCCACATCGGCTACGTCCACCTGGAGACGCTGCCGCTGTACGAGCTCTTCGGCGCGGGCGTCCTGGAGCGGATCCCGCACGACTGGTGAGCCGGCCCCTCGGGCGCCCGACGGACGGCGGACGCCCGAGGGACGGCGCTGCCGCTCAGCGGCGCTGCGGGCCGCCGGCCGGCGGGCCGCCGAGGAGGACGGTGCCCAGGGTCAGCGAGGCGCCGCCGGCCAGCCGCCCGCCGCCCGGGCCCCGGCGGGCCAGCTCACGCTCCCAGCGCACCAGGTCACGGGCCGCGTCGGCGCGCGCACCCTCCCCGGCCGCGCCGGCTCCGGGGGGTCCGGCCGGCGGGGCCGCCAGCTCGCGCAGCAGGTCCACGGCGAGCAGCAGCTCACCGGACCTGGCGAGCCAGAGCGCCAGGTCGTGGCAGGTCCGCAGGGTGCGCGGGTCGGCGGGTCCGCAGACGCCGGCGAACTCGGGCAGCAGGGCGCGCAGCAGCCGTACCGCCTCGGCGGGTTCGCCGTCGGCGCCGCGCGCCCAGGCCTGGTCCGCCCGCTCCTTCAGCTGCTCCGGGCTCGGGCCCGCCGGAGCGGCGGGCACCGGCGGGCCGGCCTCGATCGCGGCGAGCCGGCGGCGGACCTCGGCCGCGTCGGCGGGCCGGTCCGCCGGTGCCTTGGCGAGCAGTTGGAGGACCAGCGCGGCGAGCTCGGGCTCGACGCCGGGCGGCGCGTCGGGCGTGTCGTTGAGGTGCTGGTACATCAGGGTGACCGCGTTGTCGGCGGTGAACGGCTTCTCGCCGGAGCAGAGTTGGTACAGCACGCAGCCGAGTGCGTAGAGGTCGGCGCGGCCGTCCACCGGGCCGCCGGACCAGCGTTCGGGCGCGAGGTAGTGCGGGCTGCCGATGACGCTGCCGGTGCTGGTGAGGCCGGCGGCCTGGGTCTCCAGGCGGGCGATCCCGAAGTCGAGCACCTTGGCCTCGCCCGCTTCGGTGATCATGATGTTCTCGGGCTTGATGTCGCGGTGCACCACCCCGGCGCGGTGGGCCGCGTCCAGCGCGCCGCAGACCTGGCCCGCCCAGCGCAGGGCGAGCTCCCGCCCCGGCAGGCCGCCCCTGAGGACCTCGGCCAGCGAGCTGCCCCGGACGAGCTCCATCACCAGGTAGTGGGTGGCGAAGCCGGCGCCGCGCACCTCCCCCAGGTCGTACAGGGTCACGATGTGCGGGTGCGAGAGGTTGCCGACCGTCCTGGCCTCGGCCACGAACCGCCGCACCTCGCGCTCGTCGGTGGCGTTCTCCTCCGAGATCACCTTCACCGCGACCGGGCGGCCGACCTTCGCGTCGAAGGCCTCCCAGACCACGCCGAAGCCGCCGCGGCCGATCTTTCGCACCATTCGGTAGCGACTGTCCAGTACGTCCCCGACCTGCATGCCCCGCCCCCAACTCCGCCGGACTCGAACGGTGTTCACGATAGCCGCGGGGGTGGGCCGATGGGCGGCGGGAGTGTCCCGACCCGCCGCCCATCAGGTCACGGCTTGGTCTTGGGCAGACCGGGCGGGTTGATCTCGGAGGTCTTCACGCCCTCGTTCTCCAGCCCCCAGCGCTTGAGCGCCTGCTCGTAGGTGCCGTTCTTGATGATCTCGTTGATCGCCTCGTTCAGCGCCTTGACGAAGCCGTTGTCCTTCTTGGTGGTGGCCGCGATCTTGCCGAGGACGTCGGCACCGCCACCGGAGTAGGTGCCGATCACCTCGGTCTCGCCGGTCTGGACGGCGTGGAAGGCCAGGCTCGGGTTGGGGCCGAGGTAGGCGTCGATCCGGCCGGAGGAGAGCGCCAGGTAGTAGTCCGCGGAGTTCTGGAAGTACTTGATGTCCACGGGCTTGAGCCCGGCCTTGACGTTCTCCTCGTTCCAGGAGACCAGCAGCTTCTCCTGGTTGGTGCCGGAGGTCACCGCGATGGTGTGGCCGGCGACGTCCTTGGGCCCGCTGACCTTCCAGCCGCTGCCCTTTTTGGCCTCGAAGCCGAGGACGTCCAGGCGGTAGGTGGCGAAGTCGTACTTCTCCTTGCGGGCCTCGGTGACGGTGATGTTGGTGATGCCGACGTCGTACTTGCCGCTGTCCAGGCCGACGAAGACGTTCTCCCAGGAGACCGGGTTGAACTCCACCTTGAGGCCGATCACGTTGCCGATCAGGGTGGCGATGTCGGACTCGACGCCGATGACGGTCTTGTCGTCGGTGGCGTAGAAGTCCAGCGGCGGGATGGTGCCCAGTGAGTCGACGACCGCCAGCGTGCCCTTCTTTCTGATCTCCTCCGGCACGAGCGCCGCGATGGCGTCCACCTTGGGCGTGGTGATGCGCTTCTGGTCCGGCGTGAGGTTCACCGAGACGCCGTTCGGAGCCGTGGTGCCCTTGGGGGCGGCGGTGTCCGTGGAGGCGCTGGGCGAGCTGCCGCAGGCCGACAGGGTGAGGGCGGTGGTGAGCGAGAGGGCTGCGGCCACCAGGGCGCGACGGGGTAGGGACATGGCGGAACTCCTTACGAGCGCAGGGGTTTTCGGGGTACAGCGGGAAAGGTGTGGGCCGGGGCCGGCGCGGCCCCGGCGGCCCTAGAGGACCTTGGAGAGGAAGGCGCGGGTGCGCTCGTGCTGCGGGTCGTCCAGGACGGCGGACGGCGGCCCCTGCTCGACGACGAGCCCGCCGTCCATGAACACCACGGTGTCGGCCACCTCGCGGGCGAAGCCGATCTCGTGCGTCACGACGATCATCGTGGTGCCGGTGCGCGCCAGGTCCTTGATCACGTCCAGCACCTCGCCGACCAGCTCCGGGTCGAGCGCCGAGGTCGGCTCGTCGAAGAGCAGCACCTTCGGCTCCAGCGCGAGCGCCCGGGCGATCGCCACCCGCTGCTGCTGGCCGCCGGAGAGCTGGCGCGGGTAGACGTCCGCTTTGTCGGCGAGGCCGACCCGGTCGAGCAGGGCCAGCGCGGCCTTGCGGGCCTCGGCCTTCGGCTGCCGGAGCGCGCTCACCGGCGCCTCGATGATGTTCTCCAGCACGGTCAGGTGCGGGAAGAGGTTGAAGTTCTGGAACACGAAACCGATGTGGGTGCGCTGGCGCAGCACCTCGCGTTCCTTCAGCTCGTACAGCTTGCCGCCCGAGCGCCGGTAGCCGATCAGCTCGCCGTCGATGGCGACGAAGCCCCGGTCGAGCTTCTCCAGGTGGTTGATCGCGCGCAGCAGGGTGGACTTGCCGGAGCCGGAGGGCCCGAGCACCACGGTGACCGAGCCGGCCGGCACGGACAGGTCGACGCCGCGCAGCACCTCCAGTGCGCCGAACCGCTTGTGGACACCGCGGACCTGCACCATGGTGTCGGTGGTGGTCGTGGTCATGAGCGGCCTCCGGTGGACGGTGCGGTGCGGCCGGCCGGCGGGGTGCGGCGGGTGGCCTGGATGTTCCGGACGAAGTCCCGGGCCCGCTGGAGCGGGGTGGGCGGCGGGGTGCGCAGCGCGCCCCGGGAGAAGTAGCGCTCGACGTAGTACTGGCCGATCGAGAGCAGCGTGGTGAGCAGGATGTACCAGACCGTGGCGACCATCAGCAGCGGCACCACCCGGCCGGTGCGACCGTAGATCACCTGCACCTGGTAGAAGAGCTCGCCGATCGCCATGACGTAGACGATCGAGGTGCCCTTGAACAGCGAGATCACCTCGTTGGCGGCGGCCGGCAGGATCCCGCGCATGGCCTGCGGCAGGACGATCCGCCAGGCCTGCCGCAGCCGGGGGATGCCCAGCGCCGCGGCGGCCTCCAGCTGGCCGCCGTCGACCGAGATGATGCCGCCGCGGATGATCTCGGCGGCGTAGGCGGCCTGGTGCAGGGCGAGGCCGAGCACGGCGGCGCCGAGGGCCCCCAGCGCGTCGATGGTGTCGAAGGTCCACACGGTCGGGCCGAACGGGACGCCCACCCCGAGCCGCTTGTAGAGGTAGGAGAGGTTGAACCAGAAGACCAGCTGGACGATCAGCGGGATGGACCGGAAGGCCCAGATGTACGCCCAGCCGATGGTCTGCAGGATGGGGCTGCGCGAGAGCCGCAGGGCGGCCACCCCGGTGCCCAGCAGGAAGCCCAGCACCGTCCCGTAGAAGGTCAGTTGGATGGTGATCCAGACGGATCGCAGGATCGTCTCGGTGCTGAAGAAGACCCGGAAGGTGGGCCAGTCCCAGCCGGGGTTGGTGGCCAGGCCGTGGATGAACTGGGCCAGCACGACGAGGGCGACGGCGCCGGCCGCCCAGCGCCAGGGGTGCCGGGCCGGGACGATCGGCAGGCCCTCCGGATCGTCGGGCGGCGTGGCCTTGGGGTCGGCGGCCGGCCGCGCCTTGCGGACGCGGACCGGCGTGGCTCTGCCGGCTTCCGCGGTACCGCCGGCGGCGGCACCGGCTCCTGCGGCGGCATCGGCCTCTGCGGTGGTGCCGGTGGCGGCACCGGCGGCGGGACCGGTGGTGGCGGTCATGGTGGGATTCCTCCGAAGCGCTGACACGGGATCACGGGTGCTCGGGCGGGCTGATCAGGGATTCCTTGATGGCGGAGTCGGTCACTCCCCACTTCTTGAGGATCCGGTCGTACGTACCGTCCTTGATCAGCTGATTGACGGCGCCCTGGAAGGCCGGCGTCAGCGCCGAGCCCTTCTTGAAGGCGAACCCGACGTCCAGGCGGTGGAACTCGCCGAGGAACTTCGTCCCGGCGCCGGGCTGGGCCGCCTGGTAGCGCAGGCCGTTGATGGTCGACATGACGATGTCGATGCGGCCCTGCTGCAGACCGGTGAGGACGGCGCCGTTGTCCGAGAAGGCCTTCACCTCGAAGGGCTTGCGGCCGGTGTCGGCGCAGATGTTCTTCTTGCTGTTCAGGGTGGACTCGAAGGTGGTGCCGGCGCCGACGCCGATGACGAGGCCGCAGAGCTGGCCGAGGTCGGTCACCGGCTGGACGGTGGTGTTGTCCTTCTTCACCGCGAAGCCCTGGCCGTCGTCGATGTAGGTGACGAAGTCGATCGTCTTCAGCCGGGCCGTGGTCACCCCGAAGTTGCCGACGCCGAAGTCGTACTTGCCGCTGTCCAGGGCCGGCAGGATGGTCTCGAACTTGGCCTCCTCGCGCTGGACGGTGAGCCCGAGGATCCGGCCGACGGCGTCGGTGAAGTCGATGTCGATGCCGACCAGCTTCTTGTTCGCCTGGTCCTGGTAGTAGGCGGTCGGCGGGCTGCCGACCGAGCCGCCCACCTTGACGGCGCCCGCCTTGCGGACCTCCTCCGGAACGAGCGCGGCGATGCTGTCGACCTTGGTCAGGGCGGAGACGACGTCCTCGTCGGCCGAGATGCCGACCTGGCTGCCGGCCGGCGCCGGCTTCGCCGTCCCGGGGGCGGCCGGGTCCGAGCCGCAGGCGCTCAGGGCCAGCACCGGGAGCAGGGCGATGGCGGCGAGCAGGCCGCGTCGTTGGGTGGTGGCTCTCACGGGGTTGGCGCCTTTCGGTGGTGACCTGACATCAGGTGGGGTCCGGCAGTGGGAGGAGTGGGGCGGCGGGTGCGGTGCGGTGCGCCGGACAGCTGTCGGCCGGCCGGGGGGCGCGGTCGCCGCTCATGCCTGGGCGGCGATCAGCTGGTGCCGGTCGTGCTCGGCCCGGGCGAGCCGGGCGGCCTTCTCCGCGTCGCGCTTGGCGACCTCCTCGCGGACGATCGGGATGACGTAGCGGCCGAAGTCGATCGCGTCGTCGAGCAGGTCGTAGCCGCGCGCGGAGAGGATGTCGACGCCGAGGTCGTAGTAGTCGAGCAGGGCCTGCGCGACCGTCTCGGGGGTGCCGACCAGCGCGTTGGAGTTGCCGGACCCGCCGGTGGCGGCCGCCGTCGGGGTCCACAGCGCGCGGTCGTAGCGCTCCCCCGCCTCGGCGATGGCGATCAGCCGCTGGGAGCCGGTGTTCTCGGGCGCCGGCGCGGCGGCCGGGTCGCCGAGGTTCTGCCGGCGGACGAAGGCTCCGGAGCGCTTGCGCTCGTTGATGGTGTCGACCGTCCGGTGGGCCTTCTCCCAGGCGAGTTCCTCGGTCGGCGCGATGATCGGCCGGAACGCCACCTGGATCCGCGGCTGGTCGGTGCGTCCGGCGGCGAGCGCGGCGGCCCGCACCGTCTCGATCTGCTCGGCGGTCTGCGCCAGCGGCTCGCCCCAGAGGCAGTAGATGTCCGCCTCGGCCCCGCCGGCCGCGTAGGCGGCGGGCGAGCTGCCGCCGAAGGAGACGTTCGGGCGCGGCGACTGGACGGGGAAGACGTCGGAGACGAAGTCGTTGAAGCGGTAGTACTCGCCCTCGTGGTCGAAGGGCTCGCGGCTGGTCCAGGCCCGCTTGACGATCCGGATGTACTCGCGGGTCCGGTCGTAGCGCTGGTCCTTGGTCAGGAAGTCGCCCTCGCGCTGCTGCTCGTGGTCGTTGCCACCGGTGATGAAGTGCACGGTGAGCCGGCCGTCGCTGATCCGGTCGAGGGTGGCGAAGGTCTTGGCGGCGAAGGTCGGGTAGGAGACGTTCGGCCGGTGGGCCAGCAGGATCTGCAGCCGGTCGAGCCTGGCGGCGATGTACGCCGCGGCGGGCGCCGGGTCCGGGGCGCCGGCGGCGTAGGCGAACAGGACGCGGTCCCAGCCGTTGTCCTCGTGGGCCCGGGCGAGACGCAGGGTGTAGTCGCGGTCGAAGGCGGCGGTCGTACGGGGGGTGGTCTCCGAACCGTCTCCGGTGGCGGCGATACCGAGGAACTCGACAGGCATGAGGGCTGACCTTTCGCTTCGCTTCGCGGCTGACCGCGGATGAACTGTGTGCCCAACTCCCTCGCACCGCAGCGCCGTTCGACCATGGTCGGGTGGCAGCCCGCGGAGGGCGGCAGGGCAGCGCGCAGCCTCGCGGCAGCACGTTCGAGCAGGCTGGAGCAGGCCCTGACAGGGACCGGGCGGGCAGGGGGCGGCGGCGATGGAACGACGAACGGGAGGTCCGGCGAGCAGGGGGTGGCAACGCGTGACGGTGGTACGACTGGAGTGAGGAGGCGGCAGCGTGCGCCTTGGGAACCGTCGACTGGGGACGGCTTCCCGGCCCGCGTCGGGGGCACCGAGGGAGGGGTCTCCGAAGGAGAGAAGGGCCGGTCAGACGGCCCGCTGCCGAGTCAGCCGCGACACGCCGCGGACCACACCCGACCGAAGTCGATGTGGTCGCGGGTGACCAGGTGCTGCTCGGCGTACATGGGGCAAGTTGAGCAGTGAAGGACGGGCTTCGTCAACCACCGTCCCATTTCCGTGCACCCCTAACCTGCCCCCTATGCTCTCCCGCCCCCTCCTGCCGCTCTCCTGTCCCCCTCGATCCGCGCTCCGACCGCCCCGCCGGCCACCACGGGGCGCGGACGCCGGTAATGTCCGTCAACTCCTCAGCAGGAAAGCAGCATTGATGGACCGACCACAAGACCGCCCTTGACACGGACCGATCGTTCGCGCGTACGATTCAGGTGGAGTGAGTGCACGCCCGGCCGCGTTGAGGGACGCGGACCGCGCGACGGCAGTACGTGACGACGCCCGCCTGCCTGCCCGCACCTCCCCGCCTGGAGCCCTCCACATGGCCACGCCGCAGGACGTCCTGACCGCCGCCGGAACCCCCCTCGCCAAGACACCCGCCACGCCCGCACCCGCCGAGACCCCGTCCGGCACCGGTCCGGCCGGCACCCCGCAGCCACGACCGGACACCCCGCCGGGCACCCCGCCCGCGGCCCCACCGGACGCGCCGCCGGACCCGCTCACCGACGCCCCGGTGGTCGGCCGCCGGCGCCCCTGGCAGTGGGTCTCCGCCGCGGTCGCGCTGCTGCTGCTCGCCATGGCGGTCAGCTCGATCGTCCGCAACCGGGCCTTCCAATGGGACGTGGTGGCCGCCTACTTCACCTCCACCTCCGTCCTGGACGGCCTCACCCTCACCCTGTGGCTGACCGCCGCGACGCTCTCCCTCGGCTTCGTCCTGGGGACCGTGCTGGCCACCATGCGGCTCTCCGGCAACCCGGTGCTGCGCACCGTCGCCTGGGGCTACATCTGGCTCTTCCGCTCGACCCCGCCCCTGGTCCAGCTGCTGTTCTTCTTCAACATCGGCGCGCTCTACCCGACGCTCGGCCTGGGCATCCCGTTCGGCCCGGAGTTCATCACCTTCAAGACCGTCAACCTGCTCGGCCCGACCCTCACCGCGGTGATCGGACTGACCCTGCTGGAGGCCGCGTACGCCGCCGAGGTGGTGCGCGGCGGCATCCTCTCCGTCGACCGGGGGCAGCTGGAGGCCGCCCAGGCACTGGGGCTCGGCCGGGCGCGGGTGCTGCGCCGGATCGTCATCCCGCAGGCCATGCGGTCCATCGTGCCGACCGCCGGGAACATGCTGATCAGCGCCCTCAAGGGCACCAGCATCGTGAGCGTGCTGGCCGTCTCCGACCTGCTCTACTCGGTGCAGCTGGTCTACAACCAGACCTACCAGGTGATCCCGATGCTGGTGGTCGCCACCCTCTGGTACCTGGTGGTCACCACCGTCCTGTCGGCCGGCCAGTACTACGTGGAGCGCCACTTCGCCCGGGGCGCCAGCCGGGACGGCCTGCCGCCGACCCCGCTGCAACGGGCCGCGGCCGGCTACCGCCGGCTGCTCGGGCGAGCCGACGCGAGCACCCCCGGGGAGGGCCGATGACCACCCTGGTGATCGTGGGCGCCGGGCCGCGCGGCACCGGCCTGCTGGAGCGGATCGCCGCCAACGCCGCCGAACTCCTGCCCTCCGACCAGCCGTTGCACATCCACCTGGTCGACCCGCACCCGCCCGGCGGTGGCCGGATCTGGCGCCACGAGCAGTCGCCGCTGCTCCGGATGAACTCGATGGCCGAGGACGTGACCATGTTCACGGACGAGCGGTCGACCATCGAGGGGCCGGTCCGCCCGGGCCCCTCACTGGCCGAATGGGCCGCCCGCAGCACGGAGTTCGCGCCGTACCGGGAGGTCGCCGACCCGGCGGTCCGGGACGAGCTGCGCGAGCTGGCGCCGACCGACTTCCCCACCCGTCGCGCGCAGAGCGCCTACCTGGACTGGGTGCTCCGCCGCGCGGTCGCCGACCTGCCGGCGCACGTCACCGTCACCGTGCACCGCGAGACCGTCCTGGAGCTCACCGGCGCGGCCGACGGCCCGCAACTGGTGCGCCTCGGCAGCCGCACGCTGAGCGCCGACCACGTGGCGCTCACCCTCGGGCACCTGGACTCCGAGCCCGATCCGCGGCACGCCCCGATGGCCCGGTTCGCCGCCCGGCACGGCCGGTTCCACCTCGCGCCGGCCTACTCGGCGGACGCCGACCTCTCGGCGATAGCCCCCGGCGAGCACGTGCTGCTGCGCGGTCTGGGCCTGGCCTTCGTCGACCTGACGGCGATGCTCACCGAGGGCCGGGGCGGCCGCTTCGAGGAGACGGCCGACGGCCTGGTCTACCGTCCGTCCGGCCGGGAGCCGGTGATCCACGCCGGCTCGCGGCGCGGCGTCCCGTACCACTCGAAGACCGGCTACCGGCTGCAGGGCCCGCTCGCGCCGCTCCCCCGCTACTTCGACCGGGCCGCCGTGGACGAAGTCCTCGCCCGGCCCGGCCGGCTCGAACTCCGGCGGGACTTCTGGCCGTTGATGGCCAAGGAGGTCGGCTTCGGGTACTACCACGAGTTGTTCCACGCGCACCCCGAGCGCACCACCGTCCCTTGGGCGGACTTCCTCGCCGCGTACGACCGGCTCGACTGGTACTCGCCCACGCTGGCCCGGCTGACCGCCGCCGCGGTGCCCGACCCCGCCGACCGGCTGGACTTCGAGCAGTTGGACCACCCGCTGGCCGGCCTGCGGCTCGGCTCCGACGAGGAGCTCCAGCAGCGGCTGCGCGGCTACGTCGCGGCCGACGCCGACCGCCGCGCCGACCCCGCCCACAGCGCCGACCTGGGCGCCTTCCTCGCCCTGCTCTCGCTGTTCGGCCAGCTGCCCCGGCTGATGACCTCCGACCGGCTCACCGCCCGCTCGGTGGAGGAGGAGCTGGACGGGTGGTGGTTCGGCTTCTTCAACTTCCTCGCCTCCGGCCCGCCCGGATTCCGGCTGCGCCAGCTGCTCGCGCTCTCCGAGGCCGGGGTGGTGCGCTTCCTGGGCGCCGACATCGCGGTCGAGACCGACGAGGCCACCGGCACCTTCCGGGCCACCAGCCCGACCGTGCCCGGGCACAGCGTGACCGCCACCGCACTGATCGAGGGCTACCTCCCGCCGCACGTCCTGGCCCGGACGAAGGACCCGCTGCTGCGGCAGCTGTACCAGGACGGCCGGATCGCCGAGGAGGTGGTCGCCGACGAGGAGCACACCCACCGCTCCGGCCTGCTCACCATCTCGCCCGGGGAGAGCCGGATCCTGGACCCCGCGCTCGGCGGCGCCGCCCATCCGCGGCGCACCGCGCTCGGCCCGCACACCAGCCTGCGGGCGGCCGGCGCCTTCGCCCGTCCACGGACCGACTCGCCGGGCTTCCGGCAGAACGACGCGGCGGCCCGGGCCATCCTGCGCGACCTGGCCGGCCCGCGGCCCGCCGCCCGGCAGGGCGCGGGCGGCCTCGCGGTCGCGGCGGCGCCGTAGGCCGGGCCGGCACCTCTCCCGGGCCTCCCGATCCGGCGGCCCGCCGAGCAGGCGATCAGTAGGCGGAGACCGGCGGTGGCGGCGGTACGGGCGACGGCCGGCCCGGTACGCCGAGCGCCGTCGCCGCCACCTGCTCGGTGGTGAGGTGCTCCGGGGCCAGGAAGATCCGGTCCATCAGGTCACGCACCCCGGTGCGGCGTTCGAGTTCGCGCAGGGTGGCGTCGGCCTCCCGGTCGGTCTCGAAGTCCCAGACCAGCAGCCGGTGGACCATCGCCACCGCCTCCACCCAGCCGAGCCCGGCGGACCGGCCGCCCGGGGTCAGACCCCAGAGCTCCGCGTAGCGGCCGAGGTCCAGCCGGACCTCGGCCAGCAGCGGATGCCCCTCGCCGAGCATCTGCTGGACGAGCGGCACCAGCAGCCGCAGCTGGTTCAGCGCCCCGCCCACGTCCCCGGTGTCGGCCACCTGCAGCGCCAGGTCGTGCTGGGCCTTCAGCACCCGCTCGTCGTAGGGCCCCAGGGTGGCCGCGAGCTGCGGGATCAGCGCGTGCAGCTGCTGCGCGGCGCCGTGCGGGTTGCCCACGGTGCCGGTGAGCACGGCCAGCTCGAAGCGGGCCTGCAGGGTGTCGGGATCGGCCGGGCCGAGGGCCTGGACGAGGTCGGGGACGACCTGCTCCAGGAGGTGCAGGGCGCCGCCGGCGTCCCCCCGGGCGTCCCGGTACCAGGCCAGCTCGCGCCAGGTGGTGAGGGTGTCGCGGTCGTAGCGGCCGAGCCGGGCGACCATCTCGCGGGCGATCCCGTCCAGCAGTCGCGCCGCCTCGCCGGCCTCGGCCCCGCGCGCCGCCTCCCGCTGCCGGAGCAGCTCCGCCCGGACTCCGTCGGTGGCCGCCGGCACCAGCGGCTGCGCGGCGGGCGGCGGTACGGCGGCTGGCGGTAGGGCAGCGGGCGGTACGGCGGCAGGGGGTACGGCGGCGGGCGGTACCGTGCCGGGCACCGCCGCGGCGGGTACGAGCGGCGGCGCGGCGGGCGGGGCCGGCGGTGCGGCCGGGTACGGCGCCGGAGGTGCGGCCGGCGGCGGCCCGTACCGCCCGGGGGGCTCCGGTGCGGCTCCGCTCAGCGACATGGTCCACGGCTCCTCTGCGTCGGTCGGCACCGCACATTGTGTCCCGTCCCGCTCCGCCCGGACCAGGCGGCCGCCGGCCCGGGGCCGCGGGCCCGGGGCCGCGGGCCCGGGAAGCCCGGCCGATCCGGCTCGTCGGTACGAGTGGAAGGATGGGAACGAGGGCAGGCGACGGCGCGGCCCGCACGATCCGGAGGTGCCAGTCATGGCGAAGCAGGCCCCGCAGAGCGACCCGGCCCAGGACGCCCCGCAGGTGTCCGCCCCGCAGCACGCGGCGGCCGGCCTGCCGGCCGTGGGCCACAGCCTTCGGATGGCCGCCGAGCAGATGGGCGCCCGCCGCACCCTGGCGACGTTGAGCAAGGTCAACCAGCCGGACGGCTTCGACTGCCCCGGCTGCGCCTGGCCCGAACCCGGGAAGACGCACGCCGCCGAGTTCTGCGAGAACGGCGCCAAGGCGGTCGCCGAGGAGGCCACCGAACGGCGGATCACCGCCGAGTTCTTCGCCGCGCACCCGGTCGCGGAGCTGGCCGAGCGCTCCGGCTACTGGCTGGGCCAGCAGGGCCGGCTCACCGAGCCGATGCTGCTGGACGAGGGCGCCTCGCACTACGTGCCGGTCTCCTGGGAGCGCGCGTTCGCGATCGTGGCCGAGGAGCTGCGGGCCCTGGACACCCCGGACGGCGCCGCCTTCTACACCTCGGGCCGGACCAGCAACGAGGCCGCCTTCGCCTACCAGCTGTTCGCCCGCCGCCTCGGCACCAACAACCTGCCGGACTGCTCCAACATGTGCCACGAGTCCTCCGGCTCCGCGCTGGTGGAGACGCTCGGGGTGGGCAAGGGCAGCGTCAGCCTGAAGGACCTGTACCAGGCGGACCTGATCATCGTGGCGGGGCAGAACCCGGGCACCAACCACCCCCGGATGCTCTCCGCCCTGGAGCGGGCCAAGCGGGCCGGGGCGAAGGTCGTCAGCGTGAACCCGCTGCCCGAGGCCGGCCTGGAGCGGTTCAAGAACCCGCAGAACGCCCGCGGACTGGCCGGCCACGGCACCAAGCTCACCGACCTGTTCCTGCAGATCCGGCTCGGCGGCGACCTGGCCCTGTTCCGGGCGCTCAACCAGCTGCTGCTGGCCGCCGAGGAGAAGCACGGCAACGTGCTGGACCACGAGTTCATCGAGCGGCACTGCCTGGGCTTCGAGGAGTGGGCGGCCGACGCCCGGACGACCGATCGCGCGGCGGTGCTCGCCGCCACCGGCCTGCCGTACGAGCAGATCGAGGAACTCGCCTCGATGGTGCTCTCCTCCCGGAAGATCATCGTCTGCTGGGCGATGGGCCTCACCCAGCACAAGCACGCCGTGCCGACGATCCGCGAGGTGGTCAACTTCCTGCTGCTGCGCGGCAACATCGGCCGGCCCGGGGCCGGGGTCTGCCCGGTGCGCGGGCACAGCAACGTCCAGGGCGACCGGACGATGGGCATCTTCGAGCGACCGTCCTCGGCCTTCCTGGACGCGCTGGGCAAGGAGTTCTCCTTCGAGCCGCCGCGCGAGCACGGCTTCGACGCGGTGGAGACCATACGGGCCATGCGCGACGGCCGGGTGCGGGTGTTCTTCGCGATGGGCGGCAACTTCGTGGCGGCCACCCCGGACACCGGGGTGACCGAGGCCGCGATGCGGCGCTGCCGGCTCACCGTGCACGTCTCGACCAAGCTGAACCGCTCGCACGTGGTCACCGGCGCCCGGGCGCTGATCCTGCCGACGCTCGGCCGCACCGACCGGGACGTCACCGGCGGGGGCGC
Source organism: Kitasatospora sp. NPDC057015 (assembly GCF_042673745.1). NCBI lineage: Bacteria > Bacillati > Actinomycetota > Actinomycetes > Kitasatosporales > Streptomycetaceae > Kitasatospora > Kitasatospora sp. NPDC057015. Next base: position 193,090 of record NZ_JBHUSG010000010.1, read on the forward strand.
GCAGTTCGTCAGCGTCGAGGACTCGATGGGCATGGTGCACTCCTCGCGCGGCGGGCTGCGGCCGCCGGCGCGGGGGCTGCTCTCCGAGGTGGCGATCGTCTGCCGGCTGGCCCGGGCCACCCTCGGCCCGCAGGACGACACCCCGTGGGAGGACTTCGCGGAGCACTACGACAGCATCCGGGAGCGGATCGCGCGCGTCGTACCCGGCTTCGAGGACTTCAACGAGAAGGTCCGCCGCCCCGGCGGGTTCGCCCTGCCGCACGGTCCGCGCGACAGCCGGTCCTTCCCCACCACCACCGGGAAGGCCAACTTCAGCGTCAACCCGCTGACCGCGCCCGAGGTGCCGCCCGGCCGGCTGCTGCTGCAGACGTTGCGCTCGCACGACCAGTACAACACCACGATCTACGGCCTGGACGACCGCTACCGCGGCATCACCGGCGGCCGGCGGGTGGTGCTGGTGAACCCGGCGGACGCCGCCGCCCTGGGCCTGGACGAAGGCGCGTACGTGGACCTGGTCAGCGAGTGGCGGGACGGCGTGGAGCGCCGGGCGCCGCACTTCATGGTGGTGCACTACCCGGTGGCGCTCGGCGGTGCGGCGGCCTACTACCCGGAGACCAACGTGCTGGTGCCGCTGGACTCGACCGCCGACATCAGCAACACCCCGACCTCGAAGGCGGTCGTGGTGCGCTTCGAGCCCGACAGCGGCCTCGCCCAGGCCTGAAAGCACCGGACCCGAACCAGCGGACCTGAACCACCGGACCTGAACCACCGGACCTGAACCAGCGGACCTGAACCAGCGGACCTGAACCAGCGGACCTGAACCAGCGGACCTGAACCAGCGGACCTGAACCAGCGGACCTGAACCAGCGAGCCCGGCCGCACCCCCACCCGGGGTGCGGCCGGGCTCGGCCAGCGGCGGGCTCAGCCCGTCCCGGAGGCGGAGGCCGAGGCGCTCTCCGGCTGCGCCGAGGCCGAGGTCGGCGCCGCGGAGGACGCGACGGTGCCCGAGGCGGACGGCGCGGTGGCGGACGGGTCCGGCGTGGCGGTGGACGGCGTGCCCGTCCCGGACGGGGTGCCCGTGCCCGACGGGCTGCCGGTGCCGGACGGCGTACCCGTCCCGGACGGGGTGCCCGTGCCCGACGGGGTGCCCGTCCCGGACGGCGTACCGGGGTCGGTCGGGGTGCCGTTGGCGGTCGGCGAGGTCGTCGGCTCGGCCGTGCCCGGGGTCGTGACGGGCGGCGTGCCGGTGCCCGGCGCGGGCACCACGGGCGGCAGGGTGGCCGGCGGGGACGGCGCGATCGGGGTGGCGGTGTCCCAGTCCTTCGGGAGCTCCGGCACCTTCCAGGCGCCGCCCTGCTCGTCGGAGGCGGTGTCCGGGTCGGGGCGGACGGCACCGAGGATCGGCATCGATCCGATCGGCGACACCTTGATCACCGCGCCGGGGCGCGGCGCCTGCACCACCAGGCCGCCGCCGATGTAGAGCGCGATGTGGGTGGCGCCCGCGTAGTAGACGACCAGGTCGCCGGGGCGCAGCTGGTTCAGCGGCACGTGCTGGAGCTGGGCCCACTGCTCCTGGCTGGTGCGCGGCACCGGCCGGCCGGCGTGCAGCCAGGCCTGCGAGGTCAGCCCCGAGCAGTCGAAGACGTCCGGCCCCGCGCCGCCCCAGACGTAGGGCTTGCCGAGCTGGGCCAGCGCGTACGCGACCGCCGCGCGACCCGCCTGCGAGGGCGTGCGCTCCCCCTTGCCGAGTGCGCCGGAGGCGAGGAAGGCCAGCTGGGCCTGGTCGGCCTGGGCCTTCTCCAGGACGGCGAGCTCGGTGCGCTGGGCGCCGGTCAGCGAGGTGACCAGCTTCTCGACCTCGGCGAGCTGGGTCGCCACGGTGGCCTTGGCCGCGTCCTGCTGGACTGCGAGCGCCTGGGACTCCTTCAGCGCCGCCTCGGCCTGCTTCTGCAGCTCGGTGAGGTTGGCGCGGTCGGCCTTGAGGTGGTCCAGGAAGGCCGACTGGGAGCGGCTGGCCTCGGCGAGCAGTTCGGCGATGGTGACCGCCTCGTACGGGTCCTCGGCGAGCAGCAGTTCGGCGTAGGCCGAGGCGCTGCCGTTGCGGTACTGCGCGGCGGCGAGCTGGGCGGCGACGTCGGTGCCGGCGTCCACCGCCTTCTGCTGGCGCTCCACCCGGCCGCGCAGGTCGGCGAGGGTGGTCTGCTGCTCGGCGAGCCTGGCGACGGTGGCGTTGTACTGCTCGGTGGCCGCCTCGGCGTTGCCGTAGAGGAGGTGCAGCTGGTCGAGCAGCGGGCCGAGGGTGTTCTTCGCGTCGGCGAGCGGGTCAGCGCCGGGCGAGACGGTCGGCGCGGAGATCGAGGGGGTGCCGGACGGCTCGGGTGCGGCGAACGCCGCCTGGGTGGCGAAGGGCAGTGACAGCGCGGCCACCGCCAGCACCGCGCCGCAGCGGAGCGCGGCCCGTACCCACGGTCGTACCCCGGTCGACTCCGTACGCCACAAAGCCCCGCCCATCGGCCCGCCCTCCCCCTCCGGCAGCTCTTCGGTTCGGCCTCCGGATCTCTGCCGAATCCTGTCACGGCGGCCCCGGCCGAGACAGACCGTGCCCGCACATATTGATGAATTCTTCAGGGACTGTGAGCCAGATCTCAGCAAAACACCACGAAGGGTGTGAACCGCTCAAAATGGCGGCCCGGCAACACTCTCTTCACACTTTCACAGGGCCTCCGCAACCTCCCGGACATCCCAGGCCCCACGATGCCCGACCCTGTTCACCTTCCGTTCATCCGCCATCCCTACGGTCGCCCGTGACACCAACGTCAGTGCGACAACTACGACGATTGTTTGGGTATGGAACACATCTCGTTCCTGGTAGCCGTCGTGATCATCACGGCGCTCGCCTTCGACTTCACCAACGGGTTCCACGACACCGCCAACGCGATGGCCACCTCCATCGCCACCGGTGCCCTGCGGCCCAAGGTCGCGGTCACCATCGCGGCGGTCCTCAACTTCGCGGGCGCGTTCCTGTCCGTGAAGGTGGCCACCACCATCTCGGGTGGCATCGTCAACGAGAAGGCGGGCATCCACCCGTCGATCATCTTCGCCGCCCTCGTGGGCGCGATCCTGTGGAACCTGCTGACCTGGCTCAGAGGCCTCCCCTCCAGCTCCTCGCACGCGCTGTACGGCGGCCTGATCGGCGCCACGATCGTCGGCGTGGGCATCAACGGCGTGAACTTCAACACCGTCGTCACCAAGATCCTCATCCCGGCCGTGGCCTCCCCGATCGTGGCCGGCCTGGCCGCCTGGGGCGCCACCAAGCTGGCGTACGCGATCACCCGCCGGGGCAACGAGAAGACCACCACCAAGGCCTTCAAGACCGGCCAGATCGCCTCGTCCTCGCTGATCTCGCTGGCCCACGGCACCAACGACGCCCAGAAGACGATGGGCATCATCACCCTGACCCTGGTGTCCGTCGGCGCCCTGCCGAAGGGCGCGCTGCCCCCCACCTGGGTGATCATCGGCGCCGGCGCGGCCATCGCGCTCGGCACCTACATGGGCGGCTGGCGCATCATCCGGTCGATGGGCAAGGGCCTGGCCGACATCCAGCCGCCGCAGGGCTTCTCCTCCGAGACGGCCGCCGCCGCGGTCATCCTGACCTCGTCCCACATGGGTTACGGCCTCTCCACCACCCAGGTCTGCTCCGGCGGCATCATGGGCGCCGGCCTCGGCGGCCCCAAGCGCGAGCTCAACTGGAGCATGGCGCGTCGGATGGTCTACACCTGGGGCCTGACCCTGCCCGCCGCCGCCACGGTGGCCGGCCTGGCCGCGTTCGTCGCCGACCAGGGCACCTGGGGCGTCATCGTGGTCGGCGCGGCCCTGGTGGCCGGCTCGGGCGCGATGTACGTCGTCTCCCGCCGCCAGCCGGTCCACGCCGGCAACGTCCACGACGCCGCGGCGGTCGAGGTCACCCCGGTGCCGACCCCGGCCTCCCCCGCCCCCGTCAAGACCACCGTCGCGGCCTGAGGAGCAACGCCATGAACATCAAGTGGAACGCGCTGGCCCAGACCGCCGGCATCAGCTTCGGCATCACCGTCGCGGTGGTGACGGTCTTCGCCCTCGGCATCCTCGCCCTGTCGCGCCGTGAGGCCGCCCTGGAGGCGGCCGGCTCCGCCACCGCGGGCGGCGCCGGCGCGGGCCGGGCGAAGGCCCACCTGGCCGGCGCCTCGCTCTGCTTCGCCGCCTGCGCGGCGGTGGTGGTCTACGGACTGTCGCTGATCGCGGGGTAGTCACCACCCGCACGTCGAACGGCCGGGGCGGTCATCCGCCCCGGCCGTTCGGCGTTCCCGGGGGTGCCAGCCCGGCGGCAGCGGAGCGCGGGATCGGGGGACGGGGGCGCGGGAAGGGCAGACGGCGAAGGGGCTGACGGCGGAGGTTCTCCGCCGTCAGCCCCTTCGCCTCGCCGGCGCCCGGCCGGCTCGCCGCCTCAGCCCTGGGTACCGGTCCGCAGCGGGATCTCCCGGATGAGGAGCACCACCAGGAAGGCCAGCAGCGCGAACGGCGCCGCCACCAGGAACACCACGCCGACGCCGTGCCCGAAGGCGTCGGTCACCAGCGGGACGACCGGCGCGGGCAGCGCGTGCAGGTCCGGGATCTCGCCGCCGCCGGCCGCGCCGGCGTGACCGGCGGGGATGCCCGCCGCGGCCAGGTTCTCGGTCAGGTAGTGCCCGACCCGGTTGGTCATCAGGGCGCCGAGGGCCGAGACGCCCATAGCGCCGCCCATGGTGCGGAAGAAGGTGACCACCGAGCTGGCCGCGCCGAGCTCGGCCTTCGGCACGGTGTTCTGCACCGCGAGGACGAGGTTCTGCATGGTCAGGCCGAGACCGATGCCGGTCAGCGCCATGTAGAGGGAGAGCAGGCCGTACCCGGTGTCGTCGCGGACGGTGCCCAGCAGCGCGAACCCGACGGCCAGCAGGAAGGTTCCGGCGACCAGGTAGGCCTTCCACTTCCCGTAGCGGGTGATCAGCTTGCCGGCGACGGTGGAGGAGACCGCCAGGCCGAGGATCATCGGCAGCGTCATCAGGCCGGCCGTGGTGGGCGACTTCTCCCGGGCCAGCTGGAAGTACTGGCTGAGGAAGGTCGTCGCGCCGTACATCCCGACGCCGACCAGCACGCTGGCGATCGCGGCGAGGGTGACGGTGCGGTGCCGGAAGAGCGCCGGCGGGATGATCGGCTCGGCGGCGCGCCGCTCGACCACGACCGCGAGGGCGCCGAGCAGCAGACCGCCGCCGACCATCGCCAGGGTCTGCCAGGAGAGCCACGGGTAGTTCTTGCCGGCCAGCGTGATCCAGATCATCAGCAGGCTGACGGCGCCGGTGATGACGGTCGCGCCGAGGTAGTCGATCTTCGCCTTGCGGCGGACCACCGGCAGCTTCAGGGTCCGCTGCAGCACCAGGATGGCGACCAGCGAGAAGGGGATGCCGACGTAGAAGCACCAGCGCCAGCCGAGCCAGTCGGTGTCCACGATGACGCCGCCGATCAGCGGGCCGCCAATGGTGGCGAGGGCGAAGACGGCGCCGAAGTAGCCGCTGTAGCGCCCCCGTTCGCGCGGCGGGACCATCGCGGCCAGGCAGATCTGCGCCAGCGCGGTGACGCCGCCGGCGCCGATGCCCTGGAGGATCCGGCAGGCGATCAGTTCGGCGGTGTTCTGGGAGAGGCCGGCGAGCGCCGAGGAGACGATGTAGATCACCAGGGCGATCTGCACCAGCAGCTTCTTGCTGACCAGGTCGGAGAGCTTGCCCCAGATCGGGGTGGACGCGGTGAGCGAGAGCAGGGCCGCGGTGATCACCCAGGTGTACGCGGACTCGCCGCCGTGCAGGTCGGTGAGGATCCGCGGCAGGGCGTTGGAGACGACCGTCGAGGACAGCACCGCGACGAACAGCCCGAGCAGCAGTCCGGAGAGGGCTTCGAGCACCTGGCGGTGGGTCATCGGGGTGTCGTCGCCGGTGGCGGCCGCGGTCGGAGCGGGTGAGGTGACGGTCATCGGGGTCCTTCGGCGTTGACGCGAAATTCGTTGCCTTGAGCAACCATAGGGTGAATGGTTGACTCAGGCAACTTTATTCAAGCCCAAGTAAAATCCTCGACCGCCCATGAACCGCGCCGGTGGTTCGTCCCCGCCCCGCCGCGCGGGGGCGTGCCGGGGCACGTCGGATCACCCCGACGGGCCGAACGCGGGGCGAGGACTCGGAGGAAGGAGGGAGCGGACCGACGGGCCGAACGTGGGGGCGCGTCGGAGAAGGAGGGAGCAGACCGACCCGGTCAGCTCTCCGGCGACTCCCCGGTCAGCCCGTTGAACCGCTCCAACAGGTCGGCGAAGCGCACCACGTCGTCCTGCGGCCAGGTCGCCAGCAGCTCGCGGAAGCGTCCCGTACGGGAGTCGCGGACCCGCAGGTAGCGCTCCGCGCCGTCCGGGGTGAGCGAGACCAGCGAGGCCCGGCGGTCCAGCGGGTCGGCCTCGCGGGCGACCAGACCGATCTCCTCCAGTGCCTTGACCTGCCGGCTCACGGTGGCCTTGCCGACCGCGAAGTGCGCGCCGATGTCGGTCACCCGCACCCGGCCGGCCTGCTCAATGAAGCCGAGCATGCTGTACGCCGTGCCCTCCAGCTCCGGGTGCACCTGGCGGGAGAGCTCCGCCACCTTCGCCCGGCCACGCCGGAACAGCAGTGCAATCTCCCGCTCCACCGCCAGCAGAGCCCGCTCGTCACTCACCGGGTCAGTATCCCGCAGGCATCGGCGCGGGATTCCCGGGCAGATCAGTAGTTGATGATATGAAGTATCCGATTCATCCCCGAAAGTGAGGAGATGTCGATGGCCGCCCCCGGGCAGGGATTCGCCGCCGAACTCAAGGACGCGGTGACCCCCCGCACAGCACTGCTGGTCATCGCCGTCCTCCTGCTCCAACTGGGTTTCATCGTGTCGTACGTCGGCGCACTGCACGATCCGACGCCGCATCAGCTCTCGATCGCGGTGGTCGCCCCGCCCCAGGTGCAGCCCGGACTGGTGGCCGCCCTGGAGGCGGTACCGGACGACGCCGTCCGGGCGTCCACGGCGGCCGACCCGGCCGCGGCCACCTCCCTGATCAAGGATCAGAAGGTCTACGCGGCCATCCTCTTCGACCCCGCCGGCACCCAGGACACCCTGCTGGTGGCCAACGCGCGAGGACCCGCCGCGGCGACGGCCGCCGAGAAGATCGCCACCGGGATCGCCGGGAGCCAGGGCCGGACGATCGTGGTCCGGGACGTGGTGCCGCTCGCCGCGGGGGACGCCGAGGGCCTCTCCTCCTTCTACCTGGTGATCGGCTGGTGCGTCGGCGGCTACCTGGTCGCCTCGATCCTCGGCATCAGCGCCGGCTCCCGGCCGGCCAACACCAGCCGTGCGGTGATCCGGCTGGGCGCGCTGGCGCTCTACTCGGTGGCGGCCGGCATCGGCGGCGCGGTGATCGTCGGCCCCGTGCTGGACGCGCTGCCCGGCTCCCTCTGGGGCCTGGCGGGCCTGGGCAGCCTGGTGGTGTTCGCCGTCGGGGCCTTCACCATGGCGCTGCAGTGCCTGTTCGGCGTCGTCGGCATCGGGCTGGCGGTGCTGCTCTTCGTGGTGCTCGGCAACCCCAGCGCGGGCGGGGTCTTCCCGCCGCCGCTGATGCCGGCGTTCTGGCGGGCCATCGGCGCCTGGTTCCCCAACGGCGCCGGCACCGACGTGGCCCGCTCCATCGCGTACTTCGGCGCCACCGGGATCGCGGTGCCGCTGATGGTGCTGGTCGCCTGGGCGGTGGTCGGCGTGGGCGGCACCCTGCTGGCGGTGGGCTTCCGGCCCGGTCGCGAGGAGGCGGGCGCGGTGCCCGGCCCGGACCGCGAACCGGCCCCGCTCTGAAACGGCTCTGAGCGGCGTACGCTCGCCCGACGGACGGCCGGCCCCCTCGCCGGGGGCCGGGGCGCCCGGGCGCGACGGCCGGTCGGCGAGCGCGCGGGGCCGGGTGCCCGCCCCCCCGGGGGCGGGCCGGCCCCCCCCCGGGGGCCCGCCCGCCCGCCGCACCCGGGCGTCGGGCGGTACGGGTCGGGCGGTACGGGTCGGGCGGTACGGGTCCGGCGGTACGGGTCCGGCGGTACGGGTCGGGCGGTACGGGTCCGGCGGTACGGGTCCGGCGGGGCGCCTCAGGCGGAGTCGGCTCCGCGGCCCGCGAACCGGCCGGGGTCCGCGACGATCGCCCGGACGACGCCGACCGCCGCGCCCAGCAGCGGGCCCCGGCGGCCCAGCTCGGAGACCGTCAGCCACTCGTCCGACCAGGGCCGCACCGTCACCCGGGCGGCGAGCTCGGCCCGCATCGCCGGCAGCAGCCAGGGCGCCAGCTCGGTGTAGCCGCCGCCGAGCACCAGCTCCGCCGGGTCCAACAGGTTCACCGCGCCGGTGGCGGCGATGCCGAGCGCCGCGCCGGCCCCGGCCAGCGCGGCCAGCACCGCCTCGTCCCCCGCCGCCGCCCGCTCGGCGAGCAGCGCCACCCAGTCGCCGCGGTCGCCCTCCAGGCCGGCCGCGCGCAGGACCGCCGCCTCGCCCGCGTACTGCTCCAGGCACCCGCGCGCCCCACAGGCGCACGGGGGCCCGTCCGGGCGCACCGGTACGTGTCCGAGCTCGCCCGCGAAGCCGCGCGCCCCGCGCAGCAGCCGGCCGCCGACCACGATCGCCGAGCCGATGCCGGCCTCGGCCGACAGGTGGACGAAGTCGCCGGGCCGCCCGCCGAGCCAGAGCTCGGCCAGTCCGCCCAGGTTGGCCTCGTTGTCGATCTCGATCGGCAGGGCGGCCAGCTCGCCGGCCCGGGCCCCCCGCAGTGCCTGCCGAAGCTCGGCGGTGGCCGGCACCCGGGACCAGCCGAGGTTGGGCGCCCGCTCGACCATGCCCTCGGCGGAGCCCACCAGGCCGGGAACGGCCACGGTGAGCCCGGCCGGCCGCAGGCCGGACTCGCCCACCGCCCGGCGCAGCAGGTCGGCGAGGTCGGCGAGGACGGCGGCGGGCTCCCGGCCCTGGTTGCGGATCTCCGTCCGGTGCCAGCTGCGGACCTCGCCGCGCAGGTCCACCACGCAGGCCGCCAGGTGCTGGACCCCGATCTCGGCGCCCAGGCCGCCCGGTCCGTCCGGGGCGAGGCCCAGGGCGGTGCCGGGCCGGCCGACCCGGCCGCTGGGGGTGGCGGTGCCGGCCTCGGTGAGCAGGCCCGCGCCCAGCAGTTCCTCCGCCAGCGAGGAGACCGCCGCCCGGGTGAGTCCGGTGGCCGCGGCGACCTCGGCCCGGGAGCGCGGGCCCTGGGCGATCTGTCCGAGCACGAGGGCCAGGTTGGCCCGGCGCATGCCCTGCTGGCTGGCCGGTCCGGCCTGCCCGGCGTCCGTCTCACGCATCGCTCTCGCCCTCTCAGGCCTGGGGTACCCGCTGGGGACTGTCCTGCGGAGCCGAGGCGGACTCGGTCAGGTGGACGAAGACCCAGCGCTTCATCGCCCAGTAGCGGAAGACCATGGCCAGCAGGGTGCCGATCAGCATGCCGCTGACGAGGTCCGCGATCTCCTGGGTGAAGGCGCTGACGTCCGGTTCGCGCAGGTCCAGCAGGTAGCGGGAGACGATCAGCGGCACGTCGTTGACCAGCACGGCCACCGCGCTGACCACGAAGAACAGGACGGCCTCCCGCTGCCGGCCGTTCGCCCGGAAGGACCACTGTCGGTTCAGCACGTAGGAGACGACGGTGGCGATGACGGTGGCGACGGTCAGGGCCGCCACCGGCTTGTGCTGGAGCACGGTGAGCTTCAGCGAGAGGTTCACCACCAGGGTCAGCACGAAACACGTGCTCCCGACCAGGAGGAACTTCACCAGCTTGCGGTGTCTCACCAGGAAGGGGCGCATTCCGGCCGGGACTCGGGCCAGGGCGCGCTGCGTGGGGGACGGCATCTTCGCAGTCTCGCACGGTGACCGGCCGCAGTCGGAATCCGAGCGCCCGGCCCGGCTCACGGCCGGCACCGGGCGCCCCGTCGTGCCCCTACCCGCCCGGGCTCACTCCGCGGTGATCCGCAGCACGCCGGTGGTGGTGCCCTGGTAGACGACCCCGCCGGGTGCGATCGAGCCGACCATCTGGAGCGTGTCGAAGATGAACCCGGCACCGGTGTACGCGGTGCGCACCACCGCGCCGGTCGCCGGGTCGACCTCGGCGTAGTAGTAGGGGTCCAGCACCGAGGTCGCGTCGGTGCCGGGGATCACCGGGTTGCGCAGCACGGTGTGGATCAGCCCGTCGGCGGTCGAGAGCCTGGGCACCGCGGCGGAGCGCACCTTGGTGTCCCAGGCCAGGTCGCAGCCGGAACCGTCGGCGCGGACGTCGACCCGGCTGAGGCCGCCGCGGAACTTGTCGGAGGCGGGCACGCTCGGGCCGGCGTCCTCCGGCAGCTTGGGGTACGGGTACCCGTAGGTGCTGGCGACGAAGACGGCGTTGCCGACGGCCACCGGTGAGTTCTCGCTGCCGCTGCCGCCGGCCCGGAGCACGGGTACGGAGCAGACCTGGGCGCCGGTGTCGGTGCGGTAGACCAGCAGGTTCACGGTCGGCGCGGCGTTGTCGACGATGGTGACGTAGTCGGTGCCGGTGCGCGGCCCGAAGAAGGTGGGGGTGGAGCCGGTGCCCCAGCTGAGCTGGCCGGGCTTGCGGGCGGGCCCGCGGTCGTACGCCCGCCGCCAGGTGATCGCGGGGGTGCCGTCGGCCCCGGCGGTCAGCAGGTAGGTGGCGTGGGTGGTGGAGACGGCGGTGCCCTCGGGGGCGGTGGAGATGCTGTTGGCGACCTTCTCGCCCGCCGGGAGCGCGAGGGTGCGGACGGTGCCGGTCCGGTCGTCGGCGGTGCCGACCACGCCGCCGCCGGTGGCGAACCAGACCCGGCCCTGCCAGTCGGGCGAGACCCCGGTGACGGCGTCCCCGGCCGGGACGGCGGCGCCGAGCGGGAGCCGGCTGTCGACGGACAGCCCCCAGTGGCCGGCGGCGTCGCGGCGGTGGGCGATCCGCAGCAGGTCGCCGTTGCCGTCGACGGCGACCAGGCGGTCGAGGTTGTCCAGGTAGGCGTACACGCCGCCGAGCAGGGAGCCCTTGGCGAGCGGCAGTTCGGCGAGCGAGCCGCCGTCGGCCGGGTCGAGCAGGTGGACGGTGGGGGTGAGCCCGAAGATCGTGGTGCAGAGCGCGACGGGGAATCCGTCGGAGCCGACCAGGACGGTCGGGCAGGCGGACTGCAGGGCGATCCGGTCGGAGGAGAGCGGGCCGGCCTTCGGGCCGGGCAGCGGGGTGGCGTCCGAGGAGCCGGTGTCGCCGTGCATGGTGGCGGTGCCCGCCGGGCCGGCGTAGGGGTTGTGCGGCGGCAGCGGGCCGAAGGTGCCGGCCGCCGCGGCGGGCGTGGTCCCGCCGAGGGTGAGCAGCAGCGCGGCGGCGGAGAGTACGGCGGCGCGAAGAGGGGGCGCGAGGCGCATGGGTGTCCCGTCCGGGGTCGTGGTGAGCCGCTCCGGGACGCGCCCGGGGGCGGAGGACAGCGGTGCACGCCGCCCGGACGCTCACCCGGAACCCGGGGAGTCTCGGACAGGGAAGGACCCGGACACGGCCGGGCGGGGTCACCGCGCTGTCAGACGGCGCGGCGACAGATCGCGGAACACGCGTGGGCCAGGTCGACGTCGAGTCGACGGCTCAGGTGGGCGTGGCGATCCATGGGCCCCATGCTGGAGTACTGACGAGGCGTCTCACAAGGGCGTCCCAGCACGCGGACGCGCCCGACGGGACGTCACGTCCCGCCGGGCGCGCCCGGACCCGGCCCGCCGGCGGATCTTGCCGGCCAGCCCCTACGCGGCGACCAGCACCCCCGCCGGCTCCAGGGCCAGGGCCAGCACCTCGCGCACGTCCGCCACCGGGTGGACGGTCAACCGCTCCAGCACCTCGGCCGGGACGTCGTCGAGGTCCGGCTCGTTGCGCTTGGGGATGATCACCGTGGTGACGCCGGCCCGGTCGGCGGCGAGCAGCTTCTGCTTCACCCCGCCGATCGGCAGCACCCGCCCGGTGAGCGACACCTCACCGGTCATCGCCACGTCGTTGCGGACCTTGCGGCCGGAGAGCAGCGAGGCCAGCGCGGTGGTCATGGTGATGCCCGCGCTCGGCCCGTCCTTGGGCACGGCCCCGGCCGGCACGTGCAGGTGCACGCCGCGGTCCCGCAGGGAGGTCACCGGCAGCTCCAGTTCGGCGCCGCGCGAGCGCAGGTAGGAGAGCGCGATGTGCGCCGACTCCTTCATCACGTCGCCCAGCTGCCCGGTGAGGGTCAGGCCGGTGCCGCCGGTCTCGGCGTCGGCGAGCGAGGCCTCGATGTAGAGGACGTCGCCGCCCGCGCCGGTCACCGCGAGCCCGGTCGCCACCCCGGGGACGGCGGTGCGCCGCTCGGCCGGCTCCTGGGCCGCCTCCGGGGTGTGGTGCGGCCGGCCGATCAGGGCCCGCAGGTCGCCGGCGCCGATCGCGACCGGCAGCTCGCGCTCGCCGAGCTCGCTCTGCGCGGCCACCTTCCGCAGCACCCGGGCGATGGCGCGCTCCAGGTTCCGCACGCCGGCCTCCCTGGTGTACTCGCCGGCGAGCAGGCGCAGCGCCTCCTCGGTCAGCGAGGCCTGGTCCGGGCTGAGCCCCGCCTTCTCCAGCTGGCGCGGGAGCAGGTGGTCGCGGGCGATGACGACCTTCTCGTCCTCGGTGTAGCCGTCGAGGCGGACCAGCTCCATCCGGTCGAGCAGGGCCTCGGGGATGGCCTCCACCACGTTGGCGGTGGCGAGGAAGACGACGTCGGAGAGGTCGAGCTCGACCTCCAGGTAGTGGTCGCGGAAGGTGTGGTTCTGGGCCGGGTCGAGCACTTCGAGCAGGGCGGCGGCCGGGTCGCCCCGGTAGTCGGAGCCGACCTTGTCGATCTCGTCGAGCAGCACGACCGGGTTCATCGAGCCGGCCTCCTTGATCGCTCGGACGATCCGGCCGGGCAGCGCGCCGACGTAGGTGCGGCGGTGGCCGCGGATCTCGGCCTCGTCCCGGACGCCGCCGAGCGCGACCCGGACGAACGAGCGGCCCATCGCACGGGCCACCGACTCGCCCAGCGAGGTCTTGCCGACCCCGGGCGGGCCGGTGAGCGCCAGCACGGCACCCCCTCGGCGGCCGCCGATCAGGCCGAGCCCCTGGTCGGCGCGGCGCTTGCGGACGGCCAGGTACTCGACGATGCGGTCCTTCACGTCGGCGAGGCCGGCGTGGTCGGCGTCGAGCACGGCGCGGGCGCCGGCGATGTCGTAGGCGTCCTCGGAGCGCTCGTTCCAGGGCAGCTCCAGCACGGTGTCCAGCCAGGTGCGGATCCAGCTGCCCTCGGGCGACTGGTCGGACGCGCGCTCCAGCTTGTCGACCTCCTTGAGGGCCGCCTCGCGGACCTTCGCCGGCAGGTCGGCGGCCTCGACCCGGGCCCGGTAGTCGCCCTCCTCGTCGGCCGGGTCGCCGTTCAGCTCGGCCAGCTCCTTGCGGACGGCCTCCAGCTGGCGGCGGAGCAGGAACTCCTTCTGCTGCTTGGCGACGCCCTCCTCGACGTCCTTGCGGATGGTGTCGTTGACCTCCTCCTCCGCGAGGTGGTCGCGGAGCAGGGTGAGCGCGTACTCCAGGCGGGCGATCTGGTCCGCCTCCAGCAGCACCTTGAGCTTCTGCTCGGCGGTGGCGAAGGGCGCGTACCCGATGTTGTCGGCGAGCTCGCCGACGCCCTCGATCTGGGCCACCCGGTCGACGATCTGCCAGGCGCCGCGCTTGCGCAGCCACTGGGTGGAGACCGCCTTGTACTCCTTGGCCAGCTCGGCGGCCCGGCCGGTGAGCGGGGTCGGCACGGTGGACTCGCGGAACGGGCCGGTCTCCACCCAGAGCGCGGCGCCGGGGCCGGTGGTGCCGACGCCGATCCGGACCCGGCGCACGGCCCGGACGAGCGCCGCCGGGTCTCCGTCGGCGAGCCGGCCGACCTGCTCGACGGTGGCGAGGGTGCCGGCCGCCGCGTACGAGCCGTCCACCCGCGGGACCAGCAGGACCTGGGGCTTCTGGGTGCCGACGGCCGCGGCCCGGGCGGCCTCGACCGCGGCCCGCACCTCGGTGTCCGACAGGTCCAGCGGGACGACCATGCCCGGCAGTACGACCTCGTCGTCGAGCGGCAGGACGGGCAGGGTGAGCGGTGTGGACGTCGATGCCATGATCTCTCCCCAGTCAGTGAAGTTGAGCTGACCTGACTAAGGTTTCGCGAGGGCCGGTTGTTCCCGGGGGGATGTTCGCCGGCAGCGAAAGGGCGGGGGGCCTGCCGGGACCGCGTCAAAAGCCCTGCTGGACAGCCGTGGGCCCGGGCCGGCGGCGGGGTGCGGCCACGACGAACGAGGGGCGGGCCGACGGCGGGGACCGGCCGGGGAGGGTCAGACCCGGTCGAGGACGGCCCGCCCGCGCGGGCGCCCCGTGGGCTCGGGCCCGGCGGCCGGACGGGAGCCGCCGGCCCGACGGGGCGGGCGCGACCGGCGGCGCAGCAGGTACCCGAGGAGGACGCCGAGCACCAGCGCCGCCGGATGGCCGACGCCCGTGACGAGGTCCCGGTCGGCGACCACCTGGTCGGCGACCAGCAGCCCCACTCCCCCCAGCACAAGCAGCCGGCCGACCGGCGGGAGCAGCACGGCGAGCGCCCCCAGAGTGGCGAGCACGCCGTAACTGATCCCGATGTCGAGGCGGTCCAGCGCGTCGGGGCCGAGCCGGCCGGTGCGGACTGCGGCGGCGACCACGCCCTGCGAGAGCAGGGTCGCCAGCACGTGCCCGGCGGCGAACACCCCGGCCGCCCGGGCCGCGCCGACCCGGCGCTCCAGCGGGGCCGCGGCGAGGACGAAGGCCCACAGGTACGGCATCCAGACCGGGCCGGCCACCCAGAAGCCGCTGAGGACCAGTGCCCGCAGCGGATGCCGCAGCAGGTTGTGACCGTCCGTGCTTGACAGCGCCTGGAGGTGGCCGACCAGCCCCGGATCGGCCAGCCGGGAAAAGAGCGTGGTGGCCACGAGCACGCCGAGGAAGGCCAGCGTGAAGGGGGTGCGCCGGGGCGTGGGGAATCGCCGGAGCACCCACGCGGCGACCCCGGTGCGCAGGCCGAAGCGCAGGCCGCCGTAGGGCGGCCCCGGAGCGGCGGACTCCCGTCGCGTCCCTGCCACCGCACCTCCGTTCCCGGCCGGACGACTTTGCTGCCACACTTGTCGTGCTCACGTTACTTTGGGGATCTGAGCATTCCCTGGGAACACGCTGTGAAGATCGAGCACACACGATCGAGGAGTCGGCCCGGATGGTCCGGACCATCCCTCTGTTTACGCACGAGTAGCGGTACCCCCGGGGAGTCTGCCACCCGCTTGGGTGCATACGCACCGTTACGGGGGAAATTCTGGGCGGGTAAGGTATCGGCCCGTGCCAACTCCGGACCGGGCCGGATCCCGGTCCCCGGGGTCGGCCCACGGGCCGAAAACGCCTGGTCCACCTGCCGGAAACCGCCCGCTGTCCGTACTCTGCGGGTGTGCGGAAGGGGTCCGCAGTCCACACCTGCGACCCCGTCCGCACCTGCGGGGACGGCGGACCCGGCACAGTCCACGACGGAACAAGACTACGAGCGGAGCCCGCCGTCCCATCGACGGCCGGCCCGCAGCCCTGGGGGCGGTGGCGTGACCGTGACAGAAATTCAGCAGGACAACAACAACACCAGCAGCGCGGTGAGCAGCCAGCGCAGAGTGCTGGTGGTGGAGGACGAGCCGACGATCGCCGAGTCGATCGCGGCCCGGCTGGGCGCGGAGGGCTTCAAGGTCGCCGTGGCCCACGACGGCCCCGGCGCGGTCGACGGCTTCCACACCTGGCAGCCCGACCTCGTCGTCCTCGACATCATGCTGCCCGGCTTCGACGGCCTGGAGGTGTGCCGGCGGATCCAGGCGCAGCGCCCGGTGCCCGTGCTGATGCTGACCGCCCGCGACGACGAGACCGACCTCCTGGTCGGCCTCGGGGTCGGCGCGGACGACTACATGACCAAGCCGTTCTCCATGCGCGAGTTGGCGGCCCGGGTCAACGTCCTGCTGCGCCGGGTGGAGCGCGCCCAGCAGGCGGCGCGGACGCCGACGCTCGGCAGCCTGCGCTTCGGCGAGCTGGAGATCGACCACGTCCAGCGGCGGGTCCGGCTGGCCTCGGGCGACGTCCACCTGACGCCGACCGAGTTCGACCTGCTCGCCTGCCTGGCGGCCCAGCCGCGCGCGGTGCTCACCCGCGAACAGCTGCTCGCCGAGGTCTGGGACTGGACCGACGCCTCCGGCACCCGGACCGTCGACAGCCACGTGAAGGCGCTGCGCCGCAAGATCGGTGCGAGCTGGATCCGCACCGTCCACGGCGTGGGGTACGCGCTGGAGGCACCGGCCGCCTGACGGCCGGGACGAACGACCAGCGGCTGGGCCTCCGGGGGGCCCATGCCGTGCACGCACAACGGGGGCTCGCGGGGGATCAGTCAGGGGACTCATGACCTTTCCACAGCAACGCAACGGGGACACCGACACCGCCCGGCCGCCGACCCTGGCCGCCCGAGCGGCGCGCCGCGTCTGGGCCGACATCCGACCGCTGGACCCGGTGCGCTCGATCAAGGGCAAACTGACCCTGCTCGTGATCGTCTCGGTCTTCCTGGCCAGCGGCATGGTCGTGGTCGCGATCCGGTCGGAGACCCAGATCCGGATCATCATGATCTTCTCGATGATCGCCTCCCTGCTCTTCATGCAGTTCCTCGCGCACGGGCTGACCGCCCCGCTGCGCGACATGACGCTCGCCGCCCGCGAGATGGCCGGCGGCGACTACAGCCGCCGGGTCGAGGTCTCCTCCCGCGACGAGATCGGCGAGCTGGCCGCGACCTTCAACCAGATGGCGGCCGATCTGGAGGCCGCCGACCGGCACCGGCGCGAGCTGGTCGCCAACGTCTCGCACGAGCTGCGCACGCCGATCGCCGCGCTGCGCGCCGTCCTGGAGAACGTGGTCGACGGGGTCGTCCAGCCCAACCCGGCCACCCTGGGCGCGGCACTGGAGCAGACCGAGCGCCTGGGCCGGCTGGTCACCCACCTGCTGGACCTGTCCAAGCTGGACGGCGGCGTGGTGCCGCTGGACGCCCGCCCCTTCGAGGTGCGCACCTTCCTGGACGGCGTCCTGCGCGGGGTCACGGTGGACGGCGCGACCGCCGGCGGGGCCTTCTCCCGCCGCGGGGACGTACGCCTGGCGCTGGAGGTCCACCCCTCCGGGCTGACCGGCGTCGCGGACCCGGAGCGCCTGCACCAGGTGGTCGCCAACCTGGTCGACAACGCCTGCAAGCACTCCCCGCCCGGGGGCACCGTGACGGTGCGCGCGCGGCCCTCGGCGGATCCCGGCGGACTGCTGCTGGAGGTCGAGGACGAGGGCCCCGGCATCCCGCTGCAGGACCGCGGCCGGGTCTTCGAGCGGTTCAGCCGCAGCGGCGCCGCGACGGCGCAGGGGCCCGGCAGCGACGGCGGTACGGGCCTGGGCCTGGCGATCGCCCGCTGGGCGGTGGACCTGCACGGCGGGCAGATCGAGGTGGCGGAGGCGGCCCGGGGCTGCCGGATCGAGGTCCGGCTGCCCGGGCAGCGGTAGGACGGACGGCGGCTGCCCGGACAGCGGTGCGACGGGCAGCGGCGGCGGGACGGACGGCGGCGGCACCGGCGGGGCTGCCGCGACACGGGGAGAACCGGGGCAACTGTCACACAATCGGGACAGAACATTTCCGATCATGCGACCGTCCACCATGTGGACCGCGCGCATCCGGGTTTTGTCCGGATTTACTAGGGTACGACCACGGATCGGAACCGATCGCTTCCCCTGACCACGGAACTTCTAACGCACTTTTTCGGCCAAATTGCAGGTCACGACTGTGATCTGGGTGACGCCTGGGCTGTTGGGACTACGCGATCACTGATCAGGGGCGTAGCCTTAATCCCCGCTGTCCAACCATCCCAAAAGGAAGCGGAAGAGGGCGGTTGCCGCCGTGTCGCCACAGTCCCCTGAAACCCCCAACAGCTCGGCCCCACGCACTACGACGGAGCCCGCGGGCTTCGGCCCCAATGAGTGGCTCGTCGACGAGATCTACCAGCAGTACCTCCAGGATCCAAACTCGGTCGACCGAGCCTGGTGGGACTTTTTCGCCGACTACAAGCCCGGTACCGAGGTGACTCCAGTGACCCAGGCCGCGACCCAGGTCGGCCCCACGCCGACCCCCGTTGCCGCCCCTGCCCCTGCTGCCGTTCCGGCGGCGCCCGCGCCCGCCGCCCCGGCCGCTCCGGCGCCCGTGCAGCAGGCTCCCGCGCCGTTGGCCGCAGCGCCGGCCGCTCCGCCGGCCCCGAAGGCCGCGGCTCCCGCCGCCGCCCCGGTGGCCACCGCGGGCCCCGAGTTCGTCCCGCTGCGCGGCCCGGCGAAGGCCGTCGCCACCAACATGGACGCCTCGCTGGAGGTGCCGACCGCGACCTCCGTGCGCGCCGTGCCCGCCAAGTTGCTGATCGACAACCGCATCGTCATCAACAACCACCTGCAGCGCGCCCGCGGCGGCAAGGTCTCCTTCACGCACCTGATCGGCTACGCCCTGGTGCAGGCCGTCAAGGCCAGCCCGGGGATGAACCACAGCTACCAGGTCAAGGACGGCAAGCCGTTCCTGGTGAAGCCGGACCACGTGAACCTGGGCCTGGCCATCGACCTGGTGAAGCCCAACGGCGACCGCCAGCTCGTCGTCGCGGCCATCAAGAAGGCCGAGACGCTCGACTTCTTCGGCTTCTGGCAGGCCTACGAGGACATCGTCCGCCGGGCCCGCGCCAACAAGCTGACCATGGACGACTTCACCGGCGTCACGGTCTCGCTGACCAACCCGGGCGGCATCGGCACCGTGCACTCCGTGCCGCGCCTGATGCAGAACCAGGGCACCATCGTCGGCGTCGGCGCGATGGAGTACCCGGCCGAGTTCCAGGGCTCGTCCCCGGACACCCTGGCCAAGCTGGGCATCTCCAAGATCATGACGCTCACCTCGACCTACGACCACCGGGTCATCCAGGGCGCGGCGTCGGGCGAGTTCCTGCGCACCATCCACCAGCTCCTGCTGGGCGAGCACGGCTTCTACGACGAGATCTTCGAGTCGCTGCGGATCCCGTACGAGCCGGTCCGCTGGGCGACCGACGTCGCCGCCACCCACGACGACGAGGTCAACAAGACCGCGCGCGTCATGGAGCTGATCCACTCCTACCGGGTCCGCGGCCACCTGATGGCCGACACCGACCCGCTGGAGTACAAGCAGCGCAAGCACCCCGACCTGGACGTCGTGGAGCACGGGCTGACCCTGTGGGACCTGGAGCGCGAGTTCGCCGTCGGCGGCTTCGGCGGCCACAAGATGATGAAGCTCCGCGACATCCTCGGCCTGCTGCGCAACACGTACTGCCGCACGGTCGGCATCGAGTACATGCACATCCAGGACCCGAAGCAGCGCAAGTGGCTGCAGCAGCGCCTGGAGAAGCCGTACACCAAGCCCGAGCGCGAGGAGCAGCTGCGCATCCTGCGCCGGCTGAACTCCGCGGAGGCCTTCGAGACCTTCCTGCAGACCAAGTACGTCGGGCAGAAGCGCTTCTCGCTGGAGGGCGGCGAGTCGCTCATCCCGCTGCTGGACGCCACCATCGACTCGGCCGCCGAGCACCGCCTCGACGAGGCCGTGATCGGCATGGCGCACCGCGGCCGCCTGAACGTGCTCGCCAACATCGTCGGCAAGCCGTACGGCAAGATCTTCGGCGAGTTCGAGGGCAACCTCGACCCGAAGTCGATGCACGGCTCCGGCGACGTCAAGTACCACCTGGGCTCCGAGGGCACCTTCACCGGCCTGGACGGGGAGACCATCAAGGTCTCGCTGGCCGCGAACCCCTCCCACCTGGAGACGGTCGACCCGGTCGTCGAGGGCATCGCCCGCGCCAAGCAGGACGTCCTCGACCTGGCCGGCACGTCCTTCCCGGTGCTGCCGATCCAGATCCACGGCGACGCGGCCTTCGCGGGCCAGGGCGTGGTCGCGGAGACGCTGAACATGTCGCAGCTGCGCGGCTACCGCACCGGCGGCACCGTGCACGTCGTGGTGAACAACCAGGTCGGCTTCACCGCCGCCCCGGCCTCCTCGCGCTCCTCGATGTACTGCACCGACGTGGCCCGCATGATCGAGGCGCCGATCTTCCACGTGAACGGCGACGACCCGGAGGCCGTGGTCCGCGTCGCGCGCCTGGCGTTCGAGTTCCGCCAGGAGTTCCACAAGGACGTCGTGATCGACCTCATCTGCTACCGCCGCCGCGGTCACAACGAGGCCGACAACCCGTCGTTCACCCAGCCGCTGATGTACGACCTGATCGACAAGAAGCGCTCGGTGCGCAAGCTGTACACCGAGGGCCTGATCGGTCGCGGCGACATCACCATGGAAGAGGCGGAGCAGGCGCTCCAGGACTTCCAGGGCCAGCTGGAGAAGGTCTTCTCCGAGGTCCGCGACGCCGCCCAGACCCCGGCCTCCGCGGCCGGCGGCAAGCCGCAGGCGGACTTCCCGGTCAACATCCAGACCGGCATCTCCCAGGAGATGGTGAAGCGGATCGCCGCCTCGCAGGTCAACCTGCCGGACTGGCTGACCGTCCACCCGCGCCTGCTGCCGCAGCTGCAGCGCCGCGCGGCCTCGGTCGAGGACAACACCATCGACTGGGCCATGGGCGAGACCCTCGCCATCGGCTCGCTGCTGATGGAGGGCCACCCCGTCCGCCTCGCCGGCCAGGACAGCCGCCGCGGCACCTTCGGCCAGCGCCACGCGGTGCTGATCGACCGGGTCACCGGCGAGGACTACACCCCGCTGCTGTACCTGACCGAGGACCAGGCCCGCTACACCGTCTACGACAGCCTGCTGTCGGAGTACGCGGCGATGGGCTTCGAGTACGGCTACTCGCTGACCCGGCCGAACGCGCTGGTCATGTGGGAGGCCCAGTTCGGTGACTTCGTCAACGGCGCGCAGACCGTCGTCGACGAGTACATCGCCTCCGCCGAGCAGAAGTGGGGCCAGCACTCCGGCGTCACCCTGCTCCTGCCGCACGGCTACGAGGGCCAGGGGCCGGACCACTCGTCCGCCCGCCCCGAGCGCTTCCTGCAGCTGTGCGCGCAGAACAACATGACGGTCGCGATGCCGACCCTGCCGTCGAACTACTTCCACCTGCTGCGCTGGCAGGCGCACAACCCGCACCACAAGCCGCTGATCGTCTTCACCCCGAAGTCGATGCTGCGTCTGAAGGCCGCGGCGAGTGCCACCGAGGAGTTCACCGCCGGCTCGTTCCGCCCGGTCATCGGTGACACCACCGTCGACCCGGCCAACGTCCGCAAGGTGGTCATCACGGCGGGCAAGTTCTACTACGACGTGGCGGCGGCCCGTGCCGAGCGCGGGGTCACCGACACCGCGATCGTCCGGGTCGAGCGGCTCTACCCGCTGCCGGTGGCCGAGCTCCAGGAGGAGCTGGGCCGGTACGGCGACGACGTCCAGTTCATCTGGGCGCAGGAGGAGCCGGCCAACCAGGGTGCCTGGCCGTTCATCGCGATGAACCTGGTCGACCACCTCCAGGTCGTCGTCGGCCGCAGCGCGGGCGGCGCCCGCCTGCGCCGGGTGGCGCGCACCGCCTCGTCCGCCCCGGCGGTCGGCTCGGCCAAGCGGCACGCCGCCGAGCAGCAGGCGCTGCTGGAGGAGATCTTCACCCTCTGACATCCGTCGCACCGAAGGCCCGGTCCTCGCACGCCAGTGCGGGCGCCGGGCCTTCGGCGTTCCCTCGACGTCTCGCCGAAGTCCCAGCTCTGCAACCATCCGGCGGACGGATTGGGCCGCGGCCTGACGGGTCGATAGGTTATGGCCCGTCACGCCGCCGCCCGCAGGCCCGTCACGCGGCCCGGCGGCGGCCACAGCCACGTCCGACCGGCCACGGGCACCGCGCCGCTCGCGGGCCCCGCGGCCGGCCGGACCAACCGCTCGTACCAGGGGGACACCCGTATGACCGCCGAGAATCCTCGGGACGCCGCCGTTCCACCGCTGCCGCCGATCTTCCAGCCGCTGCTGCCCGAGGACCCGCGGGAGGTCGGCGGGTACCGCCTGTTCGCCCGGCTGGGCGCGGGCGGCATGGGCCGGGTCTACTTGTCGTACACGCCGGGCGGGCGCCCGGTCGCGCTGAAGGTGGTCCGGCCGGAGTTCGCCGAGGACGTGGAGTTCCGGCGCCGCTTCGCCCAGGAGGTGGCCAACGCCCAGCGCATCCACGGGCTGTACACCGCCCAGGTGATCGACTCCGGTCTGGCCGCCGACGCGCCCTGGCTGGTCACCGCCTACGTCCCCGGCCCCTCGCTGCAGCAGGTGGTGCGCGAGCACGGCGCCCTCCCGGTGCGGACCGTCCTGCTGCTGACCGGCGGCATCGCGGAGGCGCTGCAGGCCATCCACAGCGTCGAGGTGGTGCACCGGGACCTCAAGCCGGCCAACGTGCTGATCGCCGGCGACGGCCCCCGGGTGATCGACTTCGGCATCGCCCGCGCCGCCGACGCCACCGCGCTGACCGGCACCGGATTCCGGATCGGCTCCCCCGCCTTCATGGCACCCGAGCAGGCCCAGGGCCGGGCCGTCACCCCCGCCACCGACGTCTTCGCGCTCGGCGCGCTGGCCGCGTACGTCGCGAGCGGCATCCCGCCCTTCGGCGAGGGCCCGGAGACGGCCGTGCTCTACCGGGTGGTGCACGAGCCGCCGGAGCTGGACGGCGTGCCGGCCGACCTGCGCGAGCTGCTGCAGCGCTGCCTGGCCAAGAACCCTGAGGACCGCCCCAGGCCCGCCGAGATCATCGAGATCGCCCGCAACCACCCGGTGGTCGGCGGTCAGCTGCGGTTCGCCGACGACTGGCTGCCCCGACAGATCAACACCGAGATCACCCGCCGCTCGGACCTGCCGAAGACCCCGCCGACCCCGCTGCCGGTGCCCCCGGCGACCGCCCCCGCCTTCGGGCCGCCGACCACCGCACCGACCACCGCGCCGGGCTTCCCCCCGCCGCCGGCGGGCGCACCCGGCTTCGGCCCGCCGCAGACCCCGCCGCAGCCGCAGCCCGGATTCGTCCCGCCGCCGGTCGGCTCGTACGGTGTCGCGCAGCCCGCCAACGAGGCGCCCACCGGCCCGCTGCTCCCCTCCCCGCCCACCGTGCAGCTGCACCAGCAGCCGTCGTTCGACACCCCGCCGCCCGGCCCGGTCGTCACCGACACCCCGGCCGCGGCCCCGGAGCCCCGGCGCCGCGGGGTGTCCTGGAAGGTGCTGCTGACCGTCGCCCTGGTGATGGCCGTCGGCGGCACCGCGGGCGGGATCGTGCTGGTCAAGCAGCTCGACAAGGGCAAGGACAAGGGCGTGAACAGCGCGGCGGGCGGCAGCTCGCCCACCGCCGGCCCGAGCAGCCCGCAGGCCGCCCCCACGCCGTCCGCCTCCGCGCCGAGCGACAGCCCGTCGCCGAGCAGGAGCACCGCGGCCGGCGCCTCCAAGTCGCCGTCCGCGGCGGCCAGCACGCCGCGGGGGGCCGCCGTCTACACCGCCGTCTACCAGGACCGCGAGCTCGGCACGCCGGACTACAACTACGGGTACGACCTCGCCGAGGGCAAGGTGGTCAACTCCTCCGCCAACCCGTCCTGGGAGCTGGAGACCGGATCCTCGTCCTTCCAGTGGAACGGCACCGACGCGTACATCACCCCGGACGCCCAGCTGACGCCGGAGCAGTGCTCGGCCGCCATCGACCGGCAGCCGACCGGGTCGCTGCGCTACGACGCGCTGCCGCCCGGGCGGATCTTCTGCCTGCGCCACCGCGCCAGCGGCAGCATCGTGATCGCCAAGGTGCTGACCCAGGGCAACTCCAGCGGCGCCACCAAGCTCGCGGTCACCTACTACCGCAACGACGGCTGACCGGCAGCGCCCGGCGGCGCCACCGCGACGGCGGCCGGCCGGGCGCCCGGGTCTATCCTGACCTGGTCGAAATCCCACCGGACCGGAGCGCACCGTGTACTTCACCGACCGTGGCATCGAGGAGCTGGCGAGCCGGCGCGGCGACGAGGAGGTCACCCTGGAGTGGCTGTCCGAGCGCCTGCGCGAGTTCGTCGACCTCAACCCCGACTTCGAGATCCCGGTCGAGCGGCTGGCCACCTGGCTGGCCCGGCTCGACGACGAGGACGACGAGTAGGTGCGGCTGAACCGGCTACGGCCGGGACGAGGGCCCGGGAGGCAACCGCCTCCCGGGCCCTCGGCGTTTCCCCCGGCCCTCCCTGCTTCCCGGCCGGCCTCGCTCCCCGGCCCTCGGGCCCGCCGGGTCGTCGGGGCTCTCCCCGAGAGCGTCCGGGGGCCTCCCCCGAGCCCACCCCGAGGCCGACCCTGAGCCCACCCCGGCTTCCGCCGGGCACGCTTGACTTACCCCGCACGCGATATATCGTGTTCATCAGGAGCTCGCGATACATCGCGAATCACAACGGGAGGCGGCACAGATGAGCCAGTGGACGGTCAGCGAACCCGGCAGGATCACCTTCGACGAGCCGGTCGGAACCCTGCACGTGCGGATCATCGAGGGCGCCGTGAACGTCGTCGCCGCCGAGGGCCCGGCCCGGCTGGAGGTCACCGAGCTGGACGGCGACCCGCTGCAGGTCACCGTGGAGGACGGAGTGCTCACGGTGACCTACAAGAACCTCAACTGGGGCGAGCTCGGCGAGTCCGTCAAGTCCGTCCAGTCCGTGAAGGAGCTGTTCCGCTCGCTGCGCCTCAAGCGCCGGGCCGTGGTCTCGCTCGCCGTCCCGGCGGGCGCCGAGGTGAAGATCGGCACCGTGTCGGCGGAGACCACCGTCTCCGGAGTGGCGGGCCACGTCGCCGTGCACGGCGCCACCGGTGCCACCACCCTGGTCGGCCTCTCCGGCCGTACCGAGGCCAACTCCGTGTCCGGGGACGTCGACGCGCAGTCCGTCTCCGGGGAGCTCAAGGTGAAGACCGTCTCCGGCGGGATCACCGTGGTCGCCGGCACCGCCGACCGGCTCTCCGCCAGCTCGGTCAGCGGCGCCGTCACCCTCGACCTGGACGTGGAGACCCCGTCCGACATCAAGGTCAACACGGTCAGCGGCGCGGTCGGCGTCCGGCTGCCCTCGCTCGCCGACGCCCGGGTGGAGGCCGGCACCAACAGCGGGGACGTCTCCAGCACCTTCGAGCAGCTGAAGGTCAACGGCACCTGGGGCGCCAAGAAGCTCTCCGGCCAGCTCGGCGACGGCAAGGGCAGCCTGCAGGTCACCACGGTCTCCGGCGCGGTGACGGTGCTGCACCGCCCCGACACCGAGGACGAGGGCCCGGTCGTCGTCAAGGAGCTCCCCGCCGGCCCCGACCTCACCAAGGAGGTCTGAGATGACCCCGGTCTTCGGCCACGGCCGCCTTCGCCTCTACCTGCTCAAGCTGCTCGACGAGGCGCCCCGGCACGGCTACGAGGTGATCCGACTGCTGGAGGAGCGCTTCGAGGGCCTGTACGCGCCGTCCGCCGGCACCGTCTACCCCCGGCTCGCCAAGCTGGAGCAGGAGGGCCTGGTCACCCACAGCACCGAGGGCGGTCGCAAGGTCTACCGGCTGACCGACGCCGGGCACGCCGAGCTGGACTCCCGGCAGGGCGAGATCGCCGAGCTGGAGGTGGAGATCCGGGACTCGGTGGCCCAGCTGGCCGGCGCGATCCGCGAGGACGTCCGGGACAGCGCCAAGGACCTGCGCGAGGAGCTCTGGGGCGCGGCCAAGCAGGCGCCCCGGGCCGAGCAGGCCGCCGGCGGCGACCGGGACCCGTGGGCCGGACCGTGGGGCGACAAGGAGAGCTGGCAGCGGGCCAAGGAGGAGTTCGCCCAGTTCAAGGCGCACGCCAAGGAGCAGGCCAAGCGCGCCAAGGAGCAGGAGAAGGCCGCCAAGGCCAAGGCGAAGGCCGCCGAGGAGGAGGCCCGCCGGCTGCGCGAGCAGTCCCGGGCCGCCCGCACCGCCGCCCAGCAGGAGGCGCTGCGGATCAAGCGCCGGGTCGAGCAGCAGGTCCGCGAGCACGCCGCGCGCGGCGACTGGCCGACCGGCCTCGCCGAGGGCCTCTCGGAGCTGACCAAGGGGCTGGCCGGCCTGGCGGACGCCGCCAAGTGGGGCCACCCGACCGCGGGCGGGCCGGCGGCCGACGAGGAGATCCGGGTGACCCGGATCGACCTCGACAAGGAGGACACCGCCGACGCCGCGCCGACGGCGCCCGCCGACCTCCCCGGCTGGACGGCGACCGACCCGGCGGGCGACCCGGCCCGTGAGCTGGAGCGGCTGCTCGACCGCTTCCGCGACCAGGTCAGGGACACCGCGCGGGACGGCGGGGTGACGGCCGAGCAGTTGGAGGGGGCCCGCGGCGCGCTCGCGGTGGCCGCCGCGCGACTGCGCGGGCTGCTGGGCTGACGACCGCCCGGCCGGGCCCGGTGCTCCCCCGAGGGGGGCGCCGGGCCCGCGCGCGTCCGGGCCCGTTCGTGTGCCGGCGCGTCAGGGCGACAGGGCGTCAGGGTGCCGACGCGTCACGACGTCACGGCGTCAGCACGATCTTGCCGAAGACGTCGCCCTTGGCCAGGCGGGCGAAGCCCTCCCGGGCGTCGGCCAGCGGAAGCACCGAGTCGATCACCGGCCGGACGCCGGAGTTGGCGCAGAGCGCCAGCAGCCCGGCCAGCTCCTCCTTGGTGCCCATGGTCGAGCCGACCACCTTCAGCTCCAGGAAGAAGATCCGGTTCAGCTCGGTGGCCTTGGGGTTGGCGCCGGAGGTGGCACCCGAGATGACGATCGTGCCGCCGGGCCGCAGCGACTTGACGGAGTGGGACCAGGTGGCGGCGCCGACGGTCTCCATCACCGCGTCCACCCGCTCGGGCAGCCGGCTGCCGCTCTCGAAGGCGGCGTCGGCGCCCAGTTCGACCGCCCGGGCCCGCTTGGCCTCGTCCCGGCCGGTGACCCAGACCCGCAGCCCGGCGGCCTTGCCGAGCACCACCAGGGCGGTCGAGACGCCGCCGCCGGCGCCCTGCACCAGCACGGTGTCCCCGGGCCGCACGCCCGCGTTGGTGAACAGCATCCGGTACGCCGTCAGCCAGGCGGTGGGCAGGCAGGCCGCCTCGGCGAAGGAGAGCTCGGCGGGCTTGGGCAGCAGGTTCCAGGTGGGTACGGCGACCTTCTGCGCGAAGGTGCCCTGGTAGCGCTCCGTCAGGATGGAGCGCGGCTCGGCCGGTCCCACCCCGTGTCCGCTCTGGCCGATCACGGAGTGGATGACCACCTCGCTGCCGTCCTCGTCGACACCGGCGGCGTCGCAGCCGAGGATCATCGGCAGCCGTTCGGCGGGCAGCCCGACCCCGCGCAGCGACCACAGGTCGTGGTGGTTGAGGGTGACGGCGCGTACCGTCACCACGCTCCAACCGGGCCGGGCCTGCGGCTCGGGGAGCTCGCCGACCTCCAGTCCGCTCAGGGGGTCTTCGGCGTCGATACGTGCGGCGTAGGCAGCGAACATGCCACGGACGATAGCGCCGGACGCCGGAGGCCCGGAACAACACGGGGGTGTGACCTCCACCGCGTGTTCCGGGCCTCCGGAAGGTGCTAGGGCCTGTCCGGCGGGATCCGCCGGACGGGCCCAGGGGCGCGCGTCGCGGCTACCGCCGGGCGACGCCCTCGCGCCGGGCGGCCTCGGCGACCGCCTTGGTGACGGCCGGGGCGACCCGCTCGTCGAACGGCGAGGGGATGACCTTCTGCGCCGTCAGCTCGTCGGCGACCACGCCGGCCAGGGCCTGGGCGGCGGCGAGCTTCATGCCCTCGGTGATCCGGGTGGCCCGGACCTGGAGGGCGCCGGCGAAGATGCCGGGGAAGGCCAGCACGTTGTTGATCTGGTTCGGGAAGTCGCTGCGGCCGGTGGCGACCACGGCGGCGTACTTGTGCGCGACCTCCGGGTGGATCTCCGGGGTGGGGTTGGCCATCGCGAAGATGAAGCAGCCCTCGGCCATGGTGGCGACGGCCTCCTCCGGCACGGTGCCGCCGGAGACGCCGATGAAGACGTCGGCGCCGTTCAGCGCGTCGGCCAGCGAGCCCTTGAGGCCGGCCTTGTTGGTGACGGCGGCGATCTCGGCCTTGACGTCGGTCAGGTCGCCCCGGCCGTCGTACACCACGCCGCGGCGGTCGCAGACGGAGACGTCGCCGATGCCGGCGGCCACCAGCATCTTGGCGATGGCGATGCCCGCGGCGCCGGCGCCGGAGATGACGGCGCGCAGGTCGCCGATCTCGCGGCCGGTCACCTTGGCGGCGTTCCACAGGGCGGCGGTGGAGACGATCGCGGTGCCGTGCTGGTCGTCGTGGAAGATCGGGATGTCCAGGGCGTCCTGGAGCCGGCGCTCGATCTCGAAGCAGCGGGGGGCGGAGATGTCCTCCAGGTTGACGCCGCCGAAGGACGGTGCCATCCGGACCACGGTCTCGACGATCTCGTCCACGTCCGTGCAGGCCAGCGCGATCGGCACGGCGTCGACGCCGCCGAACTGCTTGAACAGGATGGCCTTGCCCTCCATGACGGGGAGCGAGGCCTCGGGGCCGATGTCACCGAGGCCGAGCACCGCGGTGCCGTCGGTGACGACCGCGACCACGTTGGACTTCCAGGTGTAGTCGTTCACCAGTTCGGGCTGCTCGGCGATGGCGGTGCAGACCCGGGCGACGCCGGGCGTGTAGGCGAGGGACAGATCGTCCGCGTCGCGCACCGGAACCGTGGCCCGGACCTCCATCTTGCCGCCGCGGTGAAGCGCGAAGACGGCATCGACGGGGTCGATGGTGTCCTGGGTGTCCTGGGTGTTGGGGTGGATGATCTCCGCTGCCACGATGACCTCTTCGTCATTGATCAGCGAGGGCGCGGTCCGACGGGCGGGCGACCACGTCCAGGGAAACTGGAAACCGGGTACGCCGAAGCGGACCCGGGTCGGGGTCGGGGCGCTGCCGTCGGGCGGCGCCCTCGGGTGAGGGTTTTGTGTCGTATGTCTGCGCTGTGCTTCCGGGCCGAGCGTAGGTCGGACGGAGGCATCGCACCTATGCCTTTTCGTCCTCGTCACGTGCTCTTCATCCCTTTGCCTGTCACTTGACAGACCCGGTTTCGGAAGTGACCGGATCCGGTGACGGCAACGGTGAGGAAGCACGGACACCCGCAGGAGTGAACGCAGACACGTAGGGGAGCTGGTGCCTGGGATACGGAGCCGACGTCCTCGGCTTCCGGTCCTGTGCACCCCGGGTCTGTCGCGACCCGGCGGCCTGTGTTCGGGATCGGGGGTCACCCGATACCAGATTCTGACATACCCGCCGCCCGCCCCAGCAGGGCGGGATGGGAGGATCCCCTTTTCCGGCCACTTTTTCGGCCAACCTCCCGCACACCCCCTGCGGACACCCCTCGCACCACCGGCACCCCTGGCACCACCTCGCCCCTCAGAGGAGCACCACCTTGCACCACCACCCGCGCCCGCCCCACCCCCGCCGGGCCCTGCCCGCCGGCGCCGCCCTCACCGCCGCCGGCGCCCTGCTGCTCACCGGCTGCGGCTCCGCGGCCCCGAAGAGCGCCGCCGATCAGATCCACGAGGCCGTCCCCTCCGCGCTGCGGGCCGCCAAGGTCCTGCGGATCGGGTCGGACCTGAACTACCCGCCGGTCGACTTCCGCAACGCGGACGGCAAGCCCGACGGCCTGGACCCGGACCTGGCCAACGCCCTCGGCGCCGTCCTCGGCCTGCGGGTCGAGATCGTCGACACGCCGTTCGACAAGCTGATACCCGGGCTGAACGGCCGGCAGTTCGACGTGGCGATGTCCGCGATCAGCGACACCCCGCAGCGCCGCGACGCGCTGACCGACGAGGGCAAGCCCTCCGGGCAGCCCGGCGTCGACTTCGTGGACTACTTCATCGCCGGCACCTCGATCATCGTGCAGAAGGGCAACCCCAAGGGGATCCGGACCCTGGACGACATCTGCGGCCGCACGGTCGCGGTGCAGCGCGGCACCACCCAGGACGAGATCATCGGCCGGCAGGTGGCCGCCTGCGCCCGGCAGGGCAAGCCGCTGCAGGTGCACCGCTTCGACAGCGACGGCCAGGCCCTGGCCGAGGTGGCCTCGGGCGCGGCGGTCGCCGGTTTCAACGACTACCCGGTGGCGGCCTACGCCGCGAAGACCACCGACGGCGGCAACCGCTTCGAGGTGACCGGCGCCCAGTCCCAGTCCAGCCCGTACGGGATCGCGGTCAACAAGGGCGACACCGAGCTGCGGGACGCCGTGGCCAAGGGGCTCGACCAGCTGATCCGCAGCGGCGAGTACGACAAGATCCTCGCGAAGTGGAACGTCAGCGCGGGCGCGGCCCAGGCGGCGGCGATCAACGGGGGTCTGTGACCCGGGGGCGTCCGGGAGCGGGCGGGCCCGTCGCGGAGGGTGATCGGCCGCCGAGGGGCCCGGCCCGGCCCCCGTGCGGGCCGCCGCGCGGGGGCCGCAGGCCGGGTTCGCGGGCGGGTCGACCTGCCGGATGCCGGCAGATCTGCATACTTATACGCAGGGTGACAGGGACGCGATATTCGTCCGAATAGCGGACACGAAGACCCCTCGTTATCCGATTTTGATCTGGATGAGGGCATTCTGACGGTCATCTGATGACAGGATTCCCTTCAACTCGGATCGAGCCGGCCACTGGTCGAGGCGGTTCGGTCGACGTCCACCTCGGCGGAGGGTGGCGGATCAGCACCCGGCACCACCTGCAGACCCATCGCACGACCGGCTCGGCCCCGTAGCACGAGCGCAGCCCGTACAGCGCAGTACGGACAGCCGGCCCCCGGTGTGCCGTACCCCCGACGGCGCACTCCGCCCGACCTCTCCATCAGGAGGAGATCCCCCTCATGACCGCTCGCACCCCGCGCACCCGCCTCCTCGCGGCCTGCGCCGTCCTCGCCTCCGCCTCGCTGGCCCTGACCGCCTGCGGCAGCAGCGGCTCCGACTCGGGCTCCGGCTCCACCGGCACGAGCGCGGGCGCCACGGTCAAGGCCGTCACCGCCGATCCCGCACTGGCCGCCCTCGTCCCGGCCGACGTCAAGTCCGCCGGCAAGCTGGTCGTCGGGTCCGACGCCTCGTACGCCCCGAACGAGTTCCAGGACGACAAGGGCACCATCGTCGGCATGGACGTCGACCTGGCCAACGCCGTCGCCGCCAAGCTCGGCCTGACCGCCGAGGTCCAGAACGCGGGCTTCACCGCGATCATCCCGGGCATCGGGGCGAACAAGTACCAGCTCGGCATGAGCTCCTTCACCGACACCAAGGAGCGCGAGCAGACCGTCGACATGGTCACCTACTTCACCGCCGGCACCGCCGCGGCCGTGAAGAAGGGCAACCCGGACAAGATCTCCGCCGACGACCTCTGCGGCAAGAAGATCGCCGTCCAGACCGGCACCACCCAGGCCGACGCGATCGTCGACGTGATCAACCCGGCGTGCGTGAAGGCCGGCAAGCCGACCGTCCCGAACGACGGCGACAAGTTCGACCTGCAGACGGACGTCACCAACGCCGTGGTCTCCGGCCGCGACCAGGTCATGATGGCGGACTCCCCGGTCATCGACTACGCCCTCAAGCAGACCGGCGGCCAGCTGGAGAAGCTCGGTGCCACCACCGACTCCGCGCCGTACGGCATCGCGCTCGCCAAGGGCTCCGCGCTCACCCCGGCCGTCCAGAAGGCCGTCCAGGCGCTGATGGACGACGGCACGTACAAGCAGATCCTGCAGAAGTGGGGCGTCGAGGCGGGCGCGATCGACAAGGCTCAGCTCAACGGTGCCACCAGCTGACCCCTGCCGCCCTCGTTCCACAGCGACCTGTTCTGAGGCCACAAAGTGAACTCTCTCCACAAGGGGCCGGCTGCCCCGGGACGGCCTGACGTCATCAAGGCCGTCCCGGTCCGCCACCCCGGACGGTGGGTCGGAGCCGCAGTCATCCTGCTGCTCACGGCCATGCTGATCCACGCCATCGTGACCGTCCCCGCCTTCAAGTGGGATCTCGTCGGGCACTACCTCTTCGACGACCGCATCCTGCACGGCCTGGTGGTCACGCTGGAGCTGACCGCCCTCGCCATGGTCATGGGCGTGGTCGGCGGCATCCTGCTCGCGGTGATGCGGCTCTCGCCGAACCCGCTGCTCTCCGGCACGGCCTGGGTCTACATCTGGGTGTTCCGCGGGACACCCGTGCTCGTCCAGCTGGTGTTCTGGAACTTCCTCGGCGTGCTCTGGGCCAAGATCTCGATCGGCATCCCGTTCGGCCCGGCCTTCTGGTCGGAGCAGACCAACGTCCTGATCCCGACCTTCGTCGCCGCACTGCTGGGCCTCGGCCTGAACGAGGCCGCGTACATGGCGGAGATCGTCCGCGGCGGCATCCAGTCGGTGGACGAGGGGCAGCTGGAAGCGTCCCAGGCGCTGGGCATGAACCGGTTCGACGCGATGCGCCGGATCATCCTGCCGCAGGCCATGCGAGTGATCATCCCGCCGACCGGCAACGAGACCATCTCGATGCTGAAGACCACCTCGCTGGTCAGCGTCATCGCCCTGGAGGAGCTCTTCCGGGCCGGGCAGAACATCTACTCGCGCAACTTCCAGAGCATCCCGCTGCTGATCGTGGTCAGCCTCTGGTACCTGTTCCTCACCTCGATCCTCACCATCGGCCAGTACTACATCGAGCGGCACTACGCCCGCGGCTCCAACCGCTCGCTGCCGCCGACACCGCTGCAGCGGGTGAGCGGACTGTTCCGGGGTATCAAGTCGGCACCGGCGGCGAAGCCTGCGAACGCGGGCGTCCACGGCGGCGGCGGCGAAGGCGGAGGTGCGGCATGACCGATCTGACGAAGTCCCCCGCCGACACCGCGCCCGCCGGCCCGATGGTGCGGGCCGAGGCCGTGCACAAGTCGTACGGCCTGGTCGAGGTGCTCAAGGGCATCGACCTGGAGGTCAAGCAGGGCGAGGTGTTCTGCCTGGTCGGCCCGTCCGGTTCGGGCAAGTCGACCTTCCTGCGGTGCATCAACCACCTGGAGAAGATCAACGCCGGACGCCTCTGGGTGGACGGCGAGCTGGTGGGCTACCGCCAGAAGGGCGACAAGCTCTACGAGCTCAAGGACCGCGAGGTCGCGATGAAGCGCCGGGACATCGGCATGGTCTTCCAGCGCTTCAACCTCTTCCCGCACATGACCGCGATCGAGAACGTCATCGAGGCGCCGGTCCAGGTCAAGGGCGAGAGCAAGGGCGACGCCCGGGACCGGGCGATGGCCCTGCTGGAGCGGGTCGGACTGGCCGACAAGGCCAAGAACTACCCGTCCCAGCTCTCCGGCGGCCAGCAGCAGCGGGTGGCGATCGCCCGCGCGCTGGCCATGAAGCCGAAGCTGATGCTCTTCGACGAGCCCACCTCCGCGCTCGACCCCGAGCTGGTCGGCGACGTCCTGGACGTCATGCGCGGCCTGGCCGAGGAGGGCATGACGATGATCGTCGTCACCCACGAGATGGGCTTCGCCCGCGAGGTCGGCGACGCGCTGGTCTTCATGGACGGCGGCGTGGTCGTCGAGTCCGGCAACCCGCGCGAGGTGCTCACCAACCCGCAGCACGAGCGGACCAGGGCCTTCCTCTCCAAGGTGCTCTAGTCCTCCGCGCGGTCCGGCGCCCGGCAGGTGCGATCCTGCCGGGCGCCGTCGCGTTCCCCCCGGAAGTAATAGGCTGGAGCCAGCTCACCCGTTACCGGCCCTGGAAGGACCACCGTGGAGCTCGCCTCGTACGCCGACTTCGCCGTCCGGCTCGTCAACAGCGAGCAGCCCTGGCGCGGCACCGACCAGCTGACGTCGGTGGACGCCGTCCGCGCCCTGTTCGGCTCCCCGTCCCGGGCCGCCTCGCTCGCCGACGAGTCCGACCTCCCCCGGCTGCGGGCCGCCCGGACCCGGCTGCGCGGGGTCTTCGAGGCCTCCGCCGAGGGCGACGAGGTCCGCGGCGTCGACCTGCTGAACAGCCTGATGATCGAGTACCCGGTCAGCCCGCTGGTCTCCGGCCACGACTACCTGGACGAGAACGGCCGGCCCCGCTGGCACCTGCACCTCGCCGACAACGCGCCCACCGCCGCCGCCAACTACACCGCGGTGGCCTGCATGGGCCTGGCCATCCACCTGACCGAGCTCGGCGCCGACCGGCTCGGCATCTGCCAGGCCGCGCCCTGTCGCAACGCCTACCTCGACACCTCCACCAACCGCTCGCGCCGCTACTGCTCCGACCGCTGCGCGACCCGGGCGAACGTCGCCGCCTACCGGGCCCGCAAGCGCCAGGAGGCCCAGGACGCCCTGGAGGCCGCCCAGGCCTGAGCCGGTGCGGCGAGCGCCTACAGCTCCGGGCTGAGCCAGACCCCGAGCCGCCGCGCCAGCCCCGGCACCCGGGCCAGCGGGCCGGCCAGCAGCGCCCGCTCCAACCGGCGCGAGGGCGCCAGCCAGGCCGGGCGGGGCCGCACCCGCAGCAGCACCCGGCCGAGCACCAACTCGTCCGGGACCGCACCGAACTGACGACTGTCGCTGTCCACCGGCCGGTTGTCGGAGAGCAGCCACCAGCCACCGCGGCGGCGTCCGTCCGCCCGCTTCACCAGCCGCAGATCCTGCTGCAGGGGGTGCCGGAACAGCACCACCGCCCCGGGCCTGATCCTCGCCCCGTACCGGACCAGCACCAGGTCCCCGTCGTTCAGCGTCGGCACCATCGACGGCCCCGCTACGTCGACCACGCCGAACGGCAGCAGGCCGCCGCCCGGCGCGCCACCCGCCGGCTCCTCCATCGGCCCCACGCCTACCTCCTCCGGTTGACCGGGTCCAGTGTCCCGCACCGGACCTCGCCCGGCCGTGTCCGAAATCAACCGGTTCAGGCTCCGCCTTTGGCCCTAGGCCCCCGGGGCAGCCGAGAAAGCCCCGGACTCTCGGGGTAATCTCGGCGCGGGAAGACGATCTAAGGAAGGACTCCCATGTTCTCTCGTCTGTTTGCACCTCGCGCCACCGCCCACGCCCACTGCGACCTGCCCTGCGGTGTGTACGACCCGGCCCAGGCCCGTATCGAGGCCGAGTCCGTGAAGGCCACCCAGGAGAAGTACCAGGCCAACGAGGACGCGCACTTCCGCGCTCGCGCCATCATCATCAAGGAGCAGCGCGCCGAGGCCGTCAAGCACCACATCTCGGTGCTGTGGAGCGACTACTTCAAGGCTCCGCACTTCGAGAAGTACCCCCAGCTGCACCAGCTCATCAACGACACCCTGAAGGCCGCCTCGGCCACCAAGGCGTCGACGGACCCGGCCACCGGCCAGGCCCTGCTGGACCTCATCGCCGAGGTCGACAAGATCTTCTGGGAGACCAAGCAGGCCTGACGCCTGGTCGGAACCCCTCACCGCGCCCCCGCTCGTCCGACGAGCGGGGGCGCGGTGCTGTCCGGGCGCCGCCGGGCCGCCTCCCCGCCCCGCCCGCCGACCCGGCCGGGTGGCCCGCCGTCATGAACCGCTCCCGGGTGGGTGGTCGGACCGCCCGCCGCCGGATGACGGATCGTCCGACCCGGCGGCGCCGAGGGGCGCGGGCCGGGCCGGCCGGCGCCCTTGCGCGGGTGTCGGGCCGGGTGCCGGGCGGGCCCGTGGGAGGCCGCGGGCACCGGCACCCCCGCCCCGGCCGCCAGCACCTACCCCCGGTGCTCGCGGTGCTCCGGTGCTCACGGGCGAGCCGATCCCGGCCGCCGGCACCGCCCCGGGCGGCCCCCCGGGCGGCCCTCGGGCGGCCCCTCGCGGCCCGCTCCGGGGCGCCGTCCCCGGCCCCCGGCCCGGCTCCCTATCCGGGCACGGCGGGGCCCAGTTGAGCTGTCGGGCGTAGGCTCGTTGGTACCACTTGGACCAACCGGAGGAGGGACATCATGGGCACCACGGCGGCACCGACCGCCTTCGACACCACGGCGCTCCGCGAGGGCATCGAACACCGGGACGCCGGCGCACTGCTCGCCCTGTACGCGGACGACGCCGAGCTCCGCATGGTCGACCACAAGACCCAGCCGAGCCACCCCCTGGTCATGCACGGCCGTACCGAGATCAGCGCCATGCTGGCCGACGTCTACGGCCGGGAGATGACCCACAAACTGGAGCAGGTCGTGGTCCAGGGCGACCGCGTCGCCTTCATGGAGTCCTGCCTGTACCCGGACGGGGTCAAGGTGCTCTGCACCTCGGTCGCCGACCTCAGGGACGGCCGGATCGTCGACCAGACGTCCATCCAGGCCTGGGACGAGCAGGAGTGAGCCGCCCGCCGGCCCCGCCGGATCGGCACATCCCGCCCGGCCGGCGCTTTGAGTACCCTCGACAACATGATCCGTACCGCCGCCATAACCGATGTCCCGGTCATCCGCTCCATGATCCGCGAGCTCGCGGACTACGAGCGGGCGCTGCACGAGGCGCAGGCCACCGAGGAGCAGTTGCGGGAGGCGCTGTTCGGCGCGAACCCGGCGCTTTTCGGCCTGATCGCCGAGGACGACAGCACCGGTGAGCCGGTCGGTTTCGCACTCTGGTTCCTGAACTTCTCCACCTGGCGCGGCACCCACGGCATCTACCTGGAGGACCTGTACGTCAGTCCGGCCTCCCGCGGCGGCGGTCACGGCAAGGCGCTGCTGCTGGAGCTGGCCCGGATCGCGGTCGAACGCGGCTACTCCCGGATGGAGTGGTCGGTGCTCGACTGGAACGAGCCGTCCATCAACTTCTACAAGTCGCTCGGCGCCGTCCCGATGGACGGGTGGACGACCTTCCGGCTCACCGACGACGCGCTGGCGGAGGCCGGCCGCCGCTGACCCGCGCCGGCCCGCACCCGCCCGAAAGCCGGTGGCGTCAACCCCCTGCCACCCTACGTCGCGAGGACTTACCATGAGTGACCCCTGGTGCCGGAGTCGCCCGTTCCCGTGACGACGGTCAAGGATCGCGACATCCGCCCACTGATCGCGGTAACGTCTCGGGCGGATGCGCGGCGTCCGGCCACCCCTACCGGGGTATGAACCGGTACGTACCGCACCACCCCTCTGGACAGTTGGGGCGAAGCAGTTGAGCCAAGCAACAGACAGTGCCGCGGCCTCGGGGCCGGAAGCACAGCGCGTCACCCAGGAGGTGAGGGTGTCCCAGATCGACGGCGAGCCCGGAGTGAAGGACTTCGTGGAGGTCCGGCTGCCCGCGGCGGGGGCCTACCTCTCGGTGCTGCGAACAGCGACGGCGGGCCTCGCGGCCCGGCTGGACTTCACCCTGGACGAGATCGAGGATCTCCGGATCGCGGTGGACGAGGCCTGCGCCATCCTGCTCCAGCAGGCGGTGCCGGGGTCGGTCCTGTGCTGCGAGTTCCGGTTGGTCGGCGACTCGCTCAGGGTCACGGTCTCGGCGCCGACCACCGACGGCCGGGCCCCCGAACGGGACACCTTCGCCTGGACGGTGCTCTCCGCGCTGGCGGGCGAGGTGGACTCCTCCGTCAGCGAGGACAACACGGTGTCGATCAGCCTGCACAAGAAGCGCGGCGGATCCCCGGCCCACCCGTAGTGCCGCCGCGCGCAGGCGCGGCGCACGACGAACCACCGAGCAAGGGCCGTACGCCCGGCACCACCCGGGCCGCGCGTACGGCTCCCGGTACCGCCCCAGGCGGTACGACCACAGAGATGACTCCGGGGCCGCGACCGCGGCCCCGGCGCTCCCGGAACGGAACGGGGGAATGGCCGTGAGTGATCTGGACCGTACGGGTACCGACCGGCGAACGGCCGGCTCCGCCGACACGGCTGCCGGCGCGGAGGCCCGCGCCCTCGCGACGGCCGGAGCGGCCGTACCGCCCCAGGCGAGCGTTCCCGGCCTCGCCACCCACGACGACGCGCACCCGAAGGACGCCCACCGGATGAGCCAGCCGACCGAGCCGACGTCCGATCCGTCGACGCCGCAGTCGACCGAGCCCGCGGCCGAGCCGTCGGCACCTCGGCCGACCGAGCCGGCGGCCGCACTGCCGGACCAGGACACCGCGGACGTCACGGCCGCCGACGCGACCGAGGCGGCCGGCACGGCGGTGCGCGCCGCCGTGCCCGCCCAGCCGACCCCGCACCGGTCCGGGGCGCCGGACCGGGAGGCCGCCCGGGCGCTGTTCGTGCGGCTCTCCGCGCTGCCGGAGGGCTCCGCCGAGCGGGTGGAGCTGCGCAACCAGCTGGTCCGGATGCACATCCCGCTGGTGGAGCACCTGGCCCGGCGCTTCCGCAACCGCGGCGAGCCGCTGGACGATCTGACCCAGGTCGCCACCATCGGCCTGATCAAGTCGGTGGACCGCTTCGACCACGAGCGCGGGGTGGAGTTCTCCACGTACGCGACGCCGACCATCGTGGGCGAGATCAAGCGGCACTTCCGGGACAAGGGCTGGGCGGTCCGCGTCCCGCGCCGGCTCCAGGAGCTGCGGCTGTCGCTGACCACGGCGACCAGCGAGCTCTCCCAGCGGCACGGCCGCTCGCCCACCGTGCACGAGCTGGCGGAGCACCTCGGGATCTCCGAGGAGGACGTGCTGGAGGGCCTGGAGTCCGCCAACGCGTACAGCACGCTGTCGCTGGACGTGCCGGACAGCGACGACGAGTCGCCGGCCGTGGCGGACACCCTGGGGACGACCGACGAGGCCCTGGAGGGCGTCGAGTACCGGGAGTCGCTCAAGCCCCTGCTGGCCCAACTCCCGCCCCGCGAGCAGAAGATCCTGGTCCTGCGGTTCTTCCGGAACATGACGCAGTCGCAGATCGCCACCGAGGTGGGCATCTCCCAGATGCACGTCTCCCGGCTGCTCGCCCGGACCCTGGCACAGCTGCGGGAGAAGCTCCTCGTCGAGGAGTGAGGCCCGTGGGACGGCGAACGCCGGCACACGCACACCGGGGCCCCGCGCGGCCCGCCCCCCCCCCCCCCCCCCCCCCCCCCCCGCCCGCCCGCCCCCCGGGGGC